>CAZIHO010000056.1:0-21550 GCA_964538875.1 uncultured Chromatiaceae bacterium
CCGGCATGGGTGGTATGGGCGGCATGTCCGGCATGGGTGGTATGGGCGGCATGTCTGGAATGTCCGGCATGGGCGGCATGGGCGGCATGTCCGGCATGGGTGGCATGGGCGGAATGTCCGGCATGGGTGGCATGTCCGGCATGTCTGGTATGGCCGGAATGGCCGGTTATTTCCGTATTACCCCGGATGGCCAGATGTACTTCTATCCTGCTTCAGGCATGAGCGGAATGTCCGGCATGGGTGGAATGTCCGGTATGGGCGGAATGTCCGGCATGGGTGGAATGTCCGGTATGGGCGGAATGTCCGGCATGGGTGGAATGTCCGGCATGGGTGGAATGTCCGGCATGGGTGGAATGTCCGGTATGGGCGGAATGTCCGGTATGGGCGGAATGTCCGGCATGTCCGGCTGGCAGCCCCCCCAGAATTGATCTAAGTTCCCCGAGGCTTAAAGGGGCCGAGGATTATCCAAGCACATGGATGTGCTTTTTTTCGGTGCCAGAGGAGACACCTCATGCAGCGAGCGACGTTTTTACTCATGCCCCTTGGGGCGGTTGTTGGGTTGTTTTTGTGCGCCGGCGTGGGAGCGGCAGAAAAGGCGGCGCCCGCGAAAGCGGCAGCGGATAAACCGCCGGTTGAAAAAGCCGTCCCAAATGGCAAGGTGGCGGACAAAACCGCCGGAGCCAAGATGGGTATAGAAGCCTACGGCGATGCACAATGGAATCCAATCCATTTTAAGCCGGCGATTGAAACCGCTACGGATGCCCAGTGTCTTGAGTGCCACAAGGAAGTGCTGGATACCCGGGTACGCAAGGAATCTCCAGCAGGTGTGAAGGCGGTGGACGCCTTGGCTTGGTACCAGACGTTAGATACCTATAAAGGCGACCAGGATACTTTCCACCGGCGCCATCTAGTGACTGAATACGCTAAGCAAGTCATGGACTTGAAGTGTACCACCTGTCATCAGGGTAACGATCCGCGGGAGGAAACGGCCAACTCCAGTGCCACTGGCGACTCTAGCTTAACGCAACGCAAGCATGCGGATCCCAAGGTGTGCCTGATGTGTCATGGCAAGTATGCATCGGAGATCATGGGGACTCCGGGCGATTGGCGCGAGTTCGGCCATCTGTTCCAAAACAACTGTTTGCTTTGCCATGCGGGAATCCGTACCAACCGCCACCAAGTCAATTTCCTGAAAGCCGACGCCATTGAGGCTCTCGGCAAGGACAACAACGACGTGTGCTTTGGCTGCCATGGGGGCCGTAGTTGGTATCGGATTAGCTTTCCATACCCGCGTAACGCCTGGCCGGGCATGGCCCCGCCGGTGCCTGATTGGGCCAAGGACCGTCCGACCAAATCGGAGGATCGGTTTTTGGTAGGGGCTGGGGCATCCAGCAAAACCAAGTAGCCATCCGGTACTCCGGGAGAGCCAAGAAGATGACCAAGCAGCGAGACCTAAGTTTTCTGGACGGACGCCTAAATTTGTCCCGGCGGTCGTTCCTACAGTCCACGGCCGCAGGTGCGGCCGTCCTGGGTACGGGAGGGCTGATACGCAGCCCAGACGCCCAAGCCTTTGCTTATGAACCCTATCCTAGGGACGATCAATTGGAGACCATGGTCACCAGTTGCGCCCATAACTGCGGCTCTCGGCACATGCTGGTGGCCCATAAGAAAGGCGATGTCATCGTCCGTTTGTCCACCGATGATGGTCGCTATCAGCAGGGCGGCGAGTTCGGTAAGGACACTGAGGAAGAACCCCAGTTGCGGGCCTGTTTAAGGGGTCGCTCCTATCGGCAGCGTCTCTATTCGCCGGAGCGTCTTCTGTATCCCATGGGACGGGTCGGTAAGCGGGGCGAGGGCAAATTCAAGCGCCTGACTTGGGATGAGGCCCTGGATTATGTGGCCACCAAGATGATCGAGCTTAAGGAAAAGTATGGTCCTACCGCGTTGCTGGATCAGAGCTACGCCGGTGCATCCTACGGTGTGCTCCACAAGTCCGACCAGATCGAAGGCTTGTTGGGTCGTTTCCTCGGTATGTTCGGCTGCCGTACCAGTTCCTGGTCTGTGCCCTCGTATCAAGGGACCACCACCAGTTCCCGTTGGACCTTTGGGACCATCGAGGACGGCAATGAGGATGACGCCTACGCCCATTCCAAGTTGATCATCATGTGGGGCTGGAATCCGGCCTACACCTTCCATGGCGGTAACACCTTCTATTACATGCGCCTCGCCAAGCAGCGGGGCTGCAAATTCGTGCTGGTGGATCCCCAGTACACGGACTCGGCGGCCACCTACGATGCTTGGTGGATTCCCATCAAGCCCAATACGGACGCCGCCATGATGGCGGGCATGGCGCATCACATCTTCGCGAATAATCTCCACGACCAGGCGTTCATCGACAAATTCGTGCAGGGCATGGACGAGAAAACCATGCCAGCTTGGGCGGCCAATAGTCCCAATGGCCAGGAAAACTTCAAAGACTACATCCTGGGTAAGTACGACAACGAGCCTAAAACCCCAGAATGGGCAGCGAAGATTTGCGGTGTGTCCGCCGAGGACATCAAGAAGTTGGCGGATATGTACGCCCGCACCAAGCCCGCTGCCCTGAAAGCTTCCTGGGCACCGGGCCGTAACGCCTACGGTGAGCAATACAATCGTATGGCTGCGGCCCTACAGGCCATGACCGGCAACATCGGCATCCTCGGCGGTTGCGCCGAGGGCGTAGGCAAGGCATGGCACCCGGAAGCGGTGGCCTATCCCTACGACCAATACGCCAACATTTGGTCCGCGTCCATCAAGTCCGATCGTTGGGCCCATATCGTGCTCAATTATCCGAACGTGACCCGGGAAGAAGCGGGACTTTGGCCCCGTGCGGACAACATGGACGGCGTGATTCCCAACATCAAGGGTATCTTCTGGCAAGGGTCTGACTGGTTCAACCAGCTCACCAATATCAACAAAGAAATCCAGGCGATGAATAAGCTGGAGTTAGTGGTGTGCATGGATTCCACCATCACCCCCTCCGGTTTGTACGCAGATGTGTTGCTGCCGGTATCGACCCACTTTGAACGGCACGACGTGGCGCTACCCTGGTATAAGGGCCATTACTACATTCACCGGCCCAAAGTCATCGAGCCCATGGGTGAGTCCCGCACCGACTTCCAGATCTTCACCGAACTGGCCTATCGGATTGGGCAAAAAACCGGCATGGGGGATGTATTTGCCAGAACCTATAATCCTAAAGCGACCCGAGACTATTGGAACAATGCCGATCCGGTAGACGAGGCCTACTTGCGGGAATGGTGGGATACCAAGGTGATGCACCACCAGCACGTAGATATGTCCTGGGAAGATTTCAAGAAGCATGGGGTGTACAAGTTCAAGCTGGATAAGCCCCACGTCGGTTTCCGGGCCCAAATCGAGGAAGGGAAGCCATTCCAGACACCGTCTGGGAAGATCGAAATTCTCTGTCAGGAACTGGCTCAGATCAGTGACTGGACCAAGACCCGGTATGGCTATCACATTCCTTCGATCCCGAAATGGATCGAGCCTTGGGAATCCTTGAACAGCCCCAAGACCAAACAATTCCCGTTCCATTTGATTTCGCCCCATCCGCGTTGGAGAACCCACTCCATATTCAACAACTGCGCCTGGTTGCGGGAAACTTATGAGCAGGAGGTCACCATCAACGCCAGTGATGCACGGAAACTCGGCATCAAGACGGGCGATACGGTGGAACTTTGGAATGAGCGGGGTAAGGTCGTGGTTCCGGCTTACGTCACGGAGCGTTGCATGCCCGGCGTATTGGTGCTCCATGAGGGGGCCTGGTTGGATCTGGATGAGAATGGGGTGGACCGATCTGGGAATCCAGACATGTTGACCCTGGACGATCCCAGCCCAGCGGGTTCCTTTGCCTATAACACGGTGTTGTGCGACTTGAAGAAATCGGAACTCAAACACCGCCCCGGTTGGGATCGACTGGCTACGGCCCGTTCCCATGTGTTCCGGCGTGACCTCTAATCGGCGCGGAGGATCGATCGATGGCTGAGACGAAAGACAACACCCAGGTGAAGGCCGCGATTCAACGTCGCAAGAAAGAGGTTTACACCCCGGTCAAGCCTGAGATGCAGTTGGGGTTCGTCCACAATAACGTGGACTGCATCGGCTGCCGGGCGTGCGAAATTGCCTGCAAGGATAAGAATGGACTCCCACCGGGTCCCCGTTTCCGTCGCGTCCAATACGTGGAAGGCGGAACTTACCCGGATGTGTATGCCTATAAGGTCAACGTTTCCTGCAACCATTGCGCGGAACCGGCCTGTTTGCCTACCTGTCCCACCGGCGCCATATTCAAGCGCAAGAAGGACGGTATCGTGGATATCGATTCCACTCTGTGCATTGGCTGCCGGCGTTGCGAAGCGGCGTGTCCCTACGGTGCTCCTCAGTTCATTCCAGAACTGAACATCGTGTCCAAATGCAATATGTGCGTGGATGAGATCGAAGCGGGTCGCAAGCCTTACTGTGTGATGGCCTGTATGATGAGGGTTCTGGACATCGGTCCCATCGACCAGCTGCGGGAAAACAAGCACCCCACCAAGGCGATTGGCCCCAACGAACAACCGGTACAGGCAGTGAAAAACTTTGCCAATCCCGAGTTGACCAACCCGTCCATCGTTTTTGTTCCCCACAGCAAAGGGAAGGTGTAACAGCATGCAATCCTCGGCGACCGAAAACCCCTCTGAAAGCAGCACGTTGGACCGTTTTCGGGCGGAGGTCGCCGAGGACTTATCGATTTTGGCCATGCTCCAGGAACGGGAGCTGAATCGGGAGCAGATTCTGTCCTTATGGGAAAACGGCTACTCGGATTTCCTTGGCCTGCGGTTGAGCAAGCCGGCCGGGCAGGATGCCCTCGGTCTGTTCTTCCATGGTCTGACCGACATTCCCGCCTCCTTGGACCAATCGGCCCTGGATCTGCTGGCGGCGGAATATGCGGATATTTATCTTAACCATGGATTGGGCGCATCGCCATGCGAGTCTCCCTGGGTGGATGAAGAAAACCTCGCCATGCAGGAGTCTATGTTTCAAGTTCGGGCCGCCTATCAACGCCATGGGCTGGCAGTGCCGGATTGGCGTATCCGGGCCGATGACCATTTGGTTTATCAGTTGCAATTTCTGAGTAGCCTCATTGGTGGAGACGGTGGCGAAGAGGCTCTGAAGGAGGCGGCCTATTTCATGGACGAACACTGCCTGCGTTGGATCGACCAATTTGCGGAGCGGGTGGCAACCCGCTGTGGCTCCCGCTTCTACGCCGGGTTGGCGCGGGTCACCGCCGCCTATCTGGACGAGGTGCGGGATCTGTTAGAAAGGATTTTAGAATTGCCTCGTCTGACCGCCGAGGAAATAGCAGCGCGACAACCTAAAGCCGTGACTTCCCAAGTCTTACCCATGCCCAGTTTCGTGCCGGGTTCCGCGCCTACTTGGTGAGGGATCCCGTGGCCGCCGGTGTTAGCGGAGAACTGGCGCTTCCCGAGATTTTTGCCGAGCGTTGCGTTCATTCCCAGTTGGAGCAGGCTACTTGCCGCGCCTGCGTTGACGCCTGTCCCCGGGACGCCTGGGTGATGGACGATAGCCAATTGGGGATAGATGCTTCCCGATGTGACGGTTGCGACCTCTGTGCCGCCGCTTGTCCCCAGGAAGCGGTGCTGCTCCGGCTGCGCCCGCTGGTCATTCCAGGAACTGGGCAAGCCTTTGCCCGTTGTGACCGGACCCAGGCCGGGGAGGGCACGGACAGTTTGGTGCCCTGTCTGCACGCTTTGGGCATGGCGGAATTGGTGCGCCTACACCAATCCGGCGTGAGGGAATTGCTGGTGTGTCGAAGGGATTGCGAGACCTGTCCCCGAGGCAGGGGAACGCGCCTGATTGACCGGCTAGCGCGACTAAATCAGACGCTGGCGTCGCGTCGATTAAGCACGCTGGGGTATCGAGAATTGGCGGAGGAGGCCTGGCCCCGCGTTCTGGTACAGGCACGGGCCGCTGCCAATGACCAGGTGCAGGGACGTAGGGATTTCTTTCGCGGTGCTTGGCGGGCGCTCAGCGCGCCGGTGCGGACTCTGGTTGAGGATGAAGAAGCCCCATTTCAACCCTGGGCCAGCCGCTTGCCCAAGGTTTCCCCCGCCGATCTGTATCCGTTCGTGCCCAGGATTGATCCAAGTCGCTGCACTGGCTGTAATGCCTGCGTGCAAATTTGTCCCCATTTGGCGCTGGATTGGCAGCGGGACGGGGACCAACTGCTCGCCTATCGAATCACACCGGAACTCTGCACTGGCTGCGGCCTGTGCCTGGATATTTGCGAATCCAACGCACTGAGTCTGGCCCGTTGGCAACGGCTGTTGGTGGATCGTTTGCCCCTGCGGACCAACCGTTGCCGGGGCTGCGGCGCGAGCTATAGTCATCCCGAAGGACAGAGGGGCGCGGAGGAGCTATGCCGAATCTGCGCCCAAACTGGGCATCACAAACGCCTGTTTCAAGTGCTGGACTGAGCTGGCGGGCCGGCCCCGCGCCCTCATCCGCCCGGCAAGGATATTCCGGTCACTTTCTTGTAGAGGGAAACGGCGTAGGAATCCGTCATGCCAGAAACGAAATCCGTGAGTCGTAGCAGGCGCAGATAGGCATTTTGGGAAGGAATGCGTTGCGGGCCGATGAATTGAGCCGGGATGAGCAAACTGGTCATGCGGCTCTTGGGCGTGGCCCGGTCACCCCGCTCTGCGATGTCATCCAAAATTCGGATAAAGCGTTCCAGTAATTCGGCGATAACCTCGAATCCCGCAGTTTCGATTTCCACCACTTCCGGAACCGAATAGACCCGTTCCCGGGCGACTTCCACCAAACGGTCGAACTCGGCCCGTTGGGGGATCTGACTCAGCAGGGGTTGGTCGAAACGTCCGGCCAGGATGTCCGCCTCGTGGTCCAGGAAGCAAGCGCGACTCTGCTGGATCCCCTCGTTGATGGCTTTGGCGCGCAGAAATTCAATTTTTTCCCGGACTCCCTCGATGCGCCCTAGGCGGGCCAATTGGCGTTCCTTATCCCCTAAGATCGGCTGGAACAGATCCATGGCGTCCTGGAAACTCAGATGTCCAAGCCGAAAGCCGTCTTCGATGTCGATGACCCGGTAACAAATATCGTCCGCCGCCTCCACCAAGAAGGCCAGCGGATGCCGGTGCCACACCGCCCGCAAGGGGTCCCGGCGCAGCAGTCCCACGGTGGCCGCCACCTCCTCGAATAATTCCCGGTCATCGGCGAAAAAGCCGTGCTTTTTGGTGCTGATGCCATTGCCCGCCGCACCCCCCAACCAAGACTCCCGGGGATATTTGGTGAAGGCCGCCAGCGTGGCGCAGGTCAATTGCAGTCCGCCCCGGTTATCCCGGCTTTGCAGCCGGGAGACGATGCGAAAGCCCTGGGCATTGCCTTCAAAATTTAGAAAGTCCTCCCGTTGGCTGCCCCTTAACACCTCGACCCGGCGCTGGCCATAATCGGCGTGGGCCGCCCAGTGGCGTATGGCGTCTTCTCCTGAGTGGCTGAAGGGCGGATTGCCGATGTCATGGGCCAGGCACGCGGCGGCGCAGATATCGCCAAAATCCGACGCCAGATAATCGGGCAGCCGGTGGCGGGTAATGATTTGCTCTCCCACCAGGGTGCCCAGCGACCGGCCAACGCTGGAGGTTTCCAGGCTGTGGGTCAGACGGGTACGTACATAGTCGATTTTGGACAGGGGGAATATTTGGGTTTTGTCCTGCATGCGCCGGAACGCGGAACAGAACACGATGCGATCATAGTCCCGCTGGAAATCGGTGCGGGACGCGGATCGGGATGGGGGATCCTCGGCTCCCAGGCGTACCCGGGACAGGAGTTGGGGCCACTGCATGGACATGGAACGACCTATTGAGTTGGCCTGCATCGCCCTCCTGGTTTGGGCGGGCGACGCCGGGGCCGGTTTCGGCTTACGGCACTGGCCGCCGCGCCTGGGCAACATCAACCGCCAGTTCCCCTTGGCGGGGCGCGGTCAGGGGCATCGGTAATTCCGCATCGTCCTGGTAGGGCGAGTTGACCCGGCGAGACACTGGGAAGCATTCTAACCATTCCGGCGGACAGGGTCCCAGCAGGGGTGTCAATAACGCCGGTTCCTGGATGCCTGGGTCGAGCCAGGTGGCGAGACCGGTCCCGGCCAGGATCACCGGCATACGCTCATGAATGGGGCGAATCACATCGTTTGCCTGGGTCACCACCAGCGCGCAGGACTCCACTACCCGCCCGGCGGGATCCCGCCAACTATCCCAAAGCCCGGCCATGACAAAGGGTCGTCCAGAGCGGGACCGGATCAGATAGGGTTGTTTGCCGCCGGCTTCGGCGTGCCATTCGTAGAAGCCTTCGCTGGGTACCAGGCAGCGCTGGTGCCGGAACGGCATCCGAAAAGCCGGTTTTTCCGCCAGGGTTTCGGCACGGGCATTGATGGTGGCGAAGCGGGGTTCTGGCCCCCGGGACCAGGCGGGAATTAGGCCCCAGCGCAGCCAATCGAGTCGGCGTTTGGCGTCCTGACCGGCGCGGATGGCGAGGATGTTCTGGGATGGAGCGACGTTGTAACGGGGTTGGGCGGCACACACCAGATCCAGCTGGAATTCCTGCCGATAGAGATCCGGATCCGAATATTGAACGAAGCGACCGCACATGGTTAGCGCATCAGCTGTGACCTAGGGGTGGTAAGTTTATCGGATGCAGATCCCTGACCCGATTTCGCAAGATACAAGTTGTATCCATAAATTGCCCTTGTATATGCTTGTCAGCTTGACTTAAGTAGTTCCCAAGGGGAGCGCGTATTGATTATGTTGAATCAAGTGGTGTGTGCCGGTATCGCCCTACTGCTAGCAGGAAATTTGGGCGCCGCCCAAACCGGGGCCGAGACCCGGGCCTTCAACGGAGGGCAACCCAGGGGTGAAACCGGCGTGGAGGAGCCAGCCGCCCAGGACGAGCCCGATATGCCGGCCGCCAATCCCAGGACCAAGGCTGCGGGGCGGTCTCGCTTTGTGCTGGAGGAAGGGAGCGCCGGGGGGGGCGCAGCTGATGACCCCGAGGGTGCCCTGGTGCCGGCCCTGCTATCCGTGGCGGCGGTGAAACAACAGGTGGCGGGCTGCCAGATCGGCGTTAAGTTGAAAAATCGGCTGCCCCATAAGATCGGTGATTTTTCCCTCCAGTTCACGGCTTATCTCAACGACCCCAACTATGTGGAACCGGTCCCCCTAGAAACCCTGACGCGCAGCTTTTACGAGGTGCGCCCCACCGACACCCAGTATCTGGAACTCTTCTACATGGACGCTCGCTGCGCCGAGTTTAGTTTCATCGGCGTGAACGACACCGGCCGTTGTAGTGTCGGCGAGACCAATCGCTTCACCACCCAAAAGGGCGGCTGTGAGCGCTACCTGGAGTTGGCGACGGTAAACCCCATCGCCCTGCACAAGGGCGACCGCCGGCCCGCCAAGGCCGGGGGCGCTCCGCCGGTTGCCAAACCCGAAATTGTGGCGTCACCTATCGGGCGGCGGGAAGTGGATCAATTGGTCAACCGTTTTGTCGAAGCCTATGAACTCGGCAACTTGGAACGCTTTCTGAGCCTGTTTGACGAGCGGGTCAAGACCGACGAGGGCGAAGGTTTGGAACCCTTGCGGGTCCAGTACGGGGCTTTGTTCAAGTCCACCAGCCGGCGAAGTCTGGTGGCCGAGGATTTGGTCTGGAAGGTGGTGACGCCCGACCAAGTCCAGATTCAATTCCGGGTCAAGGGTGACCTGGGGCCCAACAACCTATTCGGTGTGGAGCGCTACCTGGGCTCCCTGGACCTGGCCGGAACCCTGCGGGATGGCCGTCTGGTGATCACCGAGTATTACCAGCGCAAATTTTAAGGGCGCCCGCCGCCGGCGCCAGTTCCCTAACCCTAGGTCAAACCCGTACTCCACGTCATGCCCGACCCCCATCCCATCCAGCGCCTCCTGACCATCATGGGGGAACTCCGGCACCCCGAATCAGGCTGCCCCTGGGATCGGCGTCAAACCTTCGGCAGCGTGGCGCCCTACACCCTGGAAGAGGCCTTTGAGGTCGCGGACGCCATCGAACGGGGCGATCTGGGCGACCTCCGGGACGAATTGGGCGATCTGCTGTTCCAAGTGGTGTTCCACGCCCGCATGGCGGAGGAAGCCGGTAAGTTCGACTTTGCCGACGTGGTGCATGGCATCTGCGCCAAAATGGTGCGTCGTCACCCCCATGTGTACCCGGTGCCTGGCGAGGCACCGCCGACGGATCTGCATCAGGCTTGGGAGGCCGCCAAGCAACAGGAGCGCTTGGCCAAGGCGGGCAGGGCGTCCGCCAGCCTGTTGGACGGCGTGACCCTGGGGCTACCAGCCTTGAGCCGGGCGGAAAAGCTGCAAAAGCGGGCGGCCCGGGTGGGGTTCGACTGGCAGCGGGCTGATGAGGTGCTGGACAAGGTTCAGGAAGAACTCCAGGAATGCCGGGCCGCCCTGGCCCAGAGCGCTCCGGTGGAGGAGCTGGAATGGGAAATCGGCGACCTGCTGTTCTCCTGTGTCAATCTGGCCCGGCATTTAGGGGTTGACGCGGAACAGGCGTTGCGCCGGGCCAATAGGCGCTTTACTAGCCGTTTCCAGTTCATGGAGCAGGTCTTGGCGGAGCGGGGGCAGAGCCCGGGTCCCGAATCCCGGATACTCATGGAAGCCCTGTGGGAAGCGGCCAAGGCTGCAGAGTCCCAGGACGGGTGAAAACATTTCCCACCTTTGCACGGATATTTCGAGTAACCCAGGGCGGTCCGCATCCCCTGGTCTGACGATTGAAGAGGAAACCCCATGGCCTACTTAGACCGGGTCCACGCCTGCAACGGCTGGGAACCCGCCGAATTTTTGCCCCTGCGTGCGGACGGCCTGACCCTCGGTTGGATCCGCCCCCAATTTGCCGACCATCTGCGGGCTTGGCCGACGGTGTTCCGGGTGGAACCTGGCCAGGTGCGCCTCGCCGACTCACTGCAGGGTCTGGAACTCCGTACCCAAGCCCTGGCCCAGGTGTTGGAGCAACTGGTGGCTGGCGGCCTATTGGGATACCGGCACGGCGAGCTATATCCGGTGGGCCTTGTCCGGGACCAGCCTCTGTTCCTGCTGGACCGGGCCGCCGCCGCCCAATTCGGCATTCGTGCGTACGGCCAACACCTGAATGGCTACGTCCGCGACAGCGGCCAAATTTCTCTGTGGGTAGGACGGCGCTCCGCCAACAAGCGCAATTTTCCTGGGCTGCTGGACCATCTGGCCGCTGGAGGCTTGCCCCACGGCCTGAGTTTGCGACAAAATCTCATCAAGGAATGTTGGGAAGAAGCGGGGGTGTCCAGCGAACTGGCGTCCCAAGCCCAGCCGGTTGGCGCCATTACCTATTGCCGCCAAACGCCGGCGGGGTTAAAACCCGATACCATCTATTGCTATGATCTGGAGTTGCCGGCTGGGTTCCAACCCCGTTGCGTCGATGGGGAGGTGGAGGAATTTAGCCTGCTACCCCTGGACGAGGTGGCGGATCTGGTCAAGAACACGGAACGTTTCAAGGCCAATTGCAGCCTAGTCATCATTGATTTTCTGATTCGCCATGGTTGGCTGGGCCCGGAAACGGAAGATTACCTGGATATCATCCACGGATTGCATCCACCCTTGCCCTAATGCCTTGGGCGTGCGGCTTGGCGCCGCGCCAAACCCAAGTCCAGGGCGATTTCCTGTGTAGAGCGCCATACATGCTGAAGCGATTGAACCGGCTATCTGGAATTCTGCTGGGCCTCCTGCTGGTCCTGCCCACCCAAGCCCGAGTGCAAGGGACGGATAGCCCGGATCTCATCTCCAATGATCGGCTGGAAAAAGTGGCGGTCATCGTCACCCGGGTGGTGGAGCGCTATCACTACAAAAAGCCGCCCCTGGATGACGAACTGTCCAAGAAGATACTGGACCGCTACCTAGAGAGCCTGGATCCCAACCGGCTGTTCTTCCTGCAAGCGGATGTCGACAAATTTGCGGTATACCGCACCCAACTGGATGATCTGCTGGGGCGGGGCAACATCAATCCGGCCTTTGACATCTTCCGCCAATATCGCAAGCGGGTGGATGAGCGGGTCGCTCTGGCGTTGAAACTGGTGGACAAAGATATGGAGTTCACCAAGGACGAGGATTTTCTGTTTGACCGGGCTAAGGCCCCTTGGGCCAAGTCCGCTACCGACATGGATGAAATCTGGCGTAAGCGGGTCAAGAATGACTACCTGAGTCTTAAACTCACGGACAAGGAGGATGCCGACATCCGGGATACCCTGCGGCGGCGCTATCAGGGCATCAAGCGGCGCATCAGCCAATTCAAGACCGAGGACGTGTTTTCCACTTACGTCAACGCCTACGCCCTGAGCCTGGATCCCCACTCCAACTTCATGTCGCCCAGTTCATCGGAAAACTTCGATATCAGCATGCGCCTGTCCCTGGAGGGTATTGGCGCCGTGCTACGTTCGGAAAACGAATACACCATCGTGCAAAAGACCCTACCCGGCGGACCGGCCCAACTCAGCAGCCAGGTGGACGCGGGTGACAAGGTGGTGGGTGTCGCCCAGGGGCTGGATGGGGCCATGGAAGACGTGATCGGCTGGCGCTTGCAGGACGTGGTGGACAAGATTCGGGGCCCCAAGGGGTCCGTGGTGCGGCTGGAACTCATCCCCAAAAGTGCCGCCAGCGGTGGTAAGCACCGGCTGGTGACCCTGGTGCGCAATAACATCAAACTGGAAGAGCAGGCCGCCAAGACCATGGTGGTGAGCGGACTGCCCGGCATGGGTTCCCTCAAGATCGGCGTGGTCGAGATACACGCCTTCTACCGGGACTTCGGCGGCGAATCCCGGGGTGAGGCGGAATTCCGCAGCACCACCCGGGACGTGCGGCGCCTGCTCAAGGAACTGGTGGCGGAAGGCGTGGACGGCGTGGTGATCGATCTGCGGGAAAACGGCGGCGGTTCCCTGTCCGAGGCCACCGAATTGACCGGCCTGTTCATCGACCAGGGGCCGGTGGTTCAGGTCAAGGACTCCTTGGGTAAGATCGAGGTGGAAAAGGACCCGGATCCGGACCAGGCCTACGCGGGTCCCCTGGCGGTGCTGGTGGACCGCACCAGTGCGTCCGCGTCGGAAATTTTCGCCGCCGCGATTCAGGATTACCGGCGCGGGATCATCATCGGCGAACCCACGTTCGGCAAGGGCACCGTCCAGACCCTGGTGGATCTCAACCGGTTCGTCGCCAACAGCGGTGACGACTTGGGCCGCCTGCGTCTGACCATGGCCCAATTCTTCCGCATCAATGGCGGCAGCACCCAGCACAAGGGAGTGGAGCCGGACATCCGCTTCCCCACGGCGGGCCTGGGTCCGGAACATGGCGAACGCTCCCTGGACAATGCCCTGCCTTGGTCCCAGATCAAGGCCGCCCCCTTCACGCCCAAGGGGCCGGTGCTGGAGTACCTGGCTAAATTGCGGGAAAAATCCGCCGCACGGGTCCAGCAGGACTCCGGGTTCGCCATGCTGGTTCAGCAAGAGCGCCTGCTGCAAGAGGCCGATGCCATCAAGACCACCAGCCTCAACGAGGTGAAGCGGCGCAAGGAAAACGACCAGCGGGACAAGGTGCTCAAGGACTCCAGGAATGCCTACCTGCGCTCCCAGGGCATCGTGCCGGCCAAGGAAAACGCCGACCCGGACAGTGAGGCGGAGGAGAAGGAAGCCAAGGCCATCGCCAAGATTCAACTCCTGGAAGCCGCCCGCATCATGGCGGACTCCTTAGCCCAGCAACAGGAACAGGCCCGTATGGCGGGCAAGAACTAACCCCTGTCCAAAGCCGCTGGCGCCGCCGGTGGCCGGGGCAAACTCCGCGCCGCAAGGACGCCGGGTGGCCTAGGACCCATCGGTCACGGCAGGGCGCCCGAGAACACCATCTCCTTCGACCTAAGCTTTTGCCTAACCCATGGCCTGGCTTGCTCCAGCGTTGTGCAGGTATCGACCCAGCCGAAATCGCGATTGTTATTAATCCAATGCTTGAAGAGCACTTTATGCTCAGTGACATCCTGGTAATCCGCGATCAAATAGCGCATCTCGTCGAAGCGCGGATCGGCGGAAATATCCACCAACATCTGTTACCGATCCCCGGCATCTGGCATAGACCCCCCCGATTGTCCCAGGCATCCTCATATGGCCTAGGGCGGCGACCGCAACGGCGATGTATATAGCAAGTCCGGCCTGTGAGGCTCTCTTCTCTTAGTCGGATTCCACCCGCCGGGATGCGCTGGCCCTGTCAAGGGTTGCCTGCACCCGGATGACGCCCGGCACAATGGCATCCCAGCCTGTGCACGATGCACCCACCCCGGCGGCAGCCGTCAACGGCGGTCTAGGTCCCCTTGATTGTCAGGCATCAAAAGCGACTAGTCGCCGCCTTGGCAGCAGCCGACTCGTTGTTGGAAGGAAACGCCAAGCGCCATCGTCAATGTTCGCGCTGGTAGGACCCGGTTCCCGCCGCTTGGGACGCTAGCAGTTTTTACCCTATGCCTCGGGTAATTTCCGGTGGGCCTTTTCCCTAGACTAAAACCCAAATTACTTGAAGGGGGAGTAGGGGATATGCGAAACAGAACCAACCCGCCGATGGGCTCTTGGGCCACCCATGGAATGTTGATTCTGTTGGCCGGTGGGATGCCCAGCGCACCAGCGGTCGCGGCGGGCGTGGTGGGTAACGGATCCCCGGCTAGTTGCACCGAGGCTGCCTTGGACGCGGCGCTTGCGGGTGGCGGGACGGTGGCCTTTAACTGCGGCGGGGCCGTAACCATCCCCATCTCGGCGCAAAAGCTGATCGGCGCCAGTACCATCCTGGAAACCCAGAATGGCACCGACCAGGTGACCCTGGAATGCGTCAATAACAATCCCCTGTTCAAGGTCAGTGCCGGGGGCGTGACCTTTGACATACGGGACCTCACCCTGACTCAGTGCGCTTCCGCCAGCGGTGGCGCGGTCATCCAAAATCAGCAGGCGTCCAGCACCGTCCATGTAACCCGTTGCCGCTTTTTAGAAAACGTCGCTGAAGTGGGCGGCGCCATTTCCTCGACGGGTATTTTGACCGTAACTGCCAGCCTCTTTTCCCAGAACTACGCCATGACGACGGTTATTGCCGGAGGAGCCATTTACTCCAGCGGTGACCTGGCTGTGCAGCGATCCACCTTCGTGGCTAACGGCACCTTGTCCAACGGCGCGCGCGGCGTCGATATCGCCATCAACGGCGGGACGGCAACGATTTGGAATAGCACTTTCGCCGGGGCCCAAAGCGTCACCGGCGCCGCCCAAGGCTATGCCATTGCGGCGGAAAATGGCGCTGCGGTGACCTTGATCCACGACACGATCAGTGCCGCGCCCCTGGCGGCGGACAGCACCCTCTACGCCGCAGGCAATGCCAATATCCTGTTCCGCAATAGCCTAGTGCAAAGCACCTCAGGCGCCGGTCAGAGTTGCCGCTTTGCCTCCGGGGGAGCCGTGACCGACCAGAGCGGCAACCTGCAATTTGGCGGTTCCCAATCGACTTCCTGCGGCGGCACCATTCCAGACGAGGATCCACAACTGCAACCGCTGGGCAATAACGGCGGGACGACCGCCACCATGGCGTTGGCGGTCGGCAGCCCAGCCATTGACGCCGCCGTGGCCGGCAATTGCCTCCCGTGGGATCAGCGTGTCGTCACTCGACCCCAAGGCGCCGCCTGCGACAGCGGTGCCTACGAATACCAGGCCCAAACTCCGCCGCTCATGGGCAACGTGCCGGATCAAACCGCCACCCAGGGGGTGCCCTTCAGCCTCGATCTCGGACCCTATGTCACGCCCACGGACGGCGATCAAGTGATGGGTTTTGCCATCGGCGGCAGCCTGCCGCCGGGGCTGGGTTTCAGTAGCTCGATGATCATTTCCGGCACACCCACCGTTCCGGGGACCTACAACCTGCTGCTGGCGCCGACCGATGACGACGGTACGGGTGGGTTCGATAGCGTCCTGTTTACGGTGTTGCCAGCGGCGGCACCGCTGGCGGTTCCGCTGGTGCCGCCCTGGGCGTTGGCTCTGCTCAGTCTGAGCCTGGGGCTCGCCGGCTTGGCCGCCGGCCGCAGCAAAGGCACCGGCCTGATAGATCGAGGCTAGTCAGGCCGGGGCGGGCACCTTGACTGGGACAGACCCATGGTGAGCCGACGTCCAGCAAGCGGTCTTGACCTGGTTCCCCTGGTCATGCTACCAAACTCGCTCGATGACTACCGAAAATTAGGCTTGGTCAGGGTCAATAGCCGTAAAGGAATAAATAATAGCTATAGGGGGGTTGTGATCGACTAAATATCTAGCTCGCCCTGGTCGCCGCCCGGTGCGGCGCCAGGTCACGCCGGGGAAACCACCGATGGTTCGACAGCTACTCCAACAGGTTTGCCACCGCGCCGCCCGGTGGGGGCAAATGGCGCCCGTTCCGGTCCAGGCTCCCCGCAAGCCTAGGCTGGCCGGTGACGGGGCCTGACGGTGCGTTCCGCCAACCTGCTCGCCGCCCTGCGCCAGCTATCGGTGGCCAACCTGCCGGGCAAGGCCGCTTGGCTGGCCGCTTTGCCGGTGCTTCGGGAGCTTGTGCCCTTCGAGCATGACGCCCTGCTGTGGTTCGACGCCGACTCTAATGTGGTTGATCTACAAATTGAGTCGCCGGAAGGCCTGGCGCAAATCCCCCATTACCTTGCCAATTTCCATGAATCCCGCGAGCGGGAGGCCATGCCCACCTTCCGGGAGTTCATGTGTTCTGGCCAGAACTGTGAAACGCCATCCCAATTACCCGGTTTTCACCAGTCTGATTTCTACCAAGAGGTCATACGGCCCCTTGGTGTGCAGCACGTCACCCGCCTAGCGATTCGACAGGGCGAAGCGCCGGTCGCCGCCACTTGGCTGGGGCGGCAAGGGGGGTTCCGGAGCGGGGAACTCGACCAATTCATGCGTCTTGCGCCCTTGTTGACCCATTTACTGGGGGCACCGGGAGAGGTTTGCGTCGGCCAGGGCGATGCGGAGTCTCAGCAGATGTTGATTACCGACGAGGCGGGACACATCCACTTCGCCAGTGCATCCGCCCTATTCCTGCTCTGCCGGGCGTCCGGCCAGGGAGCCTGGGCCGCCACCCTGAACAATCCGCCCCTCGATCTATTCCGTCCTCTGATCCAGGATCTAGCGCGGCGAGTGGCCCGGCTGGAAAGCGGCCGTTCCGCGCGGGCGCCAGCCCAGGCGCTGCACCGGGCGGATGGCACCTATTGGCTCCGGGGGTATCGTCTGACTGAGATGCATGGCGGCCGGCGTCTGATCGCGATCCAGTTGGAATATCAGTTGCCACTGCTCGTGCGCCTGTACCGGGCGGGCCGCTTGCAGACCTTGGCGCCCCGGGAACAGCAATTGGTGCCCCTGGCGCTGGCGGGTATGGCGGCGCCGGAACTGGCGCGGACCTTGGGATTGCGGCGCCATACCGTCAATGCCTACCTGCGGAACCTGTACTTACGGCTAGGCATTTCGCGGCGGGAGGAATTGCTGGGAGCACTGCTCGGCCCCCCAGCGTCCGATTTACCTAGCAGGCGGTCCGGCTGATCGAGAGGGCCAATGGCCTGGAGCCCGGAGTCTTGATTGCTACTTCGAGCACCTGCCTCCTGCCGCCCTGGCATGACCAAGCCACCGATCCTTCCCGTCAGGGTCCAGGGCGGGGTTTCCTTTAACCGGATATTTCCGCCGGGGTGTTGCCCCGCCTTAGACTGGACGGTCGCAACCTCAACCCAACACCCTAGCGCTAGACTACCTCTCTGGACGCCCGGCTGGCATGGCGGGGTGGGGGACGCAACAGGAGGTAAGGAATGAATCCTATGATCCGGTCTATCGCGTTAGTGACGGATTTTGGCGTTGGCGGGCCCTACGTGGGGCAACTATTGGCGACCCTGCACCGGCGCGTCCCCGGCGTGCCTGTGTACCCCCTGATGTCGGATTTACCGCCGTTTCGCCCCGATTTGGCCGCCTACCTGTTACCGGCCCTGGTTCGCGACCTGCCGAAGGGAGCTCTCTATCTCTGCGTGGTGGATCCTGGCGTGGGCAGCGACCGGAACTTGCTCTGGTTGAACGCCGATGGCAATCGCTACCTTGGCCCGGACAACGGGATGCTGGCGATAGTCGCCAAGCAGGCGCGCAAAGCCAGCTGGCGCCGGATGACCTGGCAGCCAAGGCAGGTGTCCGCAAGTTTTCACGGACGCGATATTCTGGTCCCGGCGGCGGCGAGGTTGGTGCGGGGGAAACGGCTGCCATGCCGCCGGATTGGGGCAGGGGTGCCGGTGGGCTGTGACTGGCCGGATGTAACGGCGCGAATCCTGTATGTTGACCGCTACGGCAACCTCATGACCGGCCTACGGGCCGCTGGAGTGGGGGAAAAGGCCCGACTGCGGGTGGGCGATGAGTTGATCGGCCGTGCCCGCACCTTTGCGGATGTGGCTCCAGGGGCGATGTTTTGGTATGAAAACTCCCTGGGGCTGGTCGAGATCGCCGTTAACCAGGGTGCGGCTGATCAAAGGCTAGGGCTGCGGCCCGGCGACCCCATCCATTGGGAGGATTCCCGCGGGGAACCTTCCGGCTCTGGCTAAGGCCGGTTTGCACAAATGTCCCAGCACTAAACTGTCCAACCCATTGCACGTTGATCGACGATCAAATCCATGACAAGACCCATCACGCCCCTTATCGCCGCCGATATTTTGATTGAATTGGTGGATCAGGCCGGGCGACCCCTGGTGCTGATCCAGCGTCGCCATCCGCCCCTGGGTTGGGCGATACCCGGTGGCTTTGTTGATCTCGGCGAGACCATGGAACAGGCGGCCATTCGAGAAGCCAGAGAAGAAACTTCTCTAGAAGTAGGACTCATTGCGCTATTGGGCCTCTATTCCAACCCTGCCCGGGACCCCCGCGGACATACGGTGTCCGCCGTCTATGTGGCCGAGGCCCGTGGCGAACCGCTGGCCCGCGACGACGCCCTGGCCCTGGGCCTGTTTCAACTCGACCGCTTGCCCGCCAGTTTGGTGTTTGACCACGGCATGGTTTTGGAAGATTACCGGCGCTACAAGCAGGACGGACGGGTGGCGCCCATCAGAATCTAACCGCCGTTCCCACGGATGGAACAAGCAACCACACCCGGCAAGCTAGTCCCCGCCGCCGATCTCCAGGCGTTCGGCGGGAGACAGGATGACCTGGCGGCCGTCCAGGGTATCGAAGCGCCGGTCATGGATGGCGCCGCGCCGCGCTTGGTAGTCCTGCACCGCTCCAGAACTGGTATTAATCACCCGCACCCGTACTTGCTGATAATTTTTCTGCCAGTCCAGGAATACAAATAGTCCGGTAGCGGCCAGCATGACCGACAGAATGGCGATGGCTAAGCGTTGGGGCAGGCGAGTCAGGGCCGGGGCCGACGCCGGGTAGGAGGTTTGGTCGAGAGGTTTAGCCTGGCGCGCCTGGCCCCCAAACCAATTCCGCAGCGTCATGTAGCCGAGGGCCACCAAGGACAGAAGGAACAGAAGTCTAAGCAACATCAAGCAAGGTTATCACGGCGCAACCTGGGCGGAAATCCGCCTTGCTGGCGGTTGGTTACCGCATTACCATGCTCGGCCAAGCTTCGCACCACCCGCTGACAACAAGGAAATCCATGGGACGAGTTTCGACCTGGCCATGCCTGCTCCTTGTGTGCCTCATGCTCCTAGGCGGTTGCTCGGAACCGCAACCGCCAACGCTCAGCCTGTACCGGGCGGTACAGGTCGGCGACTTGGACCAGATCAAGCGCCATATGCACCACGGGACGGATCTCGAACAGGGGGACGCCGAGGGACGCCGTCCCCTGCACCTGGCGGCCGCACAAGGCAATGTCGTGATTGCGGAATTGCTCCTGGACCAGGGTGCCCAAATCGATGCTCGCGATCAGCGCGGGCGAACCGCGCTGGAGGAAGCGCTGTTGACAGGCAAGGTGGTGATGGTCAAGGCGTTGGTGCGGCGCAAGGCGCTGTTTGATCCCCAAGCCCTGTTATTCGAGGTGGCCAGGACCAACGTCCATTACCGGGAAGTGGTTGAATACCTGGTTCAGAGCGGAGCCAAGGTCAATGCCCTCGATGGTGCCGGCCAGACCGCGCTGCATATTGCCACCAGCCTGGACGGGCGCCTGGTGGTCAAACGTCTCCTAGACGCGGGCGCGGATGTCAATTTACCCACCCTCGACGGACGTACCCCATTGGCCATCGCGCAACAGGCAGGCTATCAGGATATCGTGCAACTCCTGCGGCACCACGGCGCCCTGGAATAACCCAAACATCAGCCAGCCGACGCTGGATCTGGCCCAACCATCCATCAATAGGAGTACGCCCATGGCCCAGAAAGCGGAAGAACTGACCGTCGCCTACAGCGAGGACGGAATCGAGGTTGTCAAGGAGTTAGACAAGGAGATTCTTTCCAAGGGTGCCTGGACGACCATTCTCTTTAGGTATCAAGAGTGGGATCGTGCCAAGAACCAGTTTGGTTCGGATAAATACAGCATCCGGCGCTATCAAAAGCGCAACGGGGAATACCGCCAGCAGTCCCGCTTCAACATATCCAGTCCCGACCAGGCCAAGGCCATCGTCGCCGCTTTGACCCGCTGGACCCAGGAGGACTAGTTCCCTGGGGGCTTGGTCGTCCATGGAGCCACGCCAGCCGGGTATGAGCCAGGTGGATTTAAGAAGTCCGGGCCGGTGCCGATAGCCAGTTAAGAGATGCCCTTCCGGGCACCCAAGCGAACCCTAAGCCAACCAGGTGAGCAACCAGGGAAAGCCTAAGCGCCCCGGCGCTTGCTTGGCAAGGGGGTGGCCACTCCAGACAGGAGACCATGTCCAAGTGAGCGACAAGGACCCCAAGATCCGATTTGCCGGTCAAGAAATCCCCTCCCATCAGGTCTGGCCCAAGCTAGAGATGATGAATCAAGCCTTGGATGTCATTGATCGTTTCAACGGCAATCGCCCCGCCCTGGCCACGGACTACACCCGCAATGTGGCGAGGGAGGTGCGTAACCGTTTGAAGCGCATCGAGGTCATCATGCCCAGGCCGAAAAAAACCCTGGATCTAGAGGACAAGGCCCGGGCCCTGCTCCAGATGCATACACCCGAGGAGGTGGTGGAAATCCTCAACAAGCAAGACCATCAAGATTATGACCTGCAAGGTCTGATTTTTTTGGCTGGCACGGAACCCTATATCAAGTCGCTGGCCAACGAAGCAGAATTGCTTAGCCAAAATAAGATTTCATGGGAGCAAATGGCGCACCTTTGGAATGAAGCTAAGCGGCCAATACCGGGCCGTCCCTTCTGGGATGCCCGCACGGTGGAGCAGGTGGTCACTAAGGGGACATTGGACTGAAATCGTCGGCACCTTAGGCTTTTCCCT
>CAZIHO010000057.1:0-21473 GCA_964538875.1 uncultured Chromatiaceae bacterium
CCGGGGTGAATTGCGCCGCATCCTGCCCGCCTGGCGGCTGCCGTCCTACACCACCAGGGCGGTTTTCCCTGGCCGCCGCCTGATGCCGGCCAAGACCCGCGCCTTTCTCGACCTGTTGGAAGCCGCCTTAGCGGGCGCCACTCCCAGTGCCGGGGCGGTTTGATTCAAGCCCGGGTTGCGCTGGGCGGTGCGGCCAGTTGGGGGCCCAAGGGAGATGGCCGGTTGGCCATGATTCACCTCGCCCACATGCCAATCACTAAAACGAAAGCCCCCGGTCATGCCGGGGGCTGGCAGCGGCTGGATGGGGGCAACTCAACCTACTTGGGCAGGTTTTGGCCTGGGTCATTGAGACCCCCGGTCTCCACAAAGCTCACACAGTCACCTTGATTCTTGAACAAAGGCTCCCCGGTCAATCCCGTGATGTTCTTCCATCCTCCGGCCTTGCAGGCATCCTTACCCAATTCGTCCACGATAAGAGTGCCATTCAATACCGGAGCTGAATCATAGTGGGAACCTCTCATCAGGAAACCATAGCTTTCACCGGCCCGCACCGGCAGGGCAATGGTCCCTTTATAGAAGAAGCCCCCGGACGGGGAGGTGCAACAGTTCACCGGACCGGCGCTCACAATAGGAAACAGGTCGCCACCGGAGATCGCATCCAGCCCCACGGTCACCCGGTACCAGGAATGATAGCCACTATATTCGTAGCTCAAGATGACCGTGCGCGAATAACCCGCCAGGGTGCCGAAGTTCCAGCTTCCGGAAAATGGACCCTGGGCTAAATAACGGAATTCGGCGGGAGGCGAGGTGCCATCAGACACCAAGGTCGTGGTGCCGGTTCCCCCGCCTGACCAAGGAATGTCAAGCAATGCGGCATGCGCCGCTGCCCCCCCTAACAGCAAGGCAAACAGCACCGATGAAGCCCCTAGTGACAGGGCGGTAACCCTTTTGGTTTTCATTTCACTCACCTATATGGCCCTATGGGCTGGGCGTGATTCCTCCTATTAGTACGGGCAGGTTCGGTTAATGGATTGGGGGATCGGGGAGCCCGTGGCACCTGGCCAATGGCCTACTCATTAAGCCTGGAAATCCCTGCTACCCAATAAAAAGCCGGCCTGCTTCCCGCGACCTTGACGATGGTCGTTGTCGGCAGTCCGGCGATCCGCTTGTTGGGGACCCGTGACATTCCGTCCCTACCTTGCGGTGGGTTTGGTCTTAACCTCAATTCAAGTATGGATCGTTTCCAGCCCCTGACCAAGGGGCATAGCTTTTTAAGAGTATGAATTACTTAGTAGAAAATCAGGGCAGCTAGCTGCTGCACATACAGGCTCATCCTGGCCTAATCCCAGACGGCCGCATCGCTGTTAGAGAGGCTGACCAATCCAAGGCGACCAGCCGCTTCATCCGGACCTGAAGCTTCTGCGGGCAGAGTGGGACACCAAGGTGCCGCCGGCTGTTTCTATTAGGCCCTCGGTTCCAGAGCGCCCAAACCGGCCGTGCCAGGGCCCCCTAGTCCAGGAACTTTGGGGTTGGCGGCCGAAATCCAGATCGACCACCGGCCCAGGCTTTCCCCTCCGCCGATATTTTTTGAGTTTTCACTCCGTCTTCACATGGCCTTGACCAAGCCTTCACTGGGGGCTTGTTAGTTTGCGATGGCGGCAGATTAGGACCGCTTCCTTGGCGTGAGGTCAATCAGATGGCGGGTGTTCGAATGTCGGTGTCGAGGCTTCGTGGGGCCGGTGTCCAGGATTCCCCGAGCGGCTGGCCGGTTTGGCTGCCGCGTCTACTGCCTTTTCTACGGTGGCGCCAGCAGGTGGATAGGGCCAGCCTGCGGGCCGATGCGCTGGCAGGGCTGACCGGCGCCATCGTGGTATTGCCCCAGGGGGTGGCCTTTGCCACCATCGCCGGGATGCCGCCGGAGTATGGCCTCTACGCCGGAATATTGCCGGCCATCATCGCCGCTCTGTGGGGTTCGTCGCGCTTTTTGGTGTCGGGACCCACCACCGCTGCGTCCATTGTGCTGTTTTCCAGCCTGAGCGCCCTGGCGGTGCCCGGGAGTCCCGAATACGTGAGTCTGGCCTTGACCCTGACTTTCATGGTGGGCGCCCTGGAGCTGGTGATGGGTCTGGCGCGGCTCGGCACTCTGGTGAATTTCATTTCCCATTCGGTGGTGGTGGGCTTTACCGCTGGTGCGGCGCTGTTGATCGCCGCCAATCAGATTAAGCACTTCTTTGGCCTGGAGATGCCCCGGGGGCTGCCGTTGCACGGCACCCTGACCTATTTGCTGAGCCATCTCCATGACATAAAGCCCTACGTGGCGGGCGTGGGCGCTTTGACCCTGGCGGTCGGTTTGGTGGCCAAGCGCTGGGTGCCCCGGGCGCCCTATATGTTGATCGGCATGGGAGCCGGTGGCTTGGCCGCCTTTGCCATGGAACAGGGACTGGCAGGTGTCCAGGGATCGATTCCCATGGTCGGCGCCTTACCGGCTAGTCTGCCGCCCCTGTCCTACCCCAGGTTGGAGTGGGATACCCTGGCCCGTTTAGCTCCCATCGCCCTGGCTGCCACTCTGTTCGCTCTAACCGAGGCGGTGTCCATCGCCCGTTCCCTGGGGAGCCGGGTGCATGAACAGGTGGACGGAAATCAGGAGTTCATCGGTCAGGGTTTGTCTAATCTGGTCGGCAGCTTTTTTTCCGCCTACGTGGCTACCGGCTCCTTCAATCGCAGTGGTCTGAATTTCCAGGCCGGCGCCAAAACGCCCCTAGCGGCGGTATTCGCCGGGGCCATGCTGGCCGGGGTAATCCTGTTGGTGGCGCCATTGGTTGCCTATTTGCCCAACGCCGCCATGGCAGGGGTGCTGTTCATGGTGGCCTGGGGTCTGATCGACCTGCACCACATTCGGCAGATCCTGCGCGCCAGCCGCCAGGAGTCGGCGGTCTTGCTGGTCACTTTTTTTTCCACTCTGTTCCTGGATCTGGAATTCGCCATCCTGGCTGGCGTGCTCTTGTCCCTGGTGCTGTACCTGAACCGCACCTCCCATCCCCATGTGCTGACCCGGGTGCCTAATCCCAATGGTCCCAAGCGGGACTTCGTGACCGATCCCCGGTTGCCGGAATGCCCCCAGCTCAAGGTGGTGCGACTGGATGGGTCCCTGTTCTTCGGTGCCGTTGCCCACGTATCCGAGGTGCTGGCCCAGCTGGCCAGGCATCAACCGGGTCAGCGGCACCTAGCCATTTCCGCCACCGGCATTAACTTCATCGACATCGCCGGTGCTGAATTCCTGGCCCAGGAGGCGGCACAGCGCCGGGCGGCCGGGGGCGGCCTGTACCTGATCCGGCCCAAACCTGATGTCTTGAAAACCCTGGACCGGGGCGGTTATTTGGACCTCATTGGCCGGGAGCGGTGTTTCCCAGGCAAGACCACCGCCCTGGCGTCCATCATCGAGGGTCTGGATCCGGACCTGTGCCGAGACTGTAGCCGGCGCATTTTCCGGGAATGCGCCAGCCGACCTGGCGCCCCGGCCAACGCAACCCACTAGATTTGTCGAGGAACCCGAGATGCCCGAGTCGATTAGCCTCATCGCCGCCCTAGACTTGAACGACCAGGCGGCCATCCTCATCCGCCGGGCCGGCCGGCTAGCTGCCCAGTGCCAGGCCCGGTTGGTGTTGGCCCATGTGGTGGATTTTCATGGCGGTTATGAAAGCGATCATGTGCCCTTTCTGACGCCCGCCCAGGTCCAGGACCAGATGGTGCGCCATGCCCGCGCCTGGCTGCTGGGTCTGGTTCATCATCTGGAGGTGCCGGAGGTGGAGATCCTGGTACGGGCCGGCGCAGTCGTGCCGGTGTTGGCGGACCTGGCCTTGGCACGGAACGCCCGTTACTTGGTAGTGGGAACCGGCCGCTGGGGCCCGTTTGGCAAGCTAGCTAGTTTGGTCAAGGATACCCGCCTGAGCGCCGCTGGCTGTGAGCTTATCAGCCTGGAACCGGCCAGCCGGCCGGCGTCACGGGGTCCAGTTCACGGGGCCGGCGCTTGGTGGGCCGGATGTTGGGCCTGGGGCGGGCTGGCTAGGGCTGCCAAGCGCCTACTTTTTGCCTGGAGCCTGGCGTGGTGCGGTTGCCGCGCCTTTCTGAACCGCCCCGGGCCCCTCGGAGGCTCGGTGGTGTGAGTCACGCCGCTATGGCGGACTCGGTAACCTGCGCGTCAGACGCCGCTTCCGCCTCGGCAGGGGGTCGATGGCCGATGGGCTCGAACAACCGCCGATGGTTGAACCCCTCTACCCAGGTGAGGGGCGCCAGTTTGACGGCCTCCTGGTTCCACTAGAACTGCCGGTGGATGAGTTCGGCCTTGTCGGGAGACCGTTGATCGTCTCGGCTAAGGTATTGCCATGGGAGTCTCCAGTGCTGCCGAGGGATCGATGCCCGCATCCGCTAAGCGCTGGATATGGCGGATGGACTCATACTGAACTCTGGGGTCGCTGTGGCGGATCAGTTTCCCGCAGGTCACCGGCCGACGGGCGTACCGGGCCTGTTTCAGGGCATCCAGCACCAAGCCGGTACGGGCGCTGCTGGTTGAGCTTGGCCGGGGATCCGAATGGGGAGGGCCTGGCCGGACTGACCAGCGTGGGACTGGTGTTCTACAGCCTCAACCTGGCTACCAAGAACCAAACTCCAAACACCCCAGACCAACTGATTCTTTTGCAGAAGTAAATAGCTGGCCATCGGGGTGCAACCCCGCCTGCTTCACCGGCGCCTTACTCGTTGCCCTTGATCCAGTCCTCGGCGTCCGATTCGAGTTCCTGATATTCGCTGGTCGAGAGGGACAGGGTCGCTAGCACCTTGTCGCCCACCCGTTCCCACATCAAGTCATCGGCGGCGCGGCGGATGCGATGGGTCAGGTGTCCCGCCAAAGTCAGCAGGGCGACCGGTTCCGCCTGGGAATTGGCAGCATCACCCAGCATATCTTCGCAGTGGTGATCCCGGATGGTGTCCACCACCACTTCCGGAAGTTGCCAGGAACGGGCCACCAAATAGGCCACCACCGCGTGGTTGGTGTTCAAGGCCGCGTCCTCCACCTCAATGAAGGTCTTATCCGGACTGGCGTTGGCGGCCTTCAAAATGTCTAGATAATGGGGAAAGCGTTGCAGGAGCAGCGGAATGCCGCAGTCGTGGAACAACCCCAGGGCATGGGCCTGACTGGGCGAGATCGACACCGCTTTCAACTGTCGGACCAGGTTGGCACACACCAAGGCGGTATCGGCAGCGCTGTTCCAAAAGCGTTCCAGGGACATCTTATTCAGACCGGCCATGGCCATGCGCAGGGCCAAGCCGTTCACTAGGTGAACTGTATTGTTCAGACCCAGCCGGAACACCGCTTGATGAATGGAGCCGATGCCACCGCCGCCGAACGCTGCGGAGTTGGCCGCCTTGAGCAGGGCCGCCGCCATGCCGACGTCGGTGGACACCGCCCGAATGATCGCGCCCAGGTCCGGGTCGTCCTTGGCCTGCTCCGCCCGCACGGCCAGGAGAGCGCGGGGCTGGGGGGGAATGCGAATGCCCTGCAACAAGCGATGGGACTGGGCGTCGTCAATGACCGCATACATGGTAGTTGGCCCGGTTTTTGAATGGATTTAACCAGCGAGCATAACAGATACCGGCCAGGGCAATGGCGCCGCCCTGGCGGGGGAACGGCGGCTAAATATTCCTGAGAGATAGGGTTCATCCTTGCGCTCAAAACCCCCTCTTTCCCATTGATTTCACAGCAGAATCGGGCATAGGGAATGCTACACTTAGCGTCACCCGACCGGCCGCTGGCCGCCCAGTTAACACTTATAAAAAAGCCAGTGCCCATGAATGACAGCAGGGGATCGAGGGGCTCAGCGCCGGGTTCCGGATGCCTAGCCGAACCCGGGCTCATGGAGATCCGTGCGCTGCTCGCCGGAATGGACGAGACTGCCGCCCAGGACCCAGTGCAGCCGCTGCGCGACCAACTGCGGGGCCTATCAGCCCCGGAAATCGTGGCTATCTTGGAAGCGCTGGCACCTGGGGAGCGGCTCCAAGTTTGGCAGCAGGTCCAGGACCGGGCCGCAGCGATTGGGGACCTGCTGCCCGACCTGCTCCTGGACCAGTTGCGGGGCGGTGATCCAGGCGGCGGCCAGCCGGTGATTCGCGCCTTCGTGGCGCGGGACGGCCGCTTGGAGGAAGTCGAGGTCGCGGAGCCGGTGGACCTGGACCGGCTCCAGCCGGTCTGGATCGACCTCATCGCCCCCACTGAGGAAACCCGGGCCTGGATACAACGGGCATTGGGCTTTGCCCTGCCGAAGCCGGCGGATTTAACCCACTTGGAAGCTAGCGCCCGCTTCTATCGGGATGAGGCGGGCCGAACCCATCTCCACTCGGATTTCCTGGTGGACGGCGGCGAGGGATCGGGAAATCTGCCGGTGGCTCTGATCCTCCATCAGGACCTTCTGATTAGCGTCCGCTGCCGGGAACTGCCGGTGTTTCGTTTGCAGCGTGCCCGCGCCGGCACCCGTGCGGAGTCCCTGACCAGCGGCATGGATGTGTTGGTGGACCTGTACGCAGCAGATGTGGAATACGGGGCCCATGCCCTGGAAAGTGTCTACGGGGAACTGGACCGGACCGGCAAGCAGGTGCTGGCGTCCCAATGCAATGACCAGCAGGCGGCGGAAATCCTCGCCATCATTACCCGGGCAGAACACATTAACGGTCAAACCCGCCGCTGTATGCTGGATACCCGCCGCGCCCTGACCTTCCTGCTGCGGGGCAAGCGGCTCACCGAAGCCCAGGATCGGGATCTGCGGGAGATTCTCAGGGACATCGAATCCCTGGACGGCCATACGGCCTTCCTGTTCAGCAAGATCGACTTTCTGATGAACGCCATCGACAGCACCATCAACATCAATCAAAGTCGCATCATCAAGAAGTTGACCGTACTAAACTTGATTTTCATGCCCATCAACCTGATTGCCGGCATGGGCGGCATGTCTGAATTTTCCATGATGACCCAGGCCGTCCCCTGGCCCATTGCCTATGCCGGGTTCGCCTTGACCATGCTGCTCATCGGTACTCTGACCTACCAGGGCGTGAAATTTTTCGAGCGCCGGGCGGGGAATGACCGGCAAGGGCGAAGGCTTGGCCGGCGTTCCGGATAGATAAGCCGGTTCCAGCCCGCCGCCATGATTGACGCCCACCAGAGCGGAACCTGCATCTGCCGATCACAAGGGCGATCAGCAGATGACGCGCAACGCTACCGTGCCTATTGGCGCCGGGATCCGGATCGCCTGACGGTGCCCCTAGTTTCCAACCATCAACCCCAGCCGGTGTTTTGGCGGCTGAGATGCTCGCTAATCCGGATGCGCGGCTGACGCCGTTCCGGCAGCGGATCTGGCCAAGGCGGCATCCACGGCCTCGATCACCCGGTCACTGGTCAGTTGATCCAGGCAGCGGCTTCGACTGGTCAAGTGGTGGTCGCAGCCTTCCTCGTCGCAGGGCACGCAGTCGCCGGGACCCTGCACCAGGGTTACCGTGCCGACCCGCTGCACCCGGCCGGGGTTGGGAAACGGCGGCGCCGGGCTGGCATGGCCTTGGGGCCAGGGTGCCCATTTGACCTGGCTGGTGGGGCCGAACAGGGCCACGAGGGGCACGCCGCTGGCGGCGGCCAAATGGGTGATGGCGGTGTCCACGCCGACGAACAGGCGGGCGCGGCGGATCAGTTCGGCGGTTTGAGCCAGGTCTAGGCAGCCGGCCAGGTTGTCCAGGGGTAGAGGGCAGGGGGCTAGCAGTTGGTTCAGGTAGGCCAGTTCCGCCGGGTCGGGACCGCCGGTGATCACCAGCCGCAGGCCCCGTCCGGCCAGATGGCCGATCAGGTCCCGCCAGCCGGCCGGGTGCCAGCGTTTGTAATGGAACTTGGGGGTCGGGTGCAGCACCGCGAACGGGGTTTGTTGCGGGTCCCAACCCAACCGGGCGGCCAGGACCGGGAGCGCGCCGGGGTCCTGGGGCGGCACCAGTTCAGGATGGCGGGGAATGTCCAAACAGTCGGCCAGGCGCAGATATTGTTCCACCCGATGCAGGTGGCGGTTGTCCAGAGGCGTCCAGGCTTGGCTGAGCCAGCGTTTCCAGGGTAGGGCACCGGCGGGTTCCGGGACCAGGCCCACCCGCCGGGACGCAGTCAGCAAGCCCAGATAGTGGGGGCGGTCGCCGCTCAGGGCACACACCGCCAGGTCGAAGCGCCGGGTCCAGCGCCGGACCAGTTGCCAGTATTCGGCCCAACCGGGGCGTTCGGACAGGGTAATCACCTGGTCCAGGTCCGGATTGCCGGCCAAGGCACCCTCAGTGCCCCGGTAAACCAGGGCGGCCAGAAAAGCGTCCGGGTAGGCGGCGCGCAGGGAGCGCAGCAGGGGCGTCACCAGCAGCACGTCGCCGATGCGGCGGGTGAGAATCACCAGGATGCGCCGGGCCGGGATTTTCACGGCAAATGGCGATCCACGCCGGTCAGGGCGCGCACCTGCCCGGTCTTCTGGACTTGGAGCAGGCGCGCTAGGTTGGTGGCGCCTCGGTCCCTGGCCTGTTCCGGGTGCCAGAGGTGCAGCACGCCGGTGGCGTGGCGGCCGTCCAGACGGGCCACGCCGGTCTTGAGCAGCCGGATCACCAGGTCCGAGTCCTCGTAACCCCAGCCTTGATAGCGCTCATCGAAGCCATTGACGGTCAGGAAGTCCGCCCGCCAAAGCCCCAGGTTGCAGGTGCGGGCCCCTTGCCAGCGGTCCGGCTGGAGCCGTCGCCACCAGCGGCCCGGCAGGTAGACCAGAGGCAGCAGCCGGTTGGCTTGGTGGCGCCAGCGGGCGCCGAGCCAGCGGGCCGGACCCCAGTGGCTGATGGCCAGGCGATCCGGGTCGGCCAGCAGCGTCTGGGTCAACCCAGCGCTGAGCAGTACCCGGTTGCCGGCCACCAGCCAGCCGGGTTGGGCCAAGGCCCGGTGGCGACGGATAAAGCCGGGCCGGGTCAGGCAGTCGCCATCCAGGAATACCAGATAGGCGCCCCTGGCCAGGGCTGCGGCCCGGTTGCGGATTTCCGCCGCCCGGAAGCCCTGGTCCGGATGCCAGACGTGGTGCGGATTCAAACGGCCCGGCCCCTGGAAGCGGGCGATCAGGTCCGCCGTGTCCGGCCCGGAGCCGTCGTCCGCCACCAGCACCTCGAAATCCCGGTCATCCTGCCGCTCCAGGCTGGCCAGCACCAGTTGGAGCGCCTGGGGCCAGTTATAAGTAGTGAGGATCAGGGACAGGCTGGGCGCGCTCACGGGGCTGGGGGCTCCGGTTGGAGCAGGGGCGCGTACAGGACCGCGCTCAGGAACGCCCACAGGTGACCTTCGGTGTGGTCATACAGAAAGCTGTTGAACAGGCAGCCCACCGCCATGGTAGCCACCAGAGCCTGGGCCAGGGCCCGTTGCTGCGGCGCTAAGCGGTCCGCGCAGCGCCATTGGGCCAGCAGCAGCCAGATAAATAGCCCCATGCCGGTTAGGCCGCCGGTCACTCCCAGGCGCAGGAACTCATTGTGGGGGTTGCTGGTCGGCGGGTCGGCGGCGCCCCGGGGCGCCACCCAGTCCTGGTAAGCGCTGCTGAAGGCGCCGGTGCCGAAGCCCAGCAGGGGGCGTTCCAGCACTAGGTCCAGGCTGTTCTTGAGGTAACGGATACGCAGCGCCGAAGAGGTCAGTTCCCCCTGGGCGGAGGACTCCTGCTCCACCTCCTGGAGCCGCTCCCGAACGATGTCGGAGCCCAGGTACAGGCTACCCGCCAACAGCGCCGCCGCCAGGATCCCGGCGGCCAAGCCCCGCCAGCGGTAGCGTTGGAACAGCAGCAACACCAGCAGCACCAGGAACACCAGATGGCCGGTGCGACCACCCACCAGAAAGAAAATATCGTAGGCCATGAGCGCCAGAGGCAGGGCCCACCAAAAGCGTCGCGGGCCGCCATCCAGCAGACGCAGGGCGGTCCAGTAAGCGGTCAGGGCCATGAGGGTGTTCTGGGTGATGCGATTCTTGAAGATGACGAATTCGCCGGCGGTTTTGCCCAACTCCGGCGCCCAGCCCCAGGCTTTGGCCAGGGACAGGAGCAGGGTCAGGTACATGGCGGCCAGGAAGGCATACAGGGCCCAGCGCTGCCAGCGGGCGTCCAGGAATAGGGGCAACAGCAGCAGCAGGTAGAGGAGTTCCCGGTACTTGCGCACATCGTCCAGGGCCTGACTCCAATCCGCCGGACCATGCAGGCAGCCCACCAGCAGCCAGGCGAATAGGGCCAGCGCCGGCCCGGCCAGGGGATGGGCCAGCAGCGCCCGCCACTGGCTGCGGTAAGTTCCGGTCAGCAGTCCGGTCAGGAAAGCCAAGCCCAGGAGCGCGCTGGCGCCGCCCACGGAAGTGGGAATGGCCAGCCCGGCGGCGGCCAGCGTCAGGCCCAGGGGGCGCTGCTTGATCCAGGTCCAGGCGTTCATGGCCAGGTGCCGCCCAGCAGTTGGCTGAGTTCTTCCCACACCTGTTCCGGCGGCAGGGCGCCGAAACAGGCGGGCAGGACCTGACTGTCGCCATCGAAGTGGCAGTCCCGCCGCAGACAGGGGGCGCAGGGAAATTGGGCTTCCAGGTTACGTTGCGCGGGACCCAGGGCGCCGGTGCGGTCCACCCGGGTGGGGCCATACAGGGAGACGCTGGGCACGCCGAACGCGGCGGCCAGGTGGATCAGGCCGGTGTCCACGCCCACCACCGCGCTGGCGCCGGCCAGGCGCCGGGCCAGCCCAGCGAGGGAGTCCCGCTCCAGCAATTCCCCCGCTTCCGCCCAGCGCAGCACCCGTTCGGCCTGGAGGCGGTCATCCGGCGAGTCCCAGGGGAAACAGGCGCGCAGGCCGGCCTGGTCGAGCCGCTGGGTGAGTTCTGCCCAATAGATATCCGGCCAGCGCTTGCTGGGCCAGGTGGTGCCGTGCAGCAGAATGACGTAGGGCCGTTCCGGCGGGTCCAGGGGCGGCGGGCGGCGAATGCCATAATCCGGCGGACCGGCGGGAACCGGGTAGCCCAATTCCGCCGCAAACAGGCGCCGCACCCGTTCGATGGCGTGGAGATTCTTGGCCACCTGGTGGCGGCGCTGATAGGTCCAACTCACCCAGGGGTCCCGGGCCGAGTGGCGGTCATAGCCGGCGCTGGGCCCCCGGGCCAGGGCGGCCACCCAGGCGCTCTTGAACAACAGGCCCTGGGCGTCGATGACCCGGTCGTAGCTGCGGGCCCGCAGGTGCGCCAGAAAGGCGCGAATTTCCCCGCGCCGCCAAGCCCGCCGCCAATCCCGGCGCCAGCGGCGCAGGGCGATGGGGATCACCTCCGCCACCGCCGGATGCCAACTGGGCAGGTCCGCGAAGCCTTCCTCCGCCACCCAGTCGAATTGGATGCCGGGTAGCGCCTGGGCCGCGTCGGTGAGGGCCGGCAGGCTATGCACCAAATCCCCCAGAGACGAGGTTTTCACTAGCAGCACCCTCATGACAGCAGGCCTTCCAGCGCCGTCACCACCCGCTGGACCGGCAACTGGACCAGGCAATCCAGGTGGCCCAGGGGACAGGTGCGTTGAAAGCAGGGCCGGCACGGCAGATCCAGCGCCACCACCGCCTGACGCCGGCCCAGGGGCGGCGTGTGGCCCGGATCCGTGGAGCCGAACAGGGCCACCAGGGGCCGGTCCAGGGCGGCGGCCACGTGCATCAGGCCGGAGTCGTTGCTCACCACCAGATCCGCCAGGGACAGCAAATCCACCGCCTCCCCTAGGCTGGTACGCCCGGCCAGGTTGGTACAGAGGCCGCCGGATACTTGGTCGAGGGTCGCGCAGTCGGGCTGGTCCTGGGGCGAGCCGAATAGCCAGACTTGCCAGCCCTGCGGGTGCAGGATGCGGGCCAGTTCGCCGTAATGTTCCGGCGGCCAGCGTTTGGCGGGGCCGAATTCGGCGCCGGGACAGAGGGCCAGCAGACGGCGGGCCGGGTCCCGGCGCAGCCCCAGCCGTTGCATGGCGCGCTGGGCCGCATCGGGATCGACCCGTAGCCGTGGGCGGGGCAGGGTATCCAAGCCGGGCACCGGCGCGTTGCGGTCCAAAGCTAGGGCCACGAAGCGTTGCACCGTGGTGGGCAACTGGCGGGGATCGAGCTGGCGCAGGTCATTGAGCAGGCCCCAGCGCATTTCGCCCCGCCAGCCGGTGCGGCGCGGGATCTTGGCCCACCAGGGCACCAAGGCGGATTTCCAACTGTTCGGCAGCAGAATGGCTTGGTCATAGCCGGCCAGGGCCAGTTGCCGGGCCAGACGTCGGCGGGTGCCCAGGTCCAGGCGGCCATGGCTCACCGGTAACGGGATGCCCCTTTCGACTTCCGGCATCCGCTCAACCAGGGGCAGCAAGCCCGCCGGCGCCAGGACGTGGAGTTGCGGCGCCGGGGTCTGTCGCTTGAGGGTCAACAAGAGGCTTTGGGCCATGACCAGGTCCCCTACCCAGGCGGGACCCACCACCAGGATCCGGGGCCCGGCGGGCGCCGCGTCCATGATCCCGGCCGAGGGGTAGAGCGGGCTGGCGCCGGTCAGTCTTCCAACTGGTAGCGGGTGCCGCAGTAGGGGCAACCGACGCTGCGGGCCTGGCTCAGGGTCAGATAGACCCGGGGATGTTGATTCCAGACTTGGTCGCCGCCCCGCGGGCAGCACAGGGGCAGGTCCGCCCGGCTGATCTTGACCAGGGGGGGCTGGGGCTTGGCTTGGGCTTGATGCTCGGACATGGAATTTCTCCTGGGCTGGGTGGCGAGCGTCGCTAGACGAAGGCCAACCAATCGGGATGGCTGGCCAGGCGGCCATGCACCTGATCGAAATAGAGGCTTTGCAGCCGCTCGGTGATGGGACCCCTGGACCCGGCGCCGATGGTGCGGCCGTCCACTTCCCGGATCGGCGTCACTTCGGCGGCGGTGCCGGTGAAGAAGGCCTCGTCGGAAATATAGACCTCATCCCGGGTAATGCGTTTTTCCACCACCCGCAGTCCCAGCTCGTCCGCCAGGGTCATGATGGTGCGGCGGGTGATGCCGTCCAGGGAGGAGGTGAGGTCCGGGGTGTAGATGACCCCGTCCCGGACGATGAAGATGTTCTCGCCACTGCCTTCCATGACGTAGCCTTCCGCGTCCAGCATCAGGGCTTCGTCATAGCCGTCCCGCAGGGCTTCCTGGAGAGCCAGCATGGAATTCAGGTAATTGCCATTGGCCTTGGCCCGGCACATGGTGATGTTGACGTGGTGGCGGGTGAAGGAACTGACCCGCACCCGGATGCCGTTACGCATGTTGTCTTCGCCCAGGTAGGCGCCCCATTCCCAGGCCGCCACCATGCAATGGACTTGCAGATTGTCGGCGCGCAGCCCCATGCCCTCGGAGCCCAGGAAGCACATGGGCCGCAGGTAGGCGGATTTGAGTCCGTTCTCCCGCACCGCCGCCCGCTGGGCCTCGTTGAGGGTGGCCCGGTCGAAGGGCATGTTCATGCCCAGGATGTGGGCGGAACGGAACAGCCGTTCGGTGTGATCCTCCAGGCGGAAAATGGCGGCGCCCCGGTCGGTTTGGTAGGCACGGACGCCCTCGAATACCCCCATGCCATAGTGCAGGGTATGGGTCAGCACATGCACCTTGGCCTCGCGCCAGGGTGTCATGACCCCGTCCAGCCAGATGAGTCCGTCGCGGTCCGACATGGTCGCCATCAGCAGTCCCCTTCGCGGGCGATGTCCCGCCTGGTAGTGGGCATCCGAATACCTGGGCGCTCGGCCCGCGCACGGAGGGATGCCGCTCCCCGTGCGCCGGTGGTCCTAGTCCGCTTCCATCAGCCGCTGCCACAGGTCCCGGACCAGGGCGCGGCTGTCGGTCAAGCGGTCATCGGGCACCATCCCAGGCTCGTTCTGCAGGCTGTTACGGTGGATGGCGGCCCGCAGGGCCAGGTAGGCATCGAACAGTTGTTCACCGGCCTGTCCCGGCAGGAGTTCCAGCCGGGAAAGGTCTGCCAGCAGCAGCCGATTCGCCGTCCAATCCAGCAATTCTGGGTACTGATTGGCCCACCTTAGAACCGCGTATTGAACCATGAATTCGATATCGGCGATACCGCCCGGACCCTGCTTGAGGTCGAAGCGGCCGGGCCGGGAGCGGTCCAGGGATTGGCGCATTTTCTCCCGCATGTCCCGCACCTCGCCGCGCAGGACGGCCGGGTCCCGGGGCTGGGACAACACCTGACGGCGGATATCCCGGAAGCGCCGCATCACCAGAGCATCGCCGGCCACCGGCCGGGCGCGCAACAGGGCCTGGTGCTCCCAGGTCCAGGCGGATTCCAGTTGATATTGCTCAAAGGCGCCCAGGGAACTGACTAGCAAGCCGGCACCACCGTCCGGCCGCAGCCGGGCGTCCACCTCATACAGAATGCCCGCTGGGGTCCGGGTCGAGAGCATATGAATCAGGCGCTGGCCGAGCCGGGCGTAAAAGGTGTCGTTGGCGATGGGCCGCTCGCCGCCGGTCATGCCGTTGGGGTTCTGGTTGCCGTGCAGGAACACCAGGTCCAGGTCTGACCCATAGCCCAGCTCCAGCCCCCCCAGCTTGCCGTAACCGATCACCGCGAAGCCGCTGTCTGCGCCGATCACGCCCTGGGGGCGGCCATGGCGTTGCACCAAGTGGTTCCAACCCAGGCGCAGCACCGCTTCCACGGCGATGTCGGCGATGTCGGTGAGGTGGTCGCTGACCACCCAGACCTGGATGGCGCCGGCCAAGTCCGCCGCCGCCACCCGTAGCCGGTTGCTTTGGGCGAACTGGCGCAGGCGCTCCATCTGTTGTTCCAGATCCTCCTCGTCCACCGCCGCAAGCAGTTGCTCCAGCTCCGCCCGCAGTTCGTCATGGCGCAGGGGCGCGAACAGGCGGCGCTGATCCAGCAGCTCATCCAGCAGCAGGGGCGAGCGGGCCAACTGGGCGGCGATCCAGGGGCTGGCACCCACCAGCCGCACCAGATGGGCGCGGGCCGCGCCGTTCTCGGCCAGCAGTGCCAGGTAGGTGGTGCGGCGGGCCACCGCCTCCAGCAGTTGGATCAGGCGTTCCAGGGTGCGATCCGCCAGGCCAGGCGTATCCGGGTCCGCCTTGGCCTGGTGGCCGACCGCCTCCAGCAGCCGGGGCATCAGCCGGTCGAGCTGATCCCGGCCCCGGTTGCCCAGATCCCGGGCCAGGGACGAGCGCTGGAATTGGCGCAGCCGTTCCCAGGCGTCGGCCGGATGCTGGAAGCCCAGTTCTGCCAGCAGCCGTTCTGCCGGCTCGTCGTCCAGCCGGGCCAGCCAGAGGTCGGCGATGTCCTGGCCGGCCTGTTCGTCCTCGCCCTTGGGGGTGCCGAACAGGGCGTCGAAATGGTTTTGCACCAGTTCCCGGTGCCGGTTCAACTCGGTGGCGAAGTTGTCCCAAGTCTCGAAGCCCATGGCGCGGGCCAGGCGCAGACGGCCTTCCTCGTCCACCGGCAACAGGTGGGTTTGTTGGTCCCGCCAGGCCTGGATGCGGTTTTCCACCAGACGCAGAAAGCGGTAGGCGGCCTGCAATTCGGCCACCGTCCCGGCCGGGCGCAGCTCCAGTTCCGCCAGCAGAGCCAGCACCGCCAGGATCGGGCGAATTTGCAGGCGCGGTTCCCGGCCGCCCCGGATGATCTGGAACACCTGGCCGATGAATTCGATTTCCCGGATTCCGCCGGGACCCAGTTTGACGTTGTGCTCCATGCCCTTGCGGATTAGTTCCCTGGAAATCAGCCGCTTGAGTTCCCGCAGGGACTCGATGGCACCGAAGTCCAGGTAGCGCCGGTACACGAACGGCCGCAGGATGCGGGTCAGTTGTGCCTCGTCGTCCGGGTCGCCGGCCACCACCCGCGCCTTGACCATGGCGTAGCGCTCCCATTCCCGGGCCTGGGCTTGGTAATAGTCCTCCAGGGCTGGAAAGGACAGCACCAGGGGACCCGCCTCGCCGAAGGGCCGCAGCCGGGTATCCACCCGGAACACGAAGCCATCCACCGTGGTTTGGTGCAGGGCCTGGATCAGGCGTTGGGTCAGACGCAGGAAAAAAGTTTCACTGGTGTGGTTGGCGGAGCCCCGCACTGGGCCCGTGGAACGAAAGGCGAAAATGAGGTCGATGTCCGAGGAGAGGTTCAGTTCCCGGGCGCCCATCTTGCCCATGGCCAGCACCAGCAGCCGCTGGGGGCGGCCCTCCAGATCCAGGGGCTGGCCCAGGTCCCGCTCCAGCCAGGCGTGCAGCAGGTCCAGGGCCTGCACCAGGCAGGCGTCCGCCAGGGCGGTCAGGTCTTCCAGGGTTTCTTCCACCGGCGCCCAGCCCGCCAGGTCCCGCCAGATGATCCGCACCATGTGCCGGCGCCGAAAGCGGCGCAGGCGGGTCTGCAATTCCGCTTCGGCGGCGACTCCCGCCAAGGCGGCCGCCAGGTGGCGGTGCAGGTCGCCGGGCGCCAGTCCGCTCAGCAACTCGCCGCTGTCCAGCAGCTCCCGGAGCAAGCGGGGCTCCCGTTCCAGGGTGCGGCGCACGAATTCACTGGCTTCCCAAACCCGCCGGGCGGCCCGCTGGAAACCCGCTTCGTCCGGCACCCGGGTCCCCTCGGCCTGGGCCAGTGCCCGCCATTCAGCCCAGTGCCGCTCGGTTTGTTCCGCCAAGTCCGCCGCCTCCATCCCCGCCTCCCCAGCCGCTCCGGATCCAAACGCCTAAGCTTAGCGGCGCGCCCCCGGGGATGCCATGGGCCGGCGCGGTGCCGGCCGGCCCATTGGTGGCTCCCTGGGGGCTCGGGTATAGTGGCCTGCCATTTCTCGGACCGCCAGGCGCTGCCCATGGAACTCCTTGCCCAAGTTTTCGACATCCTGTTGCACCTGGACGTGCATCTGGCCCAATTCGTGGCGGACCATGGCGCCTGGGTTTATGGGCTGCTGATCCTGATTATCTTCGCCGAAACTGGGCTGGTGGTGACGCCCTGGTTACCGGGGGATTCCCTGCTGTTCGTGGTGGGCGCCCTGGCCGGCGCCGGTAGCATCGACTATGGCACCATCACGCCGGCCCTGATCGCTGCGTCCTTTTGCGGCGATTCCACCAATTACCTGGTCGGCCGCTTTATTGGGGAACGGCTGTTCAGCGACCAGGCCCGCTTCCTGAAACAGGAATATTTGGATCGCACCCGGGCCTTCTACGCGGCCCACGGCGGCAAGACCATTCTGATCGCCCGCTTCGTGCCCATTGTGCGGACTTTCGCGCCCTTCGTGGCCGGAATCGGCCAGATGCCTTATCCCCGCTTTGCCCTGTTCAGTATCGGCGGCTCCCTGCTGTGGGTGGGGTCCCTGGTGACCGGTGGTTATTTCTTAGGCAACATACCCTGGGTGAAGCAGAATCTGACCCTGATGATCCTGTTCATCATCTTCCTGTCCCTGTTGCCGGGGATCATCAGCTATCTCCAGCATCGCCGGGCCCAGCCGGCTCCCTCAGTAGAGTAGGAAGGGCGCCCGCTCGTCCCGCCAACTGGCTTCATCGGTGGCGGCCAGCCGCTCCAGGTCGCCGGGTTCCGCGTTGGGGTCGTCTACCCAGGTGCGTAACTCGGGGCCGCCGTTGATGAGGTCGATGGCCAGCCGGTCATATTCGTATTCGTAGGGAAAGTCCCGCCACAGGAGCGCGTCCGGGCGCAACCGGCGCCAGGCCTTGAACGCCAGCGCCATCAGCCGCCAGGGCCGGAACTCCCAGTGCCGGTAGGCGCCGTCGTCCACATGGATTTGCACGCCGGCACAGAGTTGGCCGCCGTGCTTGTGGAAACAGGGCTCGAACCAGCAGGGCCGCAGGCGGCAGCCGGCCAGCCAGTCCGGCGCCAGACGCGCCATTTCCGCCAGCAACGGCTCCGGCTCCAGGTCCGGGGCGCCGAACAGTTCCAGGGGACGGGTGGTGCCCCGTCCCTCGGACCAGAGGCTGCCCTCCAGCATGACGGTGCCGGGATAGCAGCGGGCCATGCTCAGATTGGGGGCGTTGGGACTGGGGTTGATCCAGGTCCGTTGGCCCAGGGGCCAACCCTGGCCCGGCGCCTGGTCCGGGTCCCAGCCGGTCATGCGGATGACCCGGTATTCCAGTTCCAGGCCTAAGTGCTGGATCAACCAGCCGCCCAGTTCGCCCAGGGTCAGGCCGTGACGCATGGGCAGGGGGCCGCAGCCCACGAAGCTCTCCCAACCGGGTCGCAGCCGGTTCCCTTCCACCGGCCGGCCTACCGGATTGGGCCGGTCCAGTACCCAGACCGCCTTGCCGGCCGCCGCCGCATCTTCCAGCAGATAGCGCAGGGTGGTGATGAAGGTATAGATGCGGCAGCCCAGGTCCTGAAGATCCACCAACAACAGGTCGAAGCGGTCCAGCATGGCGGCGCTGGGGCGGCGGACCTGGCCGTACAGGCTGAATACCGGGATCTGGTGGCGGGGGTCCAGGTAGTCCGGCGATTCCACCATGTTGTCCTGCTTGTCGCCCCGCAGACCGTGCTGGGGGCCAAACGCGGCGCTCAGGCGCAGGCCAGGGCAGGCGGCTAGCGCGTCCAGGGAGTGGCGCCAGTCTGCCGTCAGCGAGGCGGGATGGGCGAGCAGCGCCAGCCGCCGCCCGGCTAGGGGCCGGCGCAGTTCCGGGTCCGCCAGCAGTCGGTCGATACCAAAGTGCATGAGTTACCTCGGCGAGTCCGGGGATTCCGTTGGCTCCAGATCCAGCAGGAAGCCGGCGGGATGGTGAAAATCCGGGGCTCCGGGGGGATGGGCCAACGCCCAGTAGGAGAGCTGCCCGGTGCGGGTTGCCACCACCGTGCTCAGGGCCAGGCGCGGGGGGCGGTGAGCGCTGGGGGGCGGGGTCAGCACCAGATCGGCGTCCAGGGTCAAGCCCTGGGGGTCCTGCGCCAGACGTATCCGGGGCGCTACTACCGGTTCCAGGTCCCGCCCGCCTTGGCGGTAGGCGTCGAAGCCGTATAGGGCCCAGAGGCCGGACCAAGAAAAGTTATATTCCTGATAGCCGGGGCAGCCCGGCCAGGCCAGGAAGGCTTCGCAACAGCCCTGTTCCCACAGGCGCTGGCCCCGGCCCGCTGACAGGGGTGCCGGGATCGCCAGCCGTTCCGGGTCCCCGCGCAGCCGGTAGCGCAGCGCCAGGCGGCCAGCCGGGCCCAGGCGCACCTGCACCTGAATACCGCTCAGGGGTGCCGGAGAGTTGCCGGGATGGGGCTGTAGGTCCAGGCTGGGCAAGGTGGGTCAGTCCTCCAGATAGCGGTCGATGAATTGGGCCACCGAGTCTTTGCCGGCCACAATTCCATGATGGCCTTCGCAAAGAATGTCTGCATCCAGGGCCAACAGCGTGCGGAGGGATTGCTGGTACTGGTCCCGGTTCGACAACAGGGCCGGATGCAGGGGGCCGTGCAGGTCTTGGCCGAACAGCACCCGCTGCTGGTCCGATTCCACCAGAAAGGCGGCGGAACCCGGCGAGTGGCCGGGGATGTGCAGTACCTGAAGGGTCAGTTCGCCCAGGGGCAGGCGCTCGCCGCCGGTCAGGCGCAGGTCTACCGGGCAGGGCGTGAGGTGCTGTCCGTACCAGTTGGCGGCGCTGACCCGGTCGTCCCCGGTTTCCAGGTAGGGGGCGTCCAGGGCGTGCATCCCCACCCGCCAGCCAAAGCGGCGCCGCAGTTCCGCCGCGCCGCCACTGTGGTCGTAATGGCAATGAGTCAGCAGCAGGTAGCGGACCTGGTCTGGACTAACCCCCAGGGATGCCAAATTCACCAGCAGCCGGTCTAGGCGGTCGCCGCAACCGGCGTCGATCAGGACCGCCTGGCCGCCCCAGTGCACCAGGTACTGGGCGGCGTCCTGGGGGCCGGTCAATCCCAAGCCGCCGACCTGGTGGACGTGGGAGGTGACGGGGCGGGTTCGGGGTCCCATGGGCGCTCGCGGCAGATGGCTTTGGGCGCCGATCATACCCGATCCGGACGTGGGGGCCGCCCGCGCCGGTAGGCGCGGGGGCTGCCGGTCTAGCGGGCTCAGGTAGCGGGGCAGTCCAACGCCTTGAACTCCACGCGGCGGTCCAGTTGATCCCGGACATCGTCGGTGCCGAGGCCAATCTTGGGTTCACTGGAGCCCTTGCCTACCGAGTTGGTGCGCTTGGATAGGGACGGCTGGGCGGTGTCGATGCGTTGTTCCAGGTACTGGGCGCGCATCAAGGACAGGCGCTGATTGAAGGGTTCGGCGCCGGTTTTGCTGCTATGCCCGGAAATCTCCAGACAGCCGGAGCGCTTGGACGCCCGCTGGGCGATCTCGGCGATCCACATGGAATAGTCGCCGCTGATGGTGGGCTCCGCCGGGAACAGAGTGGAGCCGGGCCGGAAGGTGAATTTGACCCCCAATTGGTTGTTGGCCAGGCCGAAATCCACCACCTTGCCGAACGCCTCGGCGGCTTCCTTGCGGTGGCCTAGCTTGGAGGCTGCCAGATACAGGCCGTTATGGACCCGTAACTGGTCGCCGCCGGGTTGCCGGGCCACGGTCTTGAACAGGTCCAGGGACGCCTGGTAATTGCGCTCCTCATAGGCGGTGGTGGCGTCATTGATGAGGGCCGCCTGCATGATCCGATCCCAATAGGCCGGGTTGATGGGGTCGCCGGGCTTGGTGCCCTGACAGGTGCGCACATAGCCTTGGGTGGCCGGGTCCTGGGTCCAGGCCGGGCTGTCCTGGAAGAACTGGGTCGGCGTGATGTCCACGCCGTCCTTTTCCGCGAACGCCAGGCCCTTGGACAGGATCTTGCCGGATTGGAGATCCACCAGGGCCAGGCAGATGCGGTAGGCATCGTGGTCGCCGATGTTCTTGCGTTCCTTGTCCACCGCCGTGAAGGTGCCGATGAACAGCAAGGGACGCTGGGCCAGGTTGTCACTGGTGAAGGGCAGCACCTCATAGGCGGGATACTGGGCCTGGAGTAATTCCACCACCTGCCCCTGCATGGCGCGGGTGGCTTGGGACTGGTAGCCGGTGTTGCCGTCCACCAGGGGATCGATCACCAGGGGCAGGCGCTTGGCGCCACCCCGGGCCGCAGCCGGACCGCTCAGGTCCGCCTTGCCGAACAGGTTGTTGGCGGCGGCCAGCACCGCCTTGGGCATGGGCGCGGCGGGTGGCGGCGCGGCGGCGGTGGGCGCGGTGGGCGGTGTGCCACAACCGCTGGTCATGAGGGTGGTTAGGAACAGTGCGCCGATGCCGGCTAGGCGGGTGAGGTTAGGTGGAAGTTTCATCTCTTGCACTCCTTTTGGAGGTCGCTGGTGGAAATGGGCTCGCCGAGGGCGGCCCGGTTTTGTAATTCGAGGCAGCGCCCGGAAGCGGGCGCGCGGGTCGCGGGCGGTGGCTCCACCCTGGCCATGGCGGCGGCCGGTTTGCGGGGTTCCGACGCGGCGGCGG
>CAZIHO010000058.1:0-21311 GCA_964538875.1 uncultured Chromatiaceae bacterium
ACCTTTATCATTTGCTACGCCTGACCTTCCTTTCCGACAACCGGCGCTACGTCAAGCCGCCCTATCCCAGCGGCCTATGGGGTGAAATCTATCAGGCGCTTGGTCTGCAACAGGCCCGTAGCCGCAAGCGTAAGCGGGGTTTGGTGCGCTTCGCGGCCCGGTTTCGGGAAGCCGCCGCCGCCATACCGGACGGACTGGTCATCCTGGATGCAGAATCGCGGGTGCTGTGGGCCAACCCGGCGACCCGCACCTTGCTAGGTTGCGGATGGCCGGAAAACGAGGGCCAGGCCATCGCCGAATTGATCCACTACCCGCCGCTCATCGAATACATTGAATCTGGCGAATATACCCGGCCGGTGGACTTCATCCCAACCCACAATCGGGCCATTGTCCTATCCCTACGAGTGACGCCGTTTGGCGGTAAAAAGCGGCAACGGCTGTTGGTGGCCCGGGATATCACCAAGATCTATCATCTCAATCAAATCCGCCGGGACTTCGTGGCCAATGTCTCCCACGAACTGCGCACCCCCCTGACGGTGGTGAATGGCTTTATCGAGAACTTGCTGGATGCGGAGGCTACGCCGGAAGCCTTCAAGCGGCCTTTATCGCTCATGCATTCCCAATCCAAACGCATGAACTCCATCGTGGAAGACCTGATGACCCTGTCCAGACTGGAAATGGACGAAAAGGCCAGCGATCAAATGCCCCTAGACGTTCCCGAGTTGATAGACAGCGTGCTGGAGGACGCCCGTGCCCTCAGCCAGGGCCGCCATCTGTTCCTATCCCACATCGAGCAGGATCTGTGGCTACTGGCCAGTTACGGGGATATGCATAGTGCGGTTTCCAATTTGGTGTTCAATGCGGTAAAGCACACGCCGGTGGGTACCGAAATCCAGGTGCGCTGGGAAACCAACGAGGCGGGACCCGCGCTAACGGTCACAGACCGGGGTTGCGGCATCGCGCCGGAACATATCCCGCGCCTGACCGAGCGCTTTTATCGGGTGGACCGGGGACGGTCGCGGGCATCTGGAGGTACCGGGCTGGGATTGGCGATCGTCAAACACGTGCTCAATCGCCACGAGGCGCAGTTGCTGATCCATAGCAAAGAAGGCCAAGGGAGTAGTTTTTGCTGTCAATTCCCGCCGGAACTGGCCCTAACCCGACCGGGACAGCCGACTAAAGGGCCCCTGTTCGACCCATTGGAAGCCCAAGTGGAGCCCTGAGAGAATTCCCAGGGCAGAAACCTAACCGCCGTCCCGCTCCCCGCTGTTTCCGTCTATGGTTGGCTGGATTTGGGATGGCTCGCCTACCTCGTCAAACTCCTGATTAACTCGCTCCCGCAACTCCTTGCCGGGCTTGAAATGGGGGACGAACTTGCCGGACAAGGCCACCGACTCGCCGGTTTTCGGATTCCGGCCCATGCGCGGCGGACGATGATGCAGGGAAAAGCTGCCGAAGCCCCGGATCTCGATGCGGTCGCCGGTGGCCAAGGCCTGGCTCATGTGCTCCAACATGCACTTGACCGCCAGTTCCACATCGCGATAGGCGAGATGGCTTTGATCCCGAGACAGTATTTCAATTAACTCGGATTTAGTCATGCTCAGCATCCCTTGGTGATAGGGGACCCGGTTCACGCCGGATCCCCTACTTCTGGGGAAAGAAAAATCCCTGATTATTCCTTGCCTTCGTTCATCTGTCCCTTGAGGATGTCGCCCAGGGTGGCCGTTCCTGCCGAAATGCCCCGGCTGTAACCCTTGATCGCCGCTGCCTCCTCATCCGCGTCCTTCTGCTTGATGGACAGGGAGATGGTGCGGTTCTTGCGGTCCACGCCAACGAACTTGGCTTCCAAATCCTCGCCCACCCGCAGTACGCTGCGGGCGTCCTCGGTGCGGTCCCGAGATATCTCGGATGCCCGCAAATAGCCTTCCACGCCATCGGTCAGCTCGATGGTGGCACCCTTGGCATCCACGTCCCGTACCAGGCCCCGGACGATGCTGCCCTTTTCGTGGGTGGCGACGAACGAGGAGAAGGGGTCCTTGTCGAGCTGCTTGATACCCAGGGAAATCCGCTCCCGCTCCGGGTCCACGGACAGCACCACGGTTTCGAGTTCCTCGCCCTTCTTGTAGCGGCGAATCGCCTGCTCGCCAGGTTCTTCCCAGGAGATGTCCGACAAGTGGACCAGACCGTCGATCCCGCCGTCCAAGCCGATGAAGATACCGAAATCGGTGATGGACTTGATCTTCCCGGAGACGTGGTCGTTCTTGTTGAAATGGGTCGCAAACTCTTCCCAGGGATTGGGCTGGCACTGCTTCATGCCCAAGGAAACGCGGCGGCGCTCCTCGTCGATGTCCAGCACCATGACTTCCACTTCGTCGCCCAGTTGCACCACCTTGGTGGGATGGATGTTCTTGTTGGTCCAATCCATTTCTGAAACATGGACCAGGCCCTCGACACCTTCCTCGATTTCCACGAAGCAACCATAATCGGCAATGTTGGTAACCTTGCCGAACACCCGGGTTCCTTCCGGATAGCGGCGCGCAATGCTGATCCAGGGATCGTTGCCCATTTGCTTGAGGCCCAGGGACACCCGTTGGCGTTCCCGGTCGAACTTGAGCACCTTGACCTTGATCTCGTCGCCGATTTCCACCACCTCGGACGGATGCTTGACCCGCTTCCAGGCCATGTCGGTGATGTGCAGCAGGCCGTCGATGCCGCCCAGGTCCACGAAGGCGCCGTAATCGGTGAGGTTCTTGACCACACCCTTGACCTCCATGCTCTCCTGGAGGTTCTCGAGCAGTTTTTCCCGCTCCTCGCTGTACTCCTGCTCCACCACGGCACGCCGGGACACCACCACATTGTTGCGGCGGCGGTCCAGCTTGATGACCTTGAATTCCAGGTCCTTGCCTTCCAGGTAGGCGGTATCCCGCACCGGACGGACATCCACCAGGGAACCGGGCAGGAAGGCGCGGATGTCTCCGAGTTCCACGGTGAAACCGCCCTTGACCTTGCCGTTGATCTGGCCGGTGACCGGCTTGTCGTTTTCCAGCGCCTGCTCCAGGCGTTGCCAAGCTTGGTGCCGCTTGGCCTTTTCCCGGGATAGGCGAGTGGCGCCCCAGCCGTCCTCGACTGCGTCCAGGGCCACTTCTACCTGATCTCCCACGGCGACTTCAATCGCGCCGGCTAGGTCAAGAAATTGGCTCCGGGGAATGACGCCCTCGGACTTCAGACCCGCGTTGACGATCACGGAATCCGAAGTAATGCCCACCACGGTGCCAATGACAATGGTCCCTGGCTGAAGATTGGTGGTGGACAGGCTTTGTTCAAAAAGTTCTGCGAAGCTTTCGGTCATTTTGATTGGGTATCCTAATACCGCGTCCGACGCCAACCGACGTCCGTGCCGGTGGTTCAAGTTGTGTTAAATGCCCGTAACCTACGGGCAGCCCCGTCGGCATTGACCAACGCCGACGCTTCCGACGATTGGACACCGTCGGAATATTAAGGAAAAGAACGTCTCGGATTCTCTTCCGCTCGCCAAACCAGCCGGCGTGGCTCTATTTGGCGTCTCCTTGGCATTCCAGGCCGGGAAGGATCTCCCGGGCCCGGAGCAAGACCTGCTCAAGGACTTGGTCGATGGACAGCGCGGTGGATTCTATTTCCAGCGCCGACGCCGCGACCGTCAGAGGAGCCAGGCCGCGATTCCGGTCCCGCGCATCGCGTTCCTGGATCTCTGCTGCAAGGCCGCTAAAGTTAACATCTAATCCTTTTTCTTTCAACTGGTTATAGCGACGGCGCGCACGCTCTTCGACACTCGCGGTGAGAAATACCTTGAGTTGGGCGTTGGGGAAAACCACGGTTCCCAGATCGCGCCCATCGCCCACTAATCCAGGCGGTTGGGCGTAGGCCCGTTGCCAATGCAGCAACACCGCCCGCACCGCGCCCATGGCGGCGATGCGGGACGCCAGGTTGCCGGTCGTCTCGTCCCGAATTTCGGCGCTGATGTCCTCATCGCCCAGCAGCACCCGGTCGCCGTCGAAGCGCACCTGGAGGGACTCCGCCAAAGCACCGAGGCGTTCCTCGCACTGGTCCGCCAAGCCGGCCCGGCGCGCCGCCACCGCCAGGGCACGATAGATGGCACCGCTGTCCAGATAGCGCCAGCCTAAGCGCTGCGCCAACAGGCGGCCGACGGTGCCCTTGCCGGAGCCGCTGGGGCCGTCGATGGTGATGACCGGCGTCATGGTCCCCACTCCATGCCGATCATGAGTCCGGCGGCGGCGGCCAGATCCACGAAGCCTGGGAACGAGGTGTTGACGTTGGAACAACGGGTAATCTCGATCTCGTCCTCGGCCCGCAGCGCCGCCATCGCGAACGCCATGGCGACCCGGTGATCGCCGTGACTGTCGACCTGGCCGCCCCCTAAGCGCCCGCCGCGAATCAGAATTCCGTCCGGGCGGGGCTCGGCATGGATGCCTAACACCGCCAGTCCTTCCGCCATAGCGTGGATGCGGTCACTTTCCTTGACCCGCAACTCGGCGGCGCCGGTCAATAGCGTGTCGCCCTCGGCGCAGGCGGCGGCCACGAACAGGGCAGGAAATTCGTCGATCGCCAGCGGCACCATGGCCTCAGGAATGCGGATGCCCTTCAGGCGCGCACCCCGGACCCGTACGTCCGCCACCGGCTCGGCGCCCAGCAAGCGTTCGTTGCTGATCTGAAGGTCGGCACCCATGGCCTTGAGGATATGGATGACGCCGATTCGGGTGGGGTCCATGCCCACCTGGGGCAGTAGCAGGTCAGCGCCGGGGGCGATGCTGGCACCCACCATGAAAAAGGCGGCAGAGGAAATATCCGCAGGCACCTCCACCAGGGTCCCGGTCAAGCGCCCACCGCCGCCAAGACAGACCTTGGCACCGTCCCGGCGCACTGGATAGCCGAAGGTGGCCAACATGCGTTCGGTATGGACCCGGGTCGGCGCCGGCTCGATGACGCAGGTTTCCCCCTGGGCGTAGATGCCGGCCAGCAGCAGGCTGGACTTGACCTGGGCGCTGGCCACCGGCATGGCGTATTCGATGCCCTTGAGGGCCAGGGCCGGCTCAATACGCAGGGGAGCCGTGGCGTGGGAACTGGTCTGGATGCGGGCACCCATCTGGGCCAGGGGTTCAGTGACCCGGCGCATGGGCCGGTGCATCAGGGAAGCGTCGCCGACCAGGGTGGTGGGAAACCGTTGCCCGGCCAACAGCCCCGCCAGCAGTCGCATGGAGGTGCCTGAATTGCCCAGGTCCAGGGGCATGGCGGGACATTGGAGTCCGTCCCGGCCGACGCCGACCACCCGCACCCGGTTCTTGTCCGGTCCCTCGATGGACACGCCCATCGCCCGGAAGGCGTTGAGGGTGGCAAGATTGTCCTCCCCCTCCAGAAAGCCCCGAATTTCGGTGATGCCCTCGGCAATGGAGCCCAACATGATGGCGCGATGGGAGATGGACTTATCCCCCGGAACCCGGGGCGCCCCCCGCAATTCGCCCCCGGGCGACACCAAAAAACGCAACTGGTCGTCTGTACTCATGATTTATCTACCCTGCTTGACCGCCGTCCAGGCGGCGGTGGGCGCAACCCTCAACTGGCGCGGATACCATCCACGTAACGATCCCGGGCGGCCTTGGCCCGGGAAAAAATTTCCAACAGTTCCTGGCCATCCTGGCGTTGCAGCGCCGCCGCCAAGTCCCGCAACTCTTGGGTAAAGGTGGCCAGCATGGCGGCCAAGGCTTCGTGATTGGCCAGGCAGATGTCCCGCCACATGACCGGACTACTGGACGCGATGCGGGTAAAGTCCCGAAAACCGCCCGCCGCATAGCGGAAAATCTCGTCGTTCTCCCGCATCCGGGCCAGACTGTCTACCAGGCTGTAGGCCAGCATGTGGGGCAGGTGACTGGTGGCAGCCAGCACCTCGTCATGATGATGGACCTCCATGCGGGTCACTTCCGCGCCACAGAGGCGCCACATGGCGGACACCCGTTCCAGGGCGGCGGGATCCGTGGTCGCCAAGGGCGTGAGGATGACCCGGCGATCCTGGTATAAGCTGGCAAAGGAGGCTTCCACGCCGCTGTGCTCGGTGCCGGCAATGGGGTGGCCGGGCACCAGGAACGGCGGTACCCCTCCGAACACCGCCTCGGCGTCCTGGACCACGCAGCCCTTGACGCTACCGCCGTCCGTGACCACCGCATCCGGCGCCAACTGATCCCGCAGGGCCGCAAAGATGTTCCGCATGGAACCCAGGGGCACGGCAATGAATACCAGGTCGGCACCCTGGACCGCCCGGCCTGGATCCAGTTCGTAGCGGTCGATGACGCCCAATTGCACCGCCCGCTCCAGGTTGTCCCGGCCCCGTCCGCAACCCACCACCTCGCCCACCGCCCGATGCTCGCGCAGGGCCCGGGCCAGCGAACCACCGATCAGGCCCACGCCGATGACCGTCAAGCGTCTAATCATTGGCATCGTCTCCCTGTCCCCTAGAGCACTGCCACCGGATAGGAACCCAGGATCTTGAACAGGCGCGCCTCTTTTTGCAGCGCCTGAAACGCCAATTGGGATCTGGGATCATCCCGGTGGCCCTCGATGTCCACGAAAAACACGTATTCCCACAGGCTTTCCCGGGACGGCCGGGATTCGATGCGGGTCATGCTGATGCCCTGCTCGGCGAGGGGGGTGAGCAGGCTGTGCAGGCCGCCGGACTGGTTGCGACAGGCCAGCAACAGACTGGTCTTGTCCTGGCCGGTGGGGGGTGAGTCTTGCTGGCCAATCACCAGGAAGCGGGTGGTGTTGTTGGGCTCGTCCTCGATGTTGAGCGCCAGGGTCGTCAGCCCGTACAGCTCCCCGGCCGCCTCGCCGGCGATGGCGGCAGCATTCGCCTGGTCCCTGGCCAACCGGGCCGCCTCGCCGTTGCTGCCCACCGCGATCCGCTCCGCCAGGGGCAAATGCCGGTCCAGCCAACCCCGGCACTGGGCCAGGGATTGCTGGTGGGAAAATACCCGCTGGATCTCATCCCGGCTGGCCACCCGGCCCAACAGCAGTTGGTGAATGCGCAGCGTCACCTCGCCACAGATGCGCAGGGACGATTTCATGAAGGTGTCTAAGGTGTGGCTGATGACGCCCTCAGTGGAATTTTCCACCGGCACCACGCCGAAGTGGGCGGTGCCCGCCTCGACTTCCCGGAACACGTCCGGGATCGCTCCCATGGGCAGGGTACGCACCGCGTGGCCGAAATGCTTGAGGGCCGCCGCCTGGGTGAAGGTGCCTTCGGGTCCCAGGTAGGCAATGACCAGGGTTTGCTCCAACGCCAGGCAAGCCGACATGATCTCCCGGAACAGGCGCGCCAGGGTTTCGCTGTCCAGGGGGCCTGGATTACCGGCCTTCACCCGCCGCAACACTTCCACTTCCCGCTCGGGACGGTAGAACAGGGCGTTGGGATCATGGCGTAGCTTGATTTCCGCCACCTGTTGGGCCGCCGCCGCCCGCTGGTTGAGCAGCAGCCGCAACTGGTCGTCCAAATCGTTGATGGTCTGGCGGATGTCGCTCAGTTTGTATTCATCGGTCATCGCGGGGAAATCCAGACTCCAGGCAACAGAGGATGGGTTGGAACCGGATGCGGGAGAAGCCAAGCAGAGGCCGGCTGGGTGCGGGACAAGCCCGCTGGACGGGCTCGCCGCGTCACCCCTGGAAGCCGGACCGGACCAGCTCCCAGGGGGTCATGAGCCTCAAGGATGATGGGAACAGCCCAGGCACCGGACCGATAGCACGCCCTCGATCGCGGCGATCTTATCCAGGGTTTCCTTGGGCGGCGGACGATCCACGTCAATCAGGGTCACCGCCACATCCTTGCGAGACTTGTTGAGCAGATCCTGGATATTCAGCCCGACCTGACCCAGATCCGCCGAGATCTGGGCGACCATGTTGGGAACGTTGGAGTTGACGATGGCGATGCGGTAGCCCTCGCCCCGGGGCAGCAGGATGTCTGGGAAATTGACCGCATTGGTCACGTTGCCGTTTTCTAGGTATTCCTTGACCTGATCCGCCACCATGACCGCGCAGTTTTCTTCCGCCTCGTTGGTGGAGGCACCCAGATGGGGTAGGGCGATGACCCGGGGATGGGCCTTCAACAGATTGCTGGGGAAATCGCACACATAGGCATACAGTTGTCCTTCGTCCAGGGCCGCGCACACCGCCTCGTTGTTGACGATGCCGTCCCGGGAGAAATTCAGGATCACGCCCTTGGCCCGCATCAGGCGCAGGCGCTTGGCGTCGATCATGCCCCGCGTCTCATCCGTGAGGGGCACGTGGAAGGTCACGAAGTCGGAGCGGGATAGGAGATCGTCAATGCTGAGGGCCTGCTTGACGTTGGACTCCAACTGCCAGGCCCGTTGCACCGTGATGGTGGGGTCATAGCCCACCACCTTCATCCCCAGCGCACGGGCGGCGTTGGCTACCTGCACGCCGATGGCGCCCAGGCCCACCACGCCCAGGGTACGGCCCGGCAACTCGAAGCCCACGAACTGCTTCTTGCCTGCCTCCACCGCCTTGCTGATGCTGGCGTCGTCCCCTTCCAAGCTACGAGCAAAGGCCCAGCCCTGGGGAATGTTACGGGCCGCCATCAACATGCCGGCCACCACCAGTTCCTTCACCGCGTTGGCGTTGGCGCCGGGGGCGTTAAACACTGGGACCCCCCGCGCCGTCATGCGCGGCACCGGAATATTGTTGACGCCGGCGCCGGCGCGGCCGATGGCCTTGACCGATGCTGGAATCTCCATGTCGTGCATGGACGCCGAGCGCACCAGAACCGCGTCCGGATGGGTGATCTCGGACGCCACCTCGAACTTGTCACGGGCCAGGCGATTGAGTCCGGCTACAGAAATGTTGTTGAGAGTCAGAATCTTGAACATGAAAGTCGCGCCATCTTGGGTCGATCTATGCCTGCGGACCCGCGCCGGAGTGGCGCGCGGCCCGGCCCTTGGGGTCGTTAAGCGTTGCTGCGCTCGAATTCCGCCATGAACTGAATCAGCGCCTGGACGCCGGCCTCGGGCATGGCGTTGTAGATGCTGGCGCGCATGCCGCCCACCGAGCGGTGACCGGCCAGGGTCACCAGGCCCGCTTTCTTGGCCTCAGCCAGGAATAGGCTGTCCAGTTCCGCGTTGGCCAGGGTAAAGGGCACGTTCATCCAGGACCGGCTGGCCGGGTCCACCGGATTGGCATAGAAGCTGGAGTTGTCGATGGCCGCGTACAGGGCCGCCGCCTTACGCTGGTTGATCTCCGCCATACCGGCCAAGCCGCCCTTGTTCTTCAGCCACTGGAACACCAGGCCCGCCAGATACCAGGCGTAGGTGGGCGGGGTGTTGTACATGGATTCGTTCTTGGCATGGGTGGCATAGTCGAACATGGTGGGGGTGCCCGCCAGGGGATGACCCACCAAGTCCTCCCGGACGATGACGATAGTCAAGCCGGCCGGGCCAATGTTCTTCTGGGCGCCGGCGTAGATCACGCCATAGCGGGATACATCAATGGGCCGGGACAGCAAGGTCGAGGACATATCCGCCACCAGGGGCGCGCCGCCGGTGTCCGGGATATAGGGAAACTCGACTCCCTCGATGGTCTCGTTGGGGGTGTAGTGGAGGTAAGCCGCGTCCGCATTCAGATTCAGCTCGGCCTGGGCCGGCGCCTTGGTGAATTTCACCGCCTCGGTGCTGGCCGCCACGTTGACGGCGCCGAATTTCTTCGCCTCGCTGATAGCCTTCTTGGACCAGGAGCCGGTGTTCAGATAATCCGCCGCCTTCTTGTCGCCCATCAGGTTCATGGGCACCATGGCAAACTGGCTGGAAGCACCGCCCTGGAGGAACATCACCTTGTAGTTGCTGGGCACCGCCAGCAGCTCCCGCAGATCCGCTTCCGCCTGGCCGGCGATGGACATGAATTCCTTGCCGCGATGGCTCATTTCCATGACCGACATGCCGCTGCCGCGCCAGTCGAGCATCTCTTCCCGAGCCTGACTCAGGACTTCCTCCGGCAACATGGCCGGACCTGCACTGAAGTTAAATACCCTAGACATATAGTTACCCTCCTTACCTTCTAGTCCAATGACTGATCGATACCGGACCCCGCCCGTGCGCGGCCCTAGTCCCCGTCCTCCCCGTCTTCGGCGTCCCCAACTTCCCCGCCGTCCATCCCTTCCACCCGCTCTATGCCGGCGAGCTTTTCGTCTCCAGACAGGCTGATCATCTTGACGCCCTGGGTGGCGCGGCCCACCACACGAACATCATTCACCGGGGTGCGCACCAGAACGCCGCCGGTGGTAATCAGCATCACCTCGTCCCCGTCCTGGACCAGCACGGCCCCGATCTGGGCGCCGTTGCGCTCCGAGGTAACGATGGAAATCATGCCCTTGCCGCCCCGGCCCTTGGTGGGGAACTCCTCCAGGGAGGTGCGCTTGCCGAAGCCGTTTTCCGTGACCATGAGCGCCATGCCCGGTGCCACGATAATCAACCCGATGACCCGCTGGCCCTCATCCAACTGGATGCCGCGCACGCCACAGGCAGTACGGCCCATGGGCCGCACATCCGCCTCGTGGAAACGCACCGCCTTGCCGGCGGAACTGAACAGCATGATTTCCCGGTCACCGTCGGTGATGGCCACACCCACCAGTTGATCCTCCGGGCGCAGGTCGCAGGCGATAATGCCACGGGCCAGGGGCCGGGAAAATTCAGTCAAGGGAGTCTTCTTGACTACCCCGGCACTGGTCGCCATGAAGACATACTTACCTTCTTCATAAACATGGACTGGCAGGATAGCGTTGATACGCTCCCCTTCCTCCAGGGGCAGCAGATTGACCATGGAACGGCCCCGGGACGCCCGGCTGGCCAGGGGCAACTCGTACACCTTGAGCCAGTACACCTTGCCCCGGCTGGAGAAGCAGAGGATGGTGTCGTGGGTGTTGGCAATCAGGAGTTTGTCGATGAAGTCCTCGTCCTTGGTGGCGGTGGCGCTCTTGCCCTTGCCGCCCCGCTTCTGGGCCTGGTACTGGTCCATGGACTGGGCCTTGACGTAGCCGCCGTGGGACAGGGTGACCACCACGTCCTCCGGCGCGATCAGGTCCTGGAGGGAAATATCCTGCTGGGTGGTGACGATCTCGGTACGGCGGGCATCGCCATATTGGTCACGGACGGCCAATAACTCGCCCCGAATCACTTCCATGAGCCGCTCGGAACTGGACAGGATCATCAGCAGTTGCGCGATGTTGCCGAGGATCTCTTCGTATTCGCCGATGATCTTGTGCTGTTCCAGGCCGGTGAGCCGTTGCAGGCGCAGATCCAGAATCGCCTGGGCCTGGATTTCGCTCAAGCGGTAGCCCGTCTCGCCCAGACCAAATTCGGGCCCCAGGGCGTCCGGGCGCACGTTGGCGGCGCCGGCCCGCGCCAGCATGGTCTCCACCACGCCGGACTGCCAGACCCGGCCCAAGAGGGCGGCCTTGGCTTCGGCCGGATTGGCGGCGGTCTTGATGAGGGCGATCACCTCGTCGATGTTGGCCAGGGCCACCGCCAGGCCTTCCAACAGGTGGGCCCGGTCCTTGGCCTTGCGCAGTTCAAACAGGGTGCGCCGCGTCACCACCTCGCGCCGGTGGCGCAGGAAATAGCGCAACAACTGCGCCAGGTTGAGCAGGCGCGGCTGGCCGTCCACCAGCGCCACCATGTTGATGCCGAACACGGTCTGCATCTGGGTGTGTTGGTAGAGGTTGTTGAGCACTACCTCGCCCATCTCGCCGCGCTTTAACTCGATGACGATCCGCATGCCGTCCTTGTCCGATTCGTCCCGTAGTCCGTCCTGGGAAATGCTGTCGATGCGCTTTTCTTTCACCAGGTCGGCGATTTGCTGCAACAGCCGGGCTTTGTTTACCTGGTAAGGAATTTCGTCAACAATGATGACTTCCCGGCCCCGGCTCCGGTCTACCTCCACCCGCGCCTTGGCGCGCAGGTAAATGCGGCCGCGCCCGGTCTGGTAAGCCTCCAGGATGCCCCGGGAACCATTGATGATGGCACCGGTGGGGAAATCGGGACCCGGCACGTGGCGCATCAGGTCCTGCACGCTGGCGTCCGGGTTGTCGATCAGATGAACGCAGGCGTTCACCACCTCGACCAGATTATGGGGCGGCACATTGGTCGCCATACCCACTGCGATGCCGGATGAGCCATTAATCAGCAGATTAGGGATCTTAGCCGGCAGAACCACCGGCTCCCGCTCGGACTCGTCGTAGTTAGGGACGAAATCCACCGTCTCCTTGTCCAGGTCCGCCAGCAATTCATGGGCGATGCGGGACAGGCGCACCTCGGTATAACGCATGGCGGCCGGCGAGTCGCCGTCCACCGAGCCGAAGTTGCCCTGCCCGTCCGCCAGCATGTAGCGCAACGAGAAGGGCTGGGCCATGCGCACGATAGTGTCGTAGATGGCGGTATCGCCGTGGGGATGGTATTTACCCATCACGTCACCGACGATGCGGGCGGATTTCTTATAGGGCCTGTTCCAGTCGTAGCCCTGCTCGCTCATGGCGTACAGCACGCGCCGGTGGACCGGCTTCAAGCCGTCCCGGGCGTCTGGCAGGGCACGTCCCACGATGACGCTCATGGCGTAGTCCAAATAGGACCGCCGCATCTCGTCTTCCAAATTGATATCGAGAATTTCTTTAGCGAAATCGACCATGGAGCCGTACAGCTTAATGCTTAAGGTGGGAGATGCGGGCGCCGTGGCGCTCGCCGTCCTTTGCCCATCGAGAACCCGGGCTGGGCGCCCGCAAAGCCAAAAATCATACCACGCTGGGGAATTTCCCCCCAGAGCGGCCAGTCCAGCGCCGGGAATTGGCGGCAACATCGCGGCCGATGGGGTCTGGGCGGCTCCCAGGCTTGTCAGGCCTATTTCCTACTGGTATACTTGGTTTTAATTCGCTATCTCAACCCTGGGAGAAACCCCATGAAGCTCGGTTTACTGTTCTCGCGACCCTGTTGCGGCGGTCCCGCGCTTTGGATCGCCTTGACTTCCGGTTCTTTTGGGCTTTTGTTCCTGATGCTAGCGGCGACGGCGCCGGGTCTGGTGTTCCTGGCCACCGGTGCCGGTAGCCTGGGCCTGTGCCTGCTCATGAGCAGAAGCCGCTGCCTTCAACGGGGAAGAAACTGCCGTTCCACCACCTGACCGCTGACGGAGCAACGCTCCTGACATCATCCCAGCCATCCTGGGACCGGCCAGCGCAGCCAAAACCCATCCACCCCCGGCAAGCTCTGGAGTAAGATTTCCTGGGGCGTCGGCGCCAGCGTCGATCGTCTCAGCGCGCAGCCGGGGGGCTCAGCACCCAGTTCGGGGTGCATCCCGTTGGGTGACCTTCATTGCGGCGCGTCAGGTCCGGCATCGGCGGCCTCCACGGGCAGCCCCGCCTACGCAAGCCGGGTTGTTCCAGTCCGCCCCGCTTCTGGAGGATGACCTACATGAAATTCACGCCACTGGTGGGTGCCCTAGCGGTGGCAGGTCACCCGGCCCTGGCCGGCGCTGCCGATCCAGCCGCCAATGAATTACACCGGTACCTGTCCGCCCAATGCGAGCAATACGCCCGGGAAGACCGGGTACCAGCGGCGGAACTGCCCCAGTACCTGCAAATGTGCATCGAGGACCTGTCCGGCGCCGCCAATGGAGCCCCGGTATCCGCTAATCCGTCACCCTCCAAGCAGGCGGCGTCCAAACCACCGGCCAGCGCCGGCCAAACCCATCAACGCAAGAGCCGGGAACCATGAGCAATTGGCAACTGATCTCTGGCGCCGGGCTGGCCCTGTTGCTGGCTGGAAGCTGGAGCCCACCCAGCCAGGCGGCGGGAACCGTCACCATTCTGATGGCCAACGATACCTACCGTATCGGCGGTGTGGATGGGGGCCAGGTAGGCGGGGTGCCGCGTCTGCGCACCTTGCGGGCCGAATTGGAACAGGAGGCCCCGGACCTGCTGGTGCTACACGCCGGCGACCTGCTGTTCCCCTCCACCCTGAGCCGCCGCTTTGGGGGCGCCCAGATGATCGACCTGCTCAATCAGCTGGATGGGGATGCGCAGGGGTTCGACCATCGCCTGTGGGTCACCTTCGGCAACCACGAGTTCGACCGGAGCCGACTGCACAACGCCCAGGACCTGCAGCAGCGCATCCGGGAATCTGACTTCAACTGGCTGGGCACCAACCTGAGATTTAGCCAGGACGAATCCGGCCGGCCCCTGGTGCGGGCGCCCCAGTTGCACGCCTCCGCCCTGGTGACCAGCGGCGGCGTACGGGTCGGTCTGTTCAGCATCACCACCAATGTGCAGCAGCCCCAGTACCTGGACCTGATCGAGTCCCCCAGCGAGGTGGCGCGACGCATGACCGCCCTGTTGCGCCAACAGGGGGCGGAATTGGTGGTCGCCTTGACCCATTTGCGGGCCCAGGAAGATTTAGCCCTGCTGGAGACCTTGGGTCCCCGGGGACCGGATCTGATCGTCGGCGGCCACGAGCACGAGCGCCAAATCCATCATGCCAGCGGGCACCGGCTGGTCATCAAGGCAGATGCGGACTTGCGCAGTGCCGGGCTGATCCGGGCGCGGGTAGATCAGGACGGCGCCATCCAAATCAGCGCCGAGTTTCCCATTTTAGACGCCGCCGTGGCGCCGGACCCGGCCGCCCAAGCCCGCGTGGACACCTGGGAGGAGCGTTTCCGGGGGGAAACCTGTCGCAGCTTGCAGGAACCGGAAACCTGCCTGACCGAGCCCTTGGGCCGCTCCCAGGTGCGTCTGGTTGGAGAGGAACTCACCATCCGCCGCTTTGAGACTAACCTGGGCAATTTCGTGGCCGACCAGGCCTTGGCCACCTTCCAGGAGCAGGGTGCCCAGGTCGCCTTCATCAACTCCGGGAGTCTGCGCCTCAACCAGGACCTGCCGCCGGGACCCATCACCCGGGAGCGGCTGCTGGACCTGTTTGCCTACCCTAGCCCCCTAGTGCTGCTGAAGCTGGACGGCGCCACCCTGCAACGGATCCTAGAGCGCGCGGTCCAGGACTGGACCGGCAACGGTTGGTGGCTGCAAATCGCGGGCTTCGCGTTCCGCCAGGACCCCAGCGACGAACGGGCCTACGACTTGACTCTGCTGACACCAGAGGGTCCCCGCCCGGTGCGACCGGACGAAACCATCCTGGCCGTCACCAGCCAGTTTCTGGTAGACCCCAGCCGGGGCCAGGACGGCTACACCATGATCGACCCGGCCTGGCAAGTGACACCGGTCAGGCAGGCGCCGGACCTGCGCGACCAGGTGGCGAACGCCCTGCGCCAGGCGGAACCCACCGGCATCGCGCCGGTGCTGCAAGGACGTATTTGCAACGACGCGCATCCCGGCCCCTGCCTGGCGGTGCCGTCCGGTGACACGCCCAGGGCGCCCTGACACCCTAAGCCGACTCGGATCGGCCAATACCGGCGCCAGGCGGCCACGGCCGGATTGCCGATCCCGGACTTCGCCCCGGCGACTCAAGATCAGCCTGCTCCGGCCGCCAACTTCTACGGGTTCACAGGGGAGTTGCAACACCATGGAAGCCGACGCCATCGTCTCCACCGTGCTGGCCATGCGCGAGGCCAATTTTCAGCAACAGGTCAATACCAGCGTGCTGCGCATGGCCATGGACATGCAAGGTCAGGCGGCGCTGGAACTGTTGTCGTCGGTGCCCAACGCCCCAGCGGCCCCAATGGACCCCACCTCCATGATCGGACAAGCCCTGGACGTATACGCCTAGCACCGCTAACTCCTGAATCCTTGAGCCACAAGCAAACGCCCCGTCCGGATCAACCGGGCGGGGCGTTTGCTTACCCGCTACCCGCAGGGCTATCCCGGCGGGCGGCGGTGTTCCCTCGCTGGATTAGGCGCCGGCGGCCGGAACGGGAGCCGCCTCGAAGCGGGGCTCGGCCCGGTTCATTTGGGAGCGCTTACGCAGTTCGTCGCGGCGCACCTGCATGGCCTGGCGCTGCTCGTCTAAATGCTTGCGAATTTCCGCGCGGCGGGCGTCCGGAGTCATCTTGGACATGCCACCGGACACCGGCGCCATGGGCGGCCGGCTGGCGGAGAAATTGGGCTGCCCCTCGGGACCACCGAAGCCGGGATGCATACGCTCCATTTCCTCGACCATCTTCTGATGCTCTTCATAACCCTGCTTGAAGGCCTGCTCCTGCTCGGAGATCAGACGATCCCGTTCGGCCTTCATCTGGCGGCTATCCATGGGCATGGGGGCCTGGAAAGCGGCGCTCTGCTGTTCGAAGAATGCCTGCTGTTGCTTGGCCATGGCGTCCATGTCGGGCATCATGACCGGGTGACCCATGGGGCAGAACACCGGCTGGACGGGCGCCGTGGTCTCGGCGGCCATGGCGGAAGAAGCGAAGAAAACAGCAGCAGCAAGCAAGGATATCTTATTCATGACTTTAGCACCTGTTGTTGTAATGCAAAGAGGAACTTTTCTTGGGCTGTGGCCGGGGCTAATGCCGTCCCGTCCAAGTTGAACAACAGTATATTAGAACTTTCTTAAATTGCAATCTTTTTATATGCCGATAGGCCCACCATTACTTTTTTCTAGGGCCAATTATTCGCGTTTTTGCTCCCTCGGCCATTTTTCCGGCCGGGATCCCTGGCAGCCACCGCGCCGGGACAATCACCCAGGGGGCAAGGTATGATGGACAGCCCAGGTCCGCCACCGACCGAGGACCTGGCTTTCCCTAGGTCAAGGTCGCGGGGACACCCCCATAAGTTATAGGTATTTCGCCCATGACCCTGTTGATTCTGCTGGGCGCCCTGATCGCGGAACGCTATTTGCTGGACTACCAGCAACTGCGCAACCCCCTTTGGCTGGAACACTGGCTGGCATGGCAACAGTCCCTGCCATTTGGCCCCGGCTTGCGGACCGGCTTGCCCGGCCTACTAGGTGTGTTGATCCCGCCTTTGCTGCTGGTTGCGGCCGGCCAATGGCTGCTGGGTGACGCCATGGGTGGCTTGGCCGGCGCCCTGTTTGCTGGCCTGGTGCTGCTCTATAGCCTGGGGCCCCTGGATCTGGATAGCCAGGTCCAGGAATTGTCGGCGGCGGTGCGCGCCGGGGAGCCTACGCGGGTGGAGCGGGCCGCCATGCATCTGGTGGACGATATTCCCCCGGACATGGAAGACCCAGCCTATTTCCGCCACTTGGCGGAAGCCATTCTGCTCCAAGCCCAGGGCCGCCTGTTTGGCGTGGTGATTTGGTTCTTGCTCCTGGGTCCGGTGGGTGCCCTGGGCTACCGCCTGGCCAGCGAACTCTATCTCCTCACCCTGGCCCAATCCCGGGACAGCCTGGAAACCTCCGCCGCAACCCTGCTGCAATGGATGGACTGGCTGCCGGCGCGGGTGGTGGCCGCCCTGTTTGCCCTGGCAGGCAGTTTCGAGGAAACCGTGCAAGCCTGGCGCCATTGTGATCCGGAGCACTACGCGGACCAGGGCAAGGCGCTGGTGCTGTGCGCCGGCAACGGCGCGCTGCGCATGCGCTGCCCCCCCAGCGTCGAGGAACTGCGCTGCCGCGCCGAGCCGGTGCTACCCGGCGCCGCCATGGGCTTGGTGTGGCGGTCCCTATTTCTTTTGATCGCCCTGTTGGCGCTGGCCACCCTGTCCGCCTGGCTGGCCTGAGCCCCTTGAGCCGCCGGTCCTGGCTGGCGCTGCTGCTGGGCCTGGCAATCAGCCCGCTGGCCTGGGGCCAGGCACTCCAAGTCGAGGATGATTCCGGCGCCCAGGTGCGCCTGCCCCGGCCTGCCACCCGCATCCTCGCTTTATCGCCCCATGGCGCGGAATTGGCCTTCGCGGCCGGAGCCGGCGACCTGCTGGTGGGCGTCACCGCTTGGGCCGATTATCCCCCGGCGGCCGGACGCCTGCCCCAGGTGGGGGACGCCACCCACCTGAACCGGGAAAGCCTGCTGCTGCTTCAACCGGACCTAGTGCTTGCCTGGCCGGATGGCAACCGGGTTCAAGACCTGGCCTGGATCGAACGCCAGGGCATCCCCCTGTATCGGTCCGCGCCGCGCCGGTTGGCGGACATTCCCCGCACCCTGCGCGACCTGGGCCGCCTGACGGCCCGTGACTCCGGCGAGGCCGCCGCCCGCGCCTTCGAGGAACGCTTGGCGGGCTTGCGGACCCGCTATGCCGACAATCCGCCCCGGCAGGTGTTTTATCAACTGTGGTCTCGGCCCCTGATGACCCTGGGCCAAGCGCCTCTGTTCGACGAGACCCTGGCCCTGTGTGGCGCCAGGAACCTGTTTGGCCTCCTGCCGGTGGCGGCCCCGTCCCTATCCCGGGAAGCCGTTATTCTGGCCAACCCGGACGCCATCCTGGCGGACCAGGAACAGGCGGACCCCTTCGCCGCCTGGCGCCGTTGGACCCAGGTGACGGCGGTGGCAGACGGGCGCCTGCTCGCCATCCCCGCTGACCTGCTGCAACGACCCACCCCCAGGCTGCTGGACGGCGTGGAACAGTTGTGCGAAGGCTTGCGGACGATTCCGCCCGGCTGAGCGGGCGTCAGGGGCAACCCAGCATCTTGTGCAGTTGCAGACTCAGGCGCCACTGGGGATGGGCCAGGCAGTAGCCCAGCGCCAGTTCGGTATGGGCGGCCAGTTTCGGACCATCCAGGGGTTGGAGAAAAAAATGCCGGAAATCCAGCCCGGCAAAACATTCGGGTTGGGCGCCGGGCTGCTCCTGGGGATAAATCAGCTTGAGTTCATCGCCGGCGCGGATCGCCAGCGCCTCGCCCGCCTTGGGACTGACGCACAACCAGTCGATCCCGGCCGGCGCCGGCTGGGTACCGTTGGTTTCCACCGCCACCTGGAACCCCCGCCGGTGCAGCGCTTGGACCAGATCCCCATCCAGTTGCAAGAGGGGCTCTCCGCCGGTGCAGATCACCAGGGGCGTTCCCCCGGCCCGTTGGGGCCAAGCCTCCCATAGACGCTGTGCCAACTCATCGGCACCCCCATAGACGCCGCCGCCCGGACCATCGGTGCCCCGGAATTCCGTATCACAAAAGGTGCAGCGCGCCTGCTCCCGGTCCTGTTCCCGGCCGGACCAGAGGTTGCAGCCGGCGAAGCGACAAAACACCGCCGCCCGCCCCGCCTGGGCGCCTTCCCCTTGAATACTATAGAAAATCTCCTTGACCTGGTAACTCATGGCTGGCCGAGGACCGGCTCCGGGGTGCCCCAGGCCAGCACCACCCCAGAGCCTGGCGCCTGGTAAAGATCGATGCGCTGCAACTGGGGCAAGGCGCCCCCCACCTGATCCCGGATCCAGCCTACCAGGGACGCCGGATCCCCATCCGCCAGTCCCGCCAATTCATCCAAGCGGCGATGGTCCAGCCACTCCCGGGCGGGCCGGAACAACTCGGACACGTCCCCGAAATCCAGGGTCCAGCCCATGATCTCATCCAGGGGCGCGGACAGATGGAGGCGCGCCAGATAGCTATGGCCGTGCAACCGGCGGCGGCGGTCCCCGTCCGGCGCCCGCGCCAGCCAGACCGCGCTTTCAAAGCGCTGATCCTTCCAAATTCGATAAGACTGACCGTCGAAGCCGCACCCGGCGCTGGCGGTCTCGTGGATCGCCACCTGCTGCAATTCCGGCAATTCCATCGCCAAACGGCGCCACAACCAGGCGGCCAAGTGTTCACTGGTGGGATTCTCCAAGCCCTCCAAATCATTGAGGCAGGCTTGGTGCAGCCGATCTTGAAACGGCGCCCAAACCGCGCCAAGCCGGTCGCCCTCCCCTCGCCCCGACGCGGCGCCCAGCACCACCTCGAAGCCGTGGCCGTGCATGCGCCCGCACTGATGACCCTCGGGCACATGGGGCAAACGGTGGGCCGCCTCGAAACGGAAGCGACGCCAAATCCGCTCGGGACCCTGGGCATCCACCACCACCCCCTGATCCGGCGTCGTCTGAATCTTCACCGCCGCCAAACCGGGTAGGGCCAAGCGCTCCCCAATCCAACGCGCCAGCTCGGCGTCGCCGGGCTCCTCCAGGATTTGATTCAAATCCTGGTAATCCAGGGATTGAACGGCCAGCGCCAAAGCTTGGGACAGGGCGTCCGTCTCACCACCAGGAAAGGAGTTCCAGCCCGACGGCAATTCCGCCCACACCTGCACCAGAAACCCGTGTCCATGCAGGTTGCGCCCTGGATGCCCGGCGCCCACCTGGAACAACCGCCGAGCCGCTTGAAAAGACGCGCTTGCCGTATGCAGCAGTCGGGACATCACGTTGGCGCTAGTCCCCAACGGGTCAACAGGGGATCCACTAGACCTGCGTCGGCGAAGCCCCGCGCCCGCAACTGGCAGGCGTCGCACTGACCGCAGGGCCGCCCCTCCGCATCCGGGTCATAACAGGAACAGGTCAGCCCGTAATCGACCCCCAACTCCGTCCCCACCGCGACGATCTCCGCCTTGGTCAAGCGCAACAGGGGCGCGTGAATCCGTAACAACTGGTGCCCCTCCACCCCCGCCTTGGTGGCCAGATTCGCCATGCGGGCAAAGGCATCCAGATACTCGGGCCGACAATCTGGATAACCGGAATAATCCAGGGCATTGACGCCGATGAAAATGTCGTTGACTCCCAGCACCTCTGCCCAGGCCAGCGCCAAGCTCATAAAAATGGTGTTCCGCGCCGGCACATAGGTGACGGGAATGGGCCCGTCCGCGTTCAGATCCCGACCCTTGGGTACTGCGATGTCCGCCGTGAGAGCCGACCCGCCGAATTGGCGCAGATCGATGTCCATGACCAAATGCCGCTCGACGCCAAAGGACGCCGCCAACCGCCGCGCCGCCTCCAATTCAACGCCGTGGCGTTGCCCATAACGAAACGACAGAGCATGGACCCCAAACCCCTGATGGCGCGCCAGGGCCACCAGAGTTGCGGAATCAAGGCCCCCACTCAAAAGCACAACGGCATTCTTCACGGAACCAAAACCTATCAACAACCCAGGGACAGGAGACGAAGGCCGGATCATAACCGCTTTTTTGGACCTTGGAGCCCAGCCGGAGACGCCGATTCCTCGCCCTCCGCGACGGGGACCCAAACCCGACGCCGATCCCCCTGGATAGCCCAGCCATCCAGTGAATCTCCCGCTGGGATTGACCCCCGCTCCCAAAGCCCGTAGAATTTTCCGCTTCGCACTGATCCCCGGTAGCTCAGTCGGTAGAGCAACTGACTGTTAATCAGTGGGTCCGTGGTTCGAGTCCACGCCGGGGAGCCAATAAAT
>CAZIHO010000059.1:0-15006 GCA_964538875.1 uncultured Chromatiaceae bacterium
CTCAGGATGAAGCGGCCCTGGGCGTTGATGACCAGGTATTGACCGGCCAGCTCGCCCACTGCGGGGCCGTCGCCATCTTCACCGCCGCCGCCTGTGTCACCAGCATCACCCGTGCCGCCGCCACCAGGGCGTGGCGGTTTGGTGATGAAGTCGGTGCCAAATAGCTGGGTCACGTCGGTGTAGTCGTACAGCCAGAACTTGTACTTTTGGGTTTCTTCGTGGATGCGGGTGCCGCGCCCGACCATTTGGTAGAACTTGATGGGTGATTGCAGATAGCGGAAGAACACCACAGCGTTCAGGCGCTCGATGTCCACGCCTGCTTCCAACAGGTCCACGGTGCAGGCAATAAAGGCCTGCTGACCGGAGCCGCGCATGGGTTCAATCAGGTCCGAGCCGTTGTTGGCACCGCCCATGCATTTGAAGGCATAGTGGTCTTTCGGCGACTGGCCTTGCTCCTTGCACCAGCGCACATACAGATTGTTCATATGCTGGGCGACGCGGTCGGCGTGGATTTCACGGGTGCAGAAGATGATGACCTTCTGCTCCGGCCCGCCGTTGGCACGCAGGAGCTTAAACAGGTCTTGGCACATTTTGGGCGTGCGCAGTTCGATGAACAGTTCGTCATCGAAGTCTTTGCCGGTGTATTGGTTCTTGGTCAGGTCTTCTGCGGTCAGCGGTTGGCCAGTTTTGATGTTTTTGACGCCTGCCTTGAGGATTTCTTCTTTGGTGAAGGTGGCATTGTCGATGCTGGCCTTGCGTTTGACGATTTCGCAGGCGGCCAGGTAGCCGTCTTCCTGGGCCTGGATCAGGGTGTATTCGTAGACCGGCTCACCGAAATATTGGCGGTTGTTGGCGGTGATCTCCTGATCTTCGGCGCTGGCGTGTTTGGACTGTTCCAGTTTGCGGGGTGTGGCGGTCAGGCCGATGTGGATGGCATGGGGATTGCGCCGGAGCACTTCCGACCAGCGGCCCCAGGCCGAACGATGGCATTCGTCGATGAGGATGACGCTGAAGGCGTCGTCGCCATAGTGCTGGGTGAGAAAGCTGGCAAAGCCTTGCTCATCGTCCAGACCCAGGGTCTGATAGGTGGCAATCTGGATGCGGGCGTTCCGGGCCGCGTTGCCGCCTTGTTCGGTCCGGACGATGCGGGCATCGTCGCCGAAGGCGGCCTTGAGTTTGGTGTAGGCCTGCTCCCGCAGTTCGTCCCGGTCGCACAGAAACAGGGCGGGTTTGGGCAGTTGCCCGGCCTTGTTCATGCGCCATAACAGGTTGGTGGCGATGACGGTTTTTCCCGCGCCGGTGGCGAGCGTTAGCAGGACGCGGGGCGGCCGGCCGGCCTGCTGCTCCACAAGGATTTTCAGCAAGGCGGCGCGGATCGCCGCATCCTGGTAATAGCGGGACGCCGACCAGGCCGGGCTGTCGGCCTGAAACAGCATCGCGGCCTCGGGCTGGGCCATGTTGAGCCCAACGTCCCTGGCGTAGCGGGCGGTCAGGTCAGCGTGCGGCGGGAAATCCACAAACGGGAACGGGCCGCCTTGCAGGCTGGTCATGCAATCGAACTCGCCATAGCGGTGGCCATTGGTGGCGAAGACATACTTCACGTCGAAGCGTTCGCAGTCGGCATAACCCTTGGCCTGCTGCATGCCCTTGAGCGGGTCTTCGCTTTCTTTCTTGGCTTCAAGCACCGCCACCGGCAGGGCCTTGGGCATATCGCCCAGTTGCACGCAGAGCAGATAGTCGGTACGCCCCGGACCCTTGCGGCGGCGGCCTTTGGCGCCGGTGGGCTCCACCGGAGCCGGGGTCAAGGTGGTTTCGAGGGCGATGCGCTCGCGCCTGACGTAGCCTTTTTTCCCGAAGGACCGGGTCAATCAGGTGATAGCGGGTCTCCGCCTCATTCATGCTCATGGATTTGCCCCATCAACTCGCACCGCCCAACCGCCTACCCTAGCGTTGGACTGCGTGCTTGATGGGGTGGGCTGCCCTGTGTGGCTAATAAAGAATTAACCTAGCGCCTTTAGCCTCTGATGCAATTCGACCAGTTCTGCGTCCATTTCCTCACCTGTGAAATAGCGCTTTGCGCCCGGTTCAGACCCAATCACTTTTTCCAGATAAGGATTCGGAGTTTGGCCTAGCTTGCCGACCAGACGCTCCAGGCATTCCAAATTCTCCTGGACCGGCTGTTGAATGATTTGCACGACGGCGCTCAGCCCCAGTTCGCTGACCCGGCCGACAACATTGGCCGTGTCTTCGGTCAAAACCCCGTCGTCAACTGGGACAAATAAATGGAACCAATGGTCATCTACGGCGTTGCCATTGATCCCCAACCCGGATGGATTTGGCCTATCATCGCGGGGCTCCTTGAGCAGCCTATTCATGCCACTGACAACATTCACCGTCCTGCGGATGAGTTGGCTGTTAATGGCGGAAAGATAAAGCGCCTGGTGTTCTGTGAAGCGCAGGAGCTTTTTCGTGATGCCTTCCAAATTCGGCCGCTTGCCTTCGTGTTCAGTGGCGGTACCAATCCCCCCGCCGAATTCAATGATCGTTGTGATACCGCTATCCATTGCTGCTTGAAAATTCGAATGCCACAGCACCGGATGAAATAATTGAAAGAACAGCCGCGCCCGGATATCTAGGGGGCTGGGGTCGTGAAAGCCGCCGGTAAAATTGGACAATACCCGGATGTTGGACAGCTCAAACTCGGCGGTTTCGAGGACGGCGCGAAAGCGGCGTGCGGCCTCCACCATGTAATAGGTGTGAAACGCCCCTTCGGTTTTCAGACGGGCCGGGCGCTTGCGCGGAAAACTTTCTTTAACCTCCTGCTCTAACGCCCCCAAGTCCTCGCCCCGGCCGCCGACGACGATCTGATCCGGCAGATTGCAACCGGCAACCGCACAGTGATGACGCTCGGCAAGGGGCCGGATGGAATCGAGGTCCAGGGGGAAGGCCGTCATTTCCCCTTCGCCATAGGTCCCCATCAATTCGCCCCGCTTCTGCACCAGTTGCAGGGCACTTGCAAAGCTGAGTGCCTTCGCCGCCACCAGCGCCGAATACTCGCCGAGACTGTGACCAGCCGCCATCGCCGGCGTCATTCGATCATCGGTCAAATCCCTGAACACTTCCAGGCAGGCGATGGAATGGGTAAGCAGGGCAGGTTGTGTGAACCGGGTTAGATTGAGCTGGTCCTGGGGATCGTTGAAGGAGAGTTCGGCAACATCATAGCCGAGCACTGAGCTGGCTTGGTCATAAACGCGCTTGGCGACTCCATAATCGCGATGGAGGTCGCTACCCATCCCCTTGTATTGGGAGCCCTGGCCGGGAAAGACGAATAGGACGGATTGTTCAAACTCAGACATGGCCTTTACTCGTGGGGTAATGGGGAGGGAGAGGATAGCCCGTCGCATCTGGCGCAGCGCGGCGGACTAACCCGATGTATTCAAATAACTTTTTCTCGATACCTGGAAAGCACCGCCGATACGGGTTCATTTCTCTTCCGGTGCTTTCCAGATGACCGGATGTTTCTGGTATCGCGACAGGTTCATGAGTTTCCAACTGCGCTCGTAACCGTCATGGGGCAGTTTGCACCGGCTGCAATCCTTGCGCAGGTTGCCGTCTGCATCGGTGATGACTTCGTAATTGCCGGGGCACTCCAGCCAATAAAGGGAACAGGTGCAGTAGAGGCAGTTGAATTCCCCGGGGGAGCGGAATTCGCTCAGGTCATGGCACGGGAAGGCTTCGCATTGGCGATGGGTAAAGCCCATGTAGTGCTTGGTCTTGAACAGGTCTTTCGGCTCCATGGCTGTTCCTGATAGGTAAGCGGTGTTGCTCAGGCCAGTTTGGCGAAGGCGTCGCGCACCTCCGGCGGCGCCTGCACCAGTTCGATTAACACCCCTTCGCCGCCGATGGGGGCGGTCGTGTCGCCCTTGGGATGGATGAAACAAATGTCGAAGCCGGAAGCCCCTTTGCGGATACCCCCTGGAGTGAAACGTACACCCCGGCTCTCCAGCCAGGCCACCGCCGCCGGCAGGTCGTCGATCCAGAGTCCCACGTGGTTGAGGGCCGGTTCCTGCACCCGTGGCTTTTTGCTGGGGTCGAGGGGCTGCATCAGGTCCACTTCTACTTTGAGCGGGCCGGAACCGGCAACCGCAATGTCTTCGTCCACGTTCTCACCGGCACTGCGGTAGTTGCCGCTCAGCTCGAGACCCAGGGTGTCCACCCAAAGGGTGCGCAACCGTTCCTTATCCAGACCGCCAACCGCGATTTGCTGGATTCCGAGTACCTTAAATGGCCGCTCACTCATTGATCGCTCTCCGACGCCGGGCATTCCGGCCCCATGGTTATTGACGCTTCAAAAAAACGTCCAGCAGTTGCCGCGCGGCACTGGCCGGGGATATCCGGCCCTCGCTGGCGGCGGCTTCCAGGACGGGGATCCGTCTGCGGACGTCCGGATCGCTTTTCAGTACCTGAATGAGACTTTCGTTTACTTCTGACCACATCCAGGCCCGGGCCTGCTCGGCCCGGCGTAGCTCGAATTGACCACTGGCCGCTAGGGTCTCCCGGTAGCGCAACGCGGTCTCCCAGACCTCGGCGATCCCCACCGCGTCCCGCGCGGAGCAGGTGCGGACCTCGACCCGCCAATCTGCCAGACGGGGATGGAGCAGGCGCAGTGCGCTGCGATATTCCAGCGCGGAGCGCCGGGCGGCCGGCAACTGGTCGCCGTCGGCCTTGTTGACCAGAATCAGGTCGGCCAGCTCCATGATGCCGCGCTTGATGCCCTGGAGTTCGTCACCGCCGCCGGGCAGCAGCAGCAGCAGGAACATATCGGTCATCTCCGCCACCCGGGTCTCGGACTGGCCGACGCCCACCGTCTCCACCAGGATGACATCGAAGCCGGCCGCCTCACACAGGATCATCGCCTCGCGGCTGTGTCGAGTGACGCCTCCTAGGGTATTGCCGGAAGGCGACGGCCGGATGTAGGCCTCCGGGCGGCGTGACAGCAGTTCCATGCGGGTCTTGTCGCCCAGGATGGAGCCGCCACTGACCGCCGACGAGGGATCCACCGTCAGCACCGCCACCCGGTGACCCGCGTCGATCACATGGTTGCCCAGAACTTCCACGAACGTCGACTTGCCGACCCCCGGCACCCCGGAGATTCCCAGCCGGATGGAGTTCCCGGCATGGGGCGTCAGCCGCTGCAACAGCTCACCGGCAGCGGCACAGTGATCGTCGCGGGTGGACTCGATCAGGGTGATGGCCCGTGCCAGCGCCCGCCGTTGGCCTTCGAGAACCCCGCTGGCGAGGGCGTCCAGGTCCAAGGCAGGCGATTGCCTCGATGCGGCCCCCAAAGCTATTCAAACTCCAGGATCTTGTCGTCTACGGCCAGGCTTGCTCCGACCTGGAAGTTGACCTTCGCCACCACCGCTTTGCGCTGGGCACGCAGGGTATTCTCCATCTTCATGGCCTCGAGCACCGCCAGTTCGTCACCTTCCTCCACCGTATCGCCCGCCTGGACGGCCAGGGACACCAGCAGACCCGGCATCGGCGAAAGTAGGTATTTGGACAGGTCCGGCGGCGCTTTCACCGGCATGTAGCGCATGAGTTCGGCCGCCCGGGGCGTGATGACCTTGACGTGGGACTGGGAGCCGGCATGGGATAGGCGATGGACCTGTAAGCCGCGCTCCACTTGGACGAAGATCTCCCGGCCATTGACGGTGCCGCTGAACAAAGGCTGTCCCAGCTCCCACCCACTACGCACGGCATAGGTCCTGCCGTTGTGCTCCACGTCGTGACCGCCTTCGGTCGCTACCACGGAGACCGGATGGTACTCGCCGTTCATGAACACCACCCAGTCGTCACTGACCCGGCGCTCGTGGCCGCGCAACTGACCATCGATCCTGGCCGCACGATCCCGATAACTGCGGTTCATGGCGGCGGCCACCGCGATGATGATGGCAGGCTCCTCATGGGGCACGTCGGCGGGGTGGAACCCTTCCGGGTACTCCTCGCCGATCATATTGGTGCTCATATTTCCGCTCACGAAGCGCGGATGCATCATCAAGGCCGACAAGAAGCTGAGGTTGTTGGCGACACCGCGGATCAGGAACCGATCCAGCGCCGAGAGCATCCGGGCCCTAGCGTCCTCTCGATCGGAACCGTAGGTGATGAGTTTGGCGATCATGGGATCGTAGTACATGGACACTTCGCCGCCTTCATATACCCCAGTGTCCACACGAACGTAGCGGTCCTCGGCGGGGGGCTGAAATTGGACCAGACGGCCTGTGGACGGCAGGAAATTCCGGAAGGGGTCTTCAGCGTAAACGCGCGCCTCGATGGCCCAGCCATGGATGCCCACATCCGCCTGGGTGATGGGCAGCTTCTCGCCATTGGCCACGCGGATCATCAGTTCCACCAGATCCACGCCGGTGATTAGTTCGGTGATCGGATGCTCCACCTGTAGCCGGGTGTTCATCTCCAAAAAGTAGAAGTTACGCTGGCTATCGACGATGAACTCTACGGTGCCCGCAGACTCATAGTCCACCGCCCGGGCCAGGGCCACCGCTTGCTCGCCCATGCGCTGGCGGGTTTCCGGGTCGAGAAAAGGCGACGGCGCCTCTTCGACCACCTTCTGATGACGGCGCTGCAAGGAGCATTCGCGCTCGTTCAGGTACAGGCTGTTGCCGTGGCCATCGGCAATGATCTGGATTTCGATATGGCGCGGTTCCTCGATGAATTTCTCCATGAAGATACGATCGTCGCCGAAGCTGGAGCGCGCCTCGTTGGCGGCCCGCTCGAAGCCGTCCCGGCACTCCTGATCGTTGCGGGCCACGCGCATACCCTTGCCGCCACCGCCGGCCGTGGCCTTGAGCATCACCGGATAGCCGATGCCGTTGGCGATCTCCACCGCATGCTCGCGGTCCCGCAGCACCCCGGTAAAGCCGGGAATGGTGTTGACCCCCGCCTGTTCGGCCAACCGCTTGGAGGTGATCTTGTCGCCCATGGCCTCAATGGCGCGGGTTTTCGGGCCGATGAAGGCGATGCCTGCTTTGGCCAGCTCCTCGCAGAATTCCGAGTTCTCGGACAGAAACCCGTATCCCGGATGTACCGCCTGGGCTCCGGTATCCAGACAGGCTTTTAGGATTTTGTCCTTCAATAGATAGCTTTTGGCTGACGGGGGAGGGCCGATGTGGACCGCCTCATCGGCCATTTTTACGTGTAACGCATCCCGGTCGGCGTCGGAATAGACCGCCACGGTCTTGATGCCCATTTTGCGGGCGGACTTGATGACGCGGCAGGCAATCTCGCCGCGGTTGGCAATCAGGATTTTGTCAAACACATTCACGCCCTCTATAAGGGGATGTTGTCATGCTTGCGCCAGGGATTGTCGAGCTTCTTGTCTCGCAACATGGCGAGGGAGCGACAGATCCGTTTGCGGGTGGCATGGGGCGCGATGACGTCATCGATATAGCCACGGCTACCGGCGATGAAGGGATTGGCGAACTTGCGCCGGTACTCCTCGGTGCGCTCGGCGATTTTTTCTGGGTCACCGCTGTCGCCCCGGAAGATGATCTCCACCGCCCCCTTGGGGCCCATCACCGCAATTTCCGCGCTGGGCCAGGCCAGGTTGACGTCGCCGCGCAGGTGCTTGGAACTCATCACGTCGTAGGCACCGCCGTACGCCTTGCGCGTGATGATGGTGACTTTAGGAACCGTGGCCTCGGCAAAGGCGAACAACAGCTTGGCGCCGTGCTTGATGATGCCGCCGTATTCCTGGGCCGTGCCCGGCATGAAGCCCGGCACGTCAACGAAGGTGACGATGGGGATATTGAAAGCGTCGCAGAAGCGCACGAAGCGCCCCGCCTTGATGGACGACTTGATATCTAGGCATCCCGCCAACACCAGGGGTTGGTTGGCCACGATGCCCACCGGATAACCATCCATGCGGGCGAAGCCGATGATGATGTTCTGGGCATGTTCGGGTTGCAGTTCCCAGAACTCATTGTCATCCGATACCTTGCAGATCAACTCCTTCATGTCGTAAGGCATGTTGGGGTTGTCGGGGATCAGGGTATCCAGGGACATCACCATGCGATCGGCCCGGTCCGGCGTGGGCCGGTACGGGGGACTTTTGCGGTTGTTTGGCGGTAGATAGTTGATGAAGCGCCGCACGCTCAACAGGGCTTCCACATCGTTCTCGTAGGCGCGATCACAGACACCGGAAACGGTGGAATGGGTCATGGCGCCACCCAGTTGTTCCGCTGTCACGTCTTCATGGGTCACGGTTTTGACCACATCGGGACCGGTGACGAACATGTAGGAGCTGTCCTTGACCATGAAAATGAAATCGGTCATGGCGGGAGAGTAGACCGCACCGCCGGCGCACGGACCCATGATGAGGGAAATCTGTGGAATCACCCCGGAGGCCAGCACGTTGCGCTGGAACACATCGGCATAGCCGCCCAGGGAGGCCACCCCCTCCTGGATGCGGGCACCGCCCGAGTCGTTGATGCCGATGACCGGGGCACCCACCTTGACCGCATGGTCCATGACCTTGCAGATCTTCTCGGCGTGGGCTTCCGACAGGGAACCCCCGAATACGGTGAAGTCCTGGCTGAAGATGAACACCAGACGGCCGTTGATGGTGCCATAACCCGTCACTACGCCGTCACCGGGGATCTTTTTGTCGGCCATGCCGAAATCGGTACAACGGTGCTCGACGAAAATATCCCACTCCTCGAAGCTGCCCTCGTCCAGGAGCAGCTCGATGCGTTCCCGGGCGGTGAGTTTGCCCCGTGCGTGTTGGGCGTCGATCCGGCCCTGACCGCCGCCAAGGGCGGCCGCCTCCCGTTTTTCTTCTAACTGCTCAACGATCTCTTGCATGCCTAAACCCCTGTTCTAGGACGTTCGCCAGACGCAATCTCCGTACCGATGCGTTAGGACCTAGAAAAAATAGATTCTTGGTTACCTCTGCAGCACAGCCACCAGCTACCTTAAACCACCGGGAGCGCCGAGCCTCAAATCTCGGCATTCTCGGCATTCTCGGTTTCATTGGTGGTTTTGGGGCCGGTGGCTGCCCGGCCTTCACCGGAGGCCACGCCGCTCCCGGATGATTTGCAGCACCTCTTGGGCAGCTAGCAGTATATTGGTGCCGGGGCCGTAGACGGCGGCCACGCCAATCCCCAGCATCTCCTCGTAATCCTGGGGCGGAATGACGCCGCCACAAACGACGATGATATCCTCCGCCCCCTCCCGTTGCAGGCCCTCCATGAGTTGCGGGACCAGCGTCTTGTGGCCGGCGGCCTGGGAGGACACGCCGATCACGTGCACATCGTTGTCGATGGCCTCCTTCACCGCCTCCTCCGGGGTCTGAAACAGGGGGCCGACATCGACGTCGAAGCCGATGTCGGCGAAAGCGGTGGCGATAACCTTGGCGCCTCGGTCATGGCCATCCTGGCCAAGCTTGCAGACCAGCATACGCGGCCGGCGTCCCTCGTCCTGGGCAAATCGCTCGACCTCCTGCTGGATGGCGGCATAGTCACCGTCGCCCTGATAGGCGGAGCCGTATACCCCGGAGATGACGTGGGTCACGGCCCGGTGGCGGCTGTAGACCCGCTCCAGCGCATCGGAGATTTCCCCCACCGTGGCCCGCGCGCGGGCGGCATCGACCGCCAGCGCCAGCAGATTGCCGGTCTCCTCCTGCGCCGCCCTGGTCAAGGCCGCCAGCGCTGCGGTGCAGGCCGCCTCGTCCCGGCTGCCGCGCACCTCGTTGAGGCGCCGGATCTGGGCCTCGCGCACCGCGCTGTTGTCGATGTCCAGAATCTCTACCGGCGGCTCTTTGTCCAGCCGGTATTTGTTGACCCCGACGATGACTTCTTCGCCCCGGTCGATCCGGGCCTGGCGCAGCGCCGAGGCCTCCTCGATGCGGCTCTTTGGCATACCGGACTCCACCGCCCGGGTCATGCCCCCCAATTCCTCTACCTCGTCGATGAGTATGCGGGCCTCGGTAACCAGGGCATGGGTCAGGCTTTCGACGTAATAGGAGCCTGCCAGAGGATCCACCACCCGGGTGATACCGGTCTCCTCCTGCAACACTAACTGGGTGTTGCGGGCGATGCGGGCGGAAAACTCGGTGGGCAGGGCGAGCGCCTCGTCGAAGGAGTTGGTATGCAGCGACTGGGTTCCGCCCAAAGCCGCCGCCATCGCCTCGACGGTGGTCCGAATGATGTTGTTGTAGGGATCCTTGGCGGTGAGGCTGACGCCGGAAGTCTGACAGTGGGTGCGCAACATCAGGGAGCGGTTGTCCTGCGGAGCGAATTTCTCCGCCATCAGGGCGGACCAGAGCAGGCGTGCGGCCCGCAACTTGGCCACTTCCATAAAGAAGTTCATGCCGATGGCGAAAAAGAACGACAGCCTTGGGGCGAATTCATCCACGCCGAGACCACTGGCAATGGCGGCGCGCACGTACTCGATGCCGTCGGCAATGGTATAAGCCAATTCTTGGGCGCAGGTGGCACCGGCCTCCTGCATGTGATAGCCGGAGATGGAAATGGAATTGAACTTCGGCATGTTGGCCGAGGTGTAACCGATGATGTCGGAGACGATCCGCATGGACGGCTTGGGTGGATAGATATAGGTATTGCGGACCATGAACTCCTTCAGGATGTCGTTCTGCAGGGTCCCCGCCAGCTTCCGGGACGGCACACCCTGCTCTTCGGCGGCGACGATATACATCGCCATGACCGGCAATACCGCGCCGTTCATGGTCATCGACACCGACATCCGGTCCAACGGAATGCCGTCGAACAGGATTTTCATGTCCGCGACACTGTCGATGGCCACGCCCGCCTTGCCCACATCGCCCACTACCCGCGGATGGTCCGAGTCGTAGCCACGGTGGGTAGGGAGGTCGAAAGCCACCGATAGACCGGTCTGCCCCGCCTCCAGGTTCTTGCGGTAGAAGGCGTTGGACGCCTCGGCGGTGGAAAAGCCAGCATACTGGCGCACCGTCCAGGGGCGGCCCGCGTACATGGTGGCCTTGGGACCGCGCACGAAGGGCGCCAGGCCGGGCAGCGAATCCAGATGCGCTAGCCCATCCAGATCTGCGGCTGTGTACAGGGGCTTGACCGCGATCCCCTCAGGGGTGTGCCAGACCAGTTCCTCCACGGGCCGGCCTTTGCGCTCTTCGGCGGCGAGTGCCTGCCAGTCGGCAAGAGTCTTGTTCGGAAAGTTTGTCATTTTCTCCCTCATCCTGGTTAGCTTTCGCAACCGCCTGGAAAATCTGCGCCGTGCCGGACCGATGGCCGCCAGACCGGGCCACGGCGGCAGGCCTTAACCCGGCAAGGTCAGCGAACGGGTGGTACCGGCTCGGATTATCTGGAAAGGTCGTACAACTCAGGCGGCCTTGTGCATGGCGTACGCCTGACCGGCTTTTAAAATGACAGCAAGCCCAACTTTTCGAGACGCCAACCAGCGATTGTAACGATCCTTGCACTCCGTGACAGCGGCGCGGCCCGCCTAGGAGATACCCTGGCGCCGCCGCGAAGCCTTCAATCGCCGGCCAAATGATCCATTAACAAGGCAAGCGCCCCGTCAAAGTCGAAATTATTCATCGCTTGGGCAAAGCCAGGGTAATCGTCACCCAAGCTGTTCTGAAGGAACTGCTGATGCCCGGCACTGACCTCTCGGGCGAGCGTATCGCTACTCGCCAGCAGTTGACGGAGTTCCCCAAGCAATTGACGCTGGGCGGCGGTGTCCAGTGATTCGCCAGATGGCAGGTGCGCTGGACCCGGTGCGCACAGTTGCTCCAACTGCGCCAGTTGGCTGCCAATCTGCTCGACTAGCGATCCGGCCCGCCCGAGGTCGGGGGACGGGTCGAGCAACAGAGCATTGAGGGCGATGGCCAGGGATTGCAGCCCGTCAAGTCCGAGATTGCCCGTGACCCCCTTGAGCGTATGGGCCACCAGGCGCACCCGTTCAAACTCGCCCGCTGCCAGCGCGGCCTGTAGTGCAGTCTGGTCGTCACGGTGTTTTTCCGTGAACAAACGCAACAGGTCCAGGTACCGGAGCGGGTCGAGACCGAGGGTGCTGGTCACCCACCCGGCTGCTATGCCCGGCCAGGCCATCAGGCGATCCAACACCGCAGCGGCATCCGGCGTCCGGGTTGCCTGCTGGTCCACCAGGGACCGCCGGGCCGGCCATCGGTCAGCCGCTGGCATGGCGGGCTCGGCAGGCAGCCACTTCAGCAGGGTCGCGTAAAGATCGTCCGGTTCCACCGGCTTGGCGACGAAATCATCCATGCCGGCGGCGCGGCAGTTGGCGCGATCCTCGTCGAAGGCGTTGGCGGTCATGGCGAGGATCGGCTGGTGCGCCCAGCCAGGCAACTGGCGAATCAGCCGCGTGGCCTCAAGGCCATCCATCACCGGCATTTGCACATCCATCAACACCAGGTCGTAAGTCAATTCCTTGGCCTTGGCCACGGCGATGCTGCCGTCTTCGGCCGCGTCGGTGACCAGGCCGGCGCGGTTCAGCAGTTCGAGGGCGAGTTCACGGTTCACCTCGTGGTCCTCGACCAGCAGCAGGCGCCGGCCGGCGGCACGCTGCTGTAGCCCTTGGGCAACGGCACTGGCGCTGAGCGGTGTTGCCATCGGTTGCGCCCTGCCATCGCCGGGCGTGAGGCGGGCGGAGAACCAGAAACAGCTACCTTGCCCCGGCGTGCTCTCAACGCCGGCGCTGCCGCCCATCATGGTCGCGAGCCGCTGGGTGATCGCCAAGCCGAGGCCAGTGCCACCGTAGCGGCGTGCGGTCGAGGTATCGGCTTGGGCGAATACCTGGAACAGGTGGGCCTGTTTGTCCGGCGCAATGCCGATGCCGGTGTCGACCACCTCGAAGCGCACCAGCAGTTGCCCGTCCTGCTGTTCGATGAGCCGGCTGCGCAGGGTGATGGCGCCCCGTTCGGTAAATTTGAGCGCGTTGCTGGCGTAATTGAGCAAGGCTTGGCGCAGGCGCATCGCATCGCCATGTAGCCAGGCCGGCACCCCCTGGTTTTCGACTTGCAGCGCCAGGCCCTTGGCCTGGGCCGGCTCGGCGATCAGTGAATAGACGTGATCGAGCACTTCGGCGAGGGAAAAATCGCGCCCTTCCAGTTCGAGCTTGCCGGCCTCGATTTTGGAAATATCCAGAATGTCGTTAATGATCGACAACAGATGGCGCGCCGCGCCGTCGATCTTCTTGAGCCGCTCGGCCTGCTGCGTGGTCGGCGCATCTTGGCGCATCAGGTGCGTGAGGCCGAGGATGGCGTTCATCGGCGTGCGGATTTCGTGACTCATATTGGCGAGAAACTCGCCCTTCGCCGTGTTGGCCGCGTCGGCCCGCTGGCGCGCCTCCTCCAACTCGGCGGTACGCTGCACCACCAATTCTTCGAGATGGTGGCGATGGCGATCCAGTTCGGCGCCGATGCGCTTTTTCTCGGTGATGTCTTCTTGCAGCGAAACCCAGCGTCGCACGCGGCCAATCTCGTCGCGCACCGGGAAGATCTGTGCCAGTTCGACGTACTCGCTGCCGTTCTTGCGGCGGTTGATGAATTGGCCACGCCAGCTAACCTGGCGGGCCATGGCTTCCCGCAGTACCTCGTAGGCTTCCGGCGGCGTCTTGCCGGAACGGAGAAAACCGGGAGTACGCCCGATGACCTCGGCGGCTTCGTAGCCCGAATTGCGGGTGAACGCAGCGTTGACGTACTCGATCTCCTGGTCGAGGTTGGTGATGATGACGCTCTCCACGCTTTGCTCGACCACCATGGCCTGTTGCCGCGCCCGCTCCTCGCTGGCCTGTAGGGCACGCCGGTCGCGGCGTTGCTGTAGCAGGCGCCAGATTTCGTTGGCGAGCAACTGGGCGGTCTGCACGTCGGCCTCGGTGTAATTTTCCTCCTTGTTGCCGACCCCCAGCAGCATCACGGATTGGCCGTGGTCCAGCACCGGGACCGAGATGAGGCGGGTCAGGTGGGCGTGTCCCTCGGGCAGGCCCCGTTTACCGGTGGCAGCGGCATAGTCGTTGACTACCAGCGGTTCGTGGCGGCGCAATGCGTCGGCCCAGATGCCGGCCTGGCTGACCGGGTAATGCTGATCGAAAGTGGCGCGGCAGTAGTGTTCGAGTGTGCGTCTTGACCAGCCGACCAGCTCGATTTCCTCTTCATTCTTATGGATCAGATGAATGAAAGAAATCTGACTGGCGGTGAGGTGCTCGGCCTGCTCCAGGCCGTACTTCATGAAATCCTCGTCATCCAGCCGGTCGATCTGGCGCGGCAGTTCGAGAATGACGCTGTCGCGGGCCGCTTGTAGCCTCAGGGCGGCGTCGGTTTCCTTGAGGTGGCTGATATCCGTGTGGGTGCCGATGACGCGCTGGGGCTGGCCCGGCGCCAACCAGCGAATCACGCGGCCCTGATCCAGGATCCATTTGTAGTGGCCGTCCTTACAGCGGATGCGATGCTCGTTGCGGTAAGTGGGGGTTTCGCCCTTGAAGTGGCGTTCGAGATCGGCTAAACAGCCCGCCAGGTCGTCCGGATGCACCCGTGATTGCCATTCGTCCAGTGAATTGCCCACCTCGTCATCGGTATAGCCGAGCATGGTCTTCCACTGGTGCGAGAAGAACGCATGGTTGGTATTAGCCTCCCAGTCCCAGACGCCGTGTCCGGCACCCTCCAGCGCCAGGATCCAGCGCTGCTCCGCCTCGGCGAGCGCCGCTTCCGAAGCCTTGCGCGCCGAAATATCGCGGGCAATGCCCTGGTAGCCAAACCAGCGGCCGTCCGCCTGGCCAACCGGCACCCCGCTCACCTCCACGTGCACCCCATGGCCGTCCCGGTGCCGCTGGACACATTGGAGCATAGAGAAGGGCTGGCGGGCGGCAAGAGTGTCCTGCAACAGCGCGCGGACCCGTCCGGCTTCTTCCGGCGCCATGAAGGCGAACGGCGTTTTGCCGAGCAATTCTGCCTCCGGATAGCCGAGCACCTCACCCATG
>CAZIHO010000059.1:15106-21271 GCA_964538875.1 uncultured Chromatiaceae bacterium
GACGAAATCCCGTTCATGCTCGACGCGCCGCGTTTCGATCACCAAGCCGGCATGCCGGAGCGCATAGGCGTTCAGTTCGGCGTCGGCGGGGTTGTCTTCGAGCAGCAGGACGCGTAGAGGCATAGCCATCACTTACTATTCTATGGGGCGCTGTTTGCCGAGATCCGGCGGTACGCGGTTCAGCAGTGCCCAGTACAGGCCGATTTGGGCCACCACCTTGGCGAACTCCTCAAAGGCCACTGGCTTGGCGACGTAGCTGTTGACGCCGACCTTGTAGGTGTCGATCACGTCGCGGTCCTCCTTCGACGAGGACAGCACCACCACCGGCAGGTTCCGAATGTTTGGGTCGGCGCGGATCGCCCGCAGCACCTCGATGCCGTTAACTTTGGGCAGGCGCAGGTCGAGCAGCACCACCCTGGGCAGGCTATTAGGTTGCGCGGTCCAGGCGCCGCGGTGGAACAGGTAGTCGAGCGCCTGCTCACCATCCTTCACCCATTCGATCCGGTTGGCGAAGTTGTGCTTACGTAGGGCATGCAGGGTAAGTTCGGCATCGTTCGGGTTGTCTTCGACCAGCAGGATGTCGACTAAGGTGTCGTTGATTGTCATGAATAGCTCCTCAAAATGGGATTTTTAGGGTAACCGCCTGGGGCCGCACGGCGGCGAGCAACTCCGGCGCCAGCAGCGGCGCCATCTCTGGCACCGGCCCCGGGGGGGTCTGCTGTCCCGCTAGCCAGGTCAGTTCGTTGGTCAGCGCGGTGAGCATCAGGTTGTCGAGGCGCAACTGGTAGTGGCTGATTTGCCAGTCGCGGTGAATCGAGGTGGCCGGTTGTTTGGACAGATGGCGCGTCACCAATTCGCGGGCTTCGGCATCCTGTTCGAGGATGAATTCTTCGGCCCGCACCAGCGCGCGGACGAAGCGTTGTAGCGCCTCGCGCTTGTTCAGCAGATTCTCGGGTGTGGTCACCAGCATGGACATCTGGGTGTAGGCGGGGACGTAAATCACCTTACCCACCCCCTCGGGTAGCTTGGCTACCGCGTTCTGCACATGCGGCGGCCAGATGGAAATCGCGTCTACCGCGCCGCTGGCGATCAGGTCCGGACCATCCTCGGGCTTCATCGGCACCTCGGTCAGGTCCCCGGCTGCTAATCCGGCCTCCAGACGGGCCAGATGCAACAGGTACACCGAGGTGCTGCCCGGCACGACGCCGACCTTGCGGCCCTTGAGGTCGGCGGTGGTCTCGATGCCGCGATCGCGTCGCACCACCAAGCCCTCGTACAGCGCCGCGCGATGCACGGTGGTGAGGATGCGCAGCGGCTGGCCGGCATAAACGGCTTTCGCCACCGGCAGGCTGTAGCTGATACCGGCGTCGGTTTGCCCCGACAAGGTGGCCGCCAGCGCATCGCGGCCGGAGGTGAAGCGCTGGAAGTCCACAGACAGATTCTCGTCCGCGAAGTAGCCCTTGGCGAGGGCGACATAGACCAGCGCGTTACCCATCTGGTCTATGTCGGCGAAGCTGAGGGTTTCCGGCGCCTTGCCGGAGCAACCGGCCAGCAGCAGCGCCAGGAGCAGGGCAAGGAAGCTGAAAATGCGTTGAATCATGGTGGTCTCGTCGGCGCTGGGATCAGCGCAAGGTGACACGGTTGCGGCCGGCGTTTTTGGAAACATACAGCGCGTCGTCGGCCCGTTTGGCGACGCTGTCGATGGAGGCATCATCACTTTTGAACAGGGTCACACCGATGCTCAGGGTGATGCTGATCTCGCCAGCGCTGGTCTGGATGGGGCTGCGCTCGATGGTCTGGCGCAGGCGCTCCGCTGTTTCTAGGGCATTTTCCGGGAGGGACGAGGGCAGGATGACCCCAAATTCCTCGCCGCCCACCCGGCCGACGATATCGTCTCCCCGTATCTGGGACTTGAACACCTTGGCGACCGCCGCCAGGACATCGTCGCCGGCCGCGTGCCCGTAGCGGTCGTTGATGTTCTTGAACCAGTCGATGTCGAGCATCAATAGGGCGCTCATGATCGGTGTGGTCTTGCAACGCTGCCATTCTTCCTTGAAATGGAGGTCGAACTCCCGCCGGTTGAGCAGTCCGGTCAATCCATCCGTGGTGGCGAGCTTTTGCAACAGGCGCTTCTGTTGTTGGCTTTCGATCGCCCGGACGATGATTTCATCGATATTCAGCAGCACGCTGCTGTCCTCGGCCGACCAGTCGAGGTGCCCGCTCGCTTTGCCCAGCAGGCAAAGCATATATTCGTGCTGGTTTTCCCGGTGGCTGATGACCGCGATCTGATCGCCAATCTTCGCTTGCCGGGCTTGTTCGGCCTGGAGGACGATTTGCCCGCCCTCATCCTCGGTGGCGTAGCGCAACGCGGTGGTGATGTTGCGCACGCTCAGGTCGTCGCAGGGGCTGCGGTAGTGATGCCAGACCTTAATCAAGCGGGGTACGGTGCCGGTCTGCCGGTAGATCAGCCAGGCGGAATCCGCCCGGGATTTGTTGGCGAGCAGTTCAAGTACCCAGCGGATTTCTTCGTTGAAATTGTCCGGACGCGGCGACAGCAGCCGCTGGGCGACATTGCCCAGCGCGGTTTCCAGTTCCAGCCGCCGTGACATGATTTGGTACATGCGGTAGACGATGTAGGCGATGAGGGCGAGCATGGCCAGCAACAGCAGGCCAGCTTTCAGTATTTCACCCTTGAACGATTGCTCGATTGCCTGTCGGCTCTTTGCCAGGTCCGCGACGAACTGGTTCAGGCCTTCGGCGTAGATGCGTTTGTTATCCAGGTAGGTGTCGCCGTGCAGGAGGGCGCTGGCCTGCGCCGGCTGCTGGTCGTTCACCAGCGCGAAGGCCTGGGTCTCCAATTCGATCAGCGTATTGTTAGCCTGATCGACTTTGGCGAGTGGGTCGTCTTGCAGGTTGCCGGTCTGCTTGCCGGTGGCTATGGCCTGGTCCAGTTGGGGGACCGCGTCAAGATATCGTTTTTCCCAGGCGGGATCGCTGGTGAAGGCTCCCATCCGGGCCGACATGGTGAGTACTTCGTCCAGATAGCGAATATCGTCCGCCGACTGGACCAGCGTGATCTGTTCCCGGGTAATGGGATCGAACCGGCTGGCGGTGCGGTATGCCACGTAGATGGCGACGCAAACCAGCAGGGCCGCCACGACGAAGCCGCTGGTCAGGCGCCGGTATTCAGTCGTTTGCATGATGGGGTTCCGGGAGAGGGAGGTTAGGCAGGCGGAAGCGGAAGGTGGCGCCGCCGTCCACCAGCCCCTCAGCTTCAATCTCGCCTTGGTGTTTTTGGACAAAGCGCTTGACCAGGCACAGGCCGACGCCGGTGCCTTCAAATTCATCCATACCATGCAGGCGGTGGAACAGCACGAACAGCTTTCCGGCATAGCCGGGGTTGAAGCCGACACCGTCGTCATGCACGCTGTATTCGATCATGCCGTTTTCGGAGCGGCGGCTTTCCACCGCAACGTGGGCCACCGGCCGCGTGCGGCTGAACTTGATGGCATTGCCCAGCAAGTTCTGCCACACCTGACGCAGCGCCCGCGGGTCAGCTACCACCGGCGGCAGGTCGTCGTGGGCGAACTTGACGATGCGACCCTGGCGCTCCCCGGCCAATGCGGCCCACACTGCCTCGACCATGTGATTCATGTCGATGCGCTCCATCTGGATCTCCATGCGGCCAGCCCGGGAGAAGGCGAGGATGTCATCGATCAGTTCGCCCATCTTGCGTGCGTTGTCCTGCACCACGCCGAACAGGCGCCGGGCTTCCAGATCGAGCTGCTGGCCGTAGTTTTCGACCAGCATGGCGATAAAGCCGTCGATGGCGCGCAAGGGCGCACGCAGGTCATGGGAGACGGAATAGCTGAAGCCTTCGAGATCCCGGTTGGCCGTCTCCAGCTCGGTAGTGCGGCGGGCCAGTTCGGCGGTGCGCTGGCGCACCCGGTCCTCGACCTCGGCGTAGGCGCCGGCGATCTCCTGGTTAACACGCCGCAGCTCAGCCACCATGTCGGCCAGCGCCAGGCTCAGTTGGCCGATCTCGTCGGCGCCGGCAAAGCGCTTGAGATCGGCCAGCTCGCCCAGCTCGATGGCATGGGCTGCGGCGGTCAGCTCCGACAGCGGCGTGGCAATGGCGCGGGTTTGCAGCCTGGCCAGCAGCAGGCCGGCCAGCACCAGCAGAGCCAGAAGACCGTAGAGATGGAGGTCGGCGCGCTGGCTGCGGGCGATACGCGTCCTGCTGACCAGCTCCTCGGTCTTACGGTTATATTCGTTGAGGTCGTCGAGCGTTGCCAGCACCAGGCGCAACTTGTCGGCCAGCAGGGCATGCAACTGGCGTTGGCGCGCGGTGTCGCCCTGATCGACCACATCGAGAAAACGCTCATAGAGTTCCTGGTGGCCGGCGCGGGCCACTTGGTAGCTGGCGAGCTGCGAGCGGCCGGTACCGATGGTCTCGTCCTCGTGCGGGCTGTCCTGGAAGATGTGTTCCAGCGCCTCCATGCCGCGTTCGGATTTGGCCAGACTTTTCGCCAGCCAAGCGCCCATGCCGGCCTCCCGTTCGACCGCGTAGAACTGCACCTTGCCCCAGCGTACCAGGGCGTCCTCGCGCAGGTTTTCCGCCAGCAACAAAGCCTGCAAGTGCAGACGGCCATGTTGCTCGCTGCGCTCGGCCGCCTGCGTCTGGAGGTAGTGGACCACCACCACCCCGGCCAGGAGTAGCAGCAGTAAGAACCAGGGCAGCAGGATCTTAGCGGCGATCGGTAGGTGCTTGAGACGGGCTACGGATGCCATGACCTACTCCCGGTATAGCTCGGCGACGGCGACGAACTGGTCAATGCCGCCGACGAAGGCGTCGGTCATGTCCGGGTCGAAATGCTGGCCGCGTCCGGCGGTGATGATGGCGGTGGCGTCGGCATAGCTCATGGGTTGTTTATAGACCCGCCGCGACACCAGGGCATCGAAGACGTCGGCGATGGCCATGATGCGCGCCGAGACGGGAATTGCGTCACCCGCCAGGCCGTCCGGGTAGCCGCTGCCGTCCCATTTTTCGTGGTGCCAGCGGGCGATTTCCTTGGCCAGCTCCAGGAAGGCCACGGCTCCTTCGACATCCCGCTCCGCCAGTTCAATGGCTTCGACGCCGAGCCGGGCATGGGTCTGCATCACGCACCATTCATCCGGTGTGAGCTTGCCCGGCTTGCGCAGGATGGCGTCGGGCACGCCGACCTTGCCGATGTCGTGCAGGGGCGCGGAACGCCGTAATAGGTCGATGTAGCGCCCGGTCAGAATCCCGGTGAAGCGTGGATGCGATTGCAGCAGGCGCGCCAAGATTTCGACATAGCCCTGGGTGCGCAAGATGTGGTTGCCGGTTTCGGGGTCCCGCGTTTCTGCGAGGTGCGCCAGCGCACGGATGCTGACCATCTGGGTCAAGTCGTTCTCGCGCATGCGCCGCGCCACCTCGGCCTCAAGCCAGACGTTCTGGTCCTTGAGGCGGTCCCGTGCCTGCTTGAGTTCGAGTTGATTGCGGATGCGCGCCATCAGGACTGCGGGCTCGATCGGCTTGGCGATGTAGTCCACTGCGCCCAGATCCAGGCCCCGTAGCTGGGCTTCGATGCTGGTCATGGCGGTGAGAAAGATCACCGGAATGCTGCAGGTCTCCCGATCGGCCCGCAGCACCTCGAACAGGGTGTAGCCGTCCATTCCCGGCATCATGACATCGAGCAGGATCAGGTCGGGGGGCGGCGTCGATTGCGCCAGTTGTAAAGCCTTGGGGCCATTCAGGGCGGCCAGCACCCGGTAACGTGGGGACAGCAGTTCGTTCAGAAGCGCCAGATTCTCTGGCGCGTCATCGACCGTCAGCAAGGTGGCCGGTGTGGTCATGAGCGGCGCTCGGGCAGCGGCCTAAAGGTCCGGCCCGCCCTGGGAACGAGCGCCCGCTGGACGCCATCCAGCCCGGTCCCGGGGGAGATGGAGGCCAGGTCCGGGGCGGCATCGACCAACCATGGCATAACTACTTGGCGGAAGGGTCCGGGTCGTGGTTCGAGGCCTGCCCTGCGCAAAGCCGGTTGGTTGGAAGCCGCGGCACGCGGCCGGTACTGCGACACGGCCTCTAGCCCTGACAGGTCCAGCGGCCGGTCACCAGCACTGGCTGGCCAACGGTCCCAATTG
>CAZIHO010000060.1:0-21158 GCA_964538875.1 uncultured Chromatiaceae bacterium
CTGGTGCACTTCTATCACCTGCACGCCCTGGACTGGGTGGACGTGGTGTCCGCCCTGCAAGCGGATCCCAAGCAAACCTCGGAGCTGGCCCAGAGCATTTCCGCCTGGCCCAAGTCGTCTCCAGGCTATTTCCGGGATCTGCAATTCCGGCTCAAGAAGTTCGTGGAATCCGGCCAGTTGGGTCCCTTCGCCAACGCCTACTGGGGCAACCCGGCCTATCAACTGCCGGCGGAAGCCAACCTGATGGCGGTCGCCCACTATCTGGAAGCCCTAGATTTCCAAAAGGAAATCGTCAAGGTACATACCATCTTCGGCGGTAAGAATCCCCATCCGAACTGGTTGGTGGGCGGGGTGCCCTGTCCCATCAACGTGCACGACACCGGCGCGGTGGGCGCCATCAACATGGAGCGGTTGAATCTGATCAAGGGCATCATCGACCGTGCCAAGGAGTTCGTGGAGCAGGTCTATATTCCGGACCTGCTGGCCATCGCGTCCTTCTACAAGGGTTGGCTGCACGGTGGGGGACTCTCCTCCCAGGCGATCCTGTCCTATGGCGATCTGCCAGACAAGGCCAATGACCATTCCCCGGCCAATCTATTGTTGCCGCGTGGCGCCATCGTGGGCGGGGATCTGGCCAAGGTGCATGAGGTGGATCTCAAGGATCCGGAGCAGATCCAGGAATTCGTCACCCACTCCTGGTACAGGTACGCCGACGAGGCCAAGGGTTTGCATCCCTTCGACGGCGTCACCGAGCCCAACTACCAGCCCGAGGGTCCCCACTTCAAAGGCACCCGCACCCGCATCGAAAATCTGGACGAAAGTGCCAAGTATTCCTGGATCAAGGCGCCCCGCTGGCGCGGTCACGCCATGGAAGTGGGCTGCCTGTCGCGCATGGTGCTGGGCTATGTGCAGGGCAAGCAGTATCCCTTCATCAAGGACACCATCGACGCGGTGCTCAAGAAGTTGGACGTGCCGGTGGCGGCCCTGTTCTCCACCCTGGGTCGCACCGCCGCCCGGGGAATCGAAACCCTCTATTGCGCGGACTTACAGCAACAGCAGTTCAATAAGTTGATCGCCACCATCAAGGCCGGCGACCAACACACCGCCAACGTGGACAAATGGGAGCCCAGCACCTGGCCTAAGGAGGCCAATGGTGCCGGTTTCACCGAGGCACCCCGGGGCGCCCTGGGCCACTGGATCAGGATCAAGGATGGCAAGATCGACAACTACCAGTGCGTGGTGCCCACTACCTGGAACGGCAGCCCCAGGGACGCCAAGGGTCAGATCGGCGCTTACGAGGCGGCGCTCATGAACACGCCCCTGGCCAAGGCGGACGAGCCCCTGGAAATCCTGCGCACCCTGCACTCGTTCGACCCCTGCCTGGCCTGCTCCACCCATGTGATGGGGGAGGATGGCCGGGAAATGACCCAGGTGAAGGTGCGCTGACCAGAGGAGGATCATCCCATGTTGGCTGAAGAAAGCGCTTTCGAGACAGAACGTAACGCCAGTCAGGTCAAGGCGATCTACGTGTACGAGGCGCCGGTGCGCCTGTGGCACTGGATGCACGTGCTTACCATTCTGACCCTCGGCATCACCGGCTATCTGATCGCCAGTCCACCGGCCACGGTGCCGGGGGAGGCCAGCGACAACTTCCTGATGGGATATATTCGTTTCATTCACTTCTCGGCCGGCTATATCTTTGCCATTGCCTTCCTGGGGCGCCTGTACTGGGCCATCGTGGGCAACACCCACGCCCGCCAGGTGTTTTACCTGCCGGTGTGGGACCCCCAGTGGTGGAGTGAGGTGTGGTCGGAACTCAAGTGGTATCTGTTCCTGGTCAAGGAGCCCCACAAGTACGTGGGCCATAACCCCTTGGCGCACATGATGATGTTCCTCTTTTTTACGGTGGGCACGGTGTACATGATCTGCACCGGCTTTGCCCTGTACGGGGAAGGGCTGGGCATCGATAGTTGGGCCTATCGCCTGTTCGGGTGGGTGTTCCTGGCGGTAGGCGGCAACAGCCAGCAGGTGCATGGCTGGCACCACATGGGGCTGTGGGTGACGCTCCTGTTCGTCATCGCCCACGTCTATACGGCAGTGCGGGAAGACATCATGAGCCGCCAAAGCCTGATCTCGACCATGGTGTCTGGCTGGCGCATGTTCAAGGATTAGGGCCGCTACCTATGGACCAACCTTGCGAGGTACTGGTGCTCGGCATCGGCAATCTGTTGTGGGCCGACGAGGGTTTCGGCGTGCGCTGCGCCGAAACCCTGACGGCCGGCTGGCGCCTGCCGGACCCGGTACGGGTCATGGACGGAGGCACCCAGGGACTCTACCTGTTGCCCTATGTGCAGGCGGCCCGGCGTCTGATTCTGTTCGACGCAGTGGATTATGGGCTCGAACCCGGCACCCTGAAACTGGTGGAGGACGATCAGGTACCGCGCTTCATGGGCGTAAAGAAAATGAGCCTGCACCAGACCGGCTTCCAAGAAGTCATCGCCGCGGCCGAGTTGACCGCCCAGTGTCCGGAGCGGATGCTGTTGATCGGCGTGCAACCGGATCAACTGGACGACTATGGCGGCAGCCTCACGCCCCAGGTGCGGGCCAGGATCCCGCAAGCGGTGCAGCTAGCGGTGGAACGGTTGCGTACCTGGGGCTATGCCGCCCAAGTCTGGCCTGAACCGGCTCCCAGCGCTGGGTCCGCCCTGGCCCTGGCGTCCTACGAGGCGGGACGCCCATCCGCCGAGCAGGCGTGCCGCATCGGCGACGCCCGTTTCCTGGGACCCAAAACCTAGCCCGCGAGACTCGCCCCATGTTGGAGACGGATAAGCCGACCCTAGGCCGGCTGGAACAGCGCTTGGCCGCCATCGGCACCCCCCACGGCTGCGTCCGGCTGGAGGGGGAGGGCATGACGGCCTTTCTGGCCCAGGGCGGTACGAATCTGCTGTTTTTCGCCGAGGACCCCGGCAAGGTCCCGGAAACCTGGGACCTGGCAGTCATTTTGGTGGAAGCCCTGAAGGCTCAGTCCGCCCCAGTCCGCATTGGCCTGCTACCGCCGCCCCTCAGCCGGGAGTGGGCGCCCCGCTATGGGGTGCGGGTCTGGCCGGCCCTGGTGGCCTTGCGGGACGGCGGTTATCTGGGCACCCTGGAGGGGCTCCAGGATTGGGGCATCTTTTCCCGGCGCTTGCCGGAACTGCTGAACGCGCCGGTCAACCGCCCGCCTGGGGTCGGGATTCCGGTCGTCACCCAGACCTAGGGAGGCTGTTAGTCATGCATTCATTTCCCGTTCCCCTGGTGGTCCTGGGGCCCGGTTCCCAGCCGGTGGACCAGGAGTTGGACACCCTGGACTTGCCCACCGAGATGGCCACCTTCCGGCCACCGGTCAAGGAAGATAGCGCCTGTCCGGCCGTCTATGACGCCGCCCTGGATCAGCTACGGCACCTGCTGGCGGCCATGGGGGCCGTGGCCTACGGGAGCGCCACGCCGGTTCGGCTGTCCTGCTCCGACTGGGAGCCGGCGTTGGTGGCGGAGGTCAACGAGATGCTGGGCCAGGGGGACGTGAGCGTCCAGGCGCCGGGAGCGGGGTTGCACGCCCAGGAGACTGCCTTTACCGGCATCTGGCGGGTGCGGGGTCCGGGCTTAGATTTGATCGAGGCCAGCGCCTTTCCCGGTCCATTGCGGGATTGCGCCCTGGCCCGCCCACTCCCCCAGCTGTCAGCGGCGCCGGCCCCGGACGGGCTGATGAACAGCCCGGTCCTGGTGGCGGAAATCCGTGCCCGCGCCCAAGCCTACCAGCCGGGCCAGGCGGCCCAGGTCATCAATTTAACTCTGTTACCGGTGACGCCGGAGGACTTGGCCTACTTGGACCAATGCCTGGGCCGCGGAGACCTCTCCATCCTATCCCGGGGCTTCGGCAACTGCCGCATCACCGCCACCGCCTATCCCCACGTCTGGTGGGTTCAGTACTTCAATAACAAGGACAAATTGCTGCTCAACTCCATCGAGGTGGTGGATATTCCAGCGGTGGCCCTGGCGGCGGAGGAAGACTACCGGGATAGCCGGGAACGCCTGGCGGAGTGGCTCCAATGCCTGGAGAGCAGCCGGTGAAGTTTCCCCAAGGCGCCTTTGAACAGACCGGCACCTCCAGGAACGCGGAGCCGTCCGCCTGCTTCGAGTGCGGCATCTGCTGGCAGGTTTATGATCCGGGGGCGGGTGATGATTATTGGCAAATTGCCCCCGGCACGCCCTTCGCGGCCCTGCCAGAGCACTGGCGCTGTCCCAACTGCGGCGCGCCCCGGGACAAGTTTCTCAAGTTAGACGGCCCATGACCGATTTGGACCAGACCCGGCTCCGGGCGGAGGCCGCCTTTGGCCGGGTGGCGCAACGCATGGCCGCCGTTCCCCTGTGCAATCCAGCTTTGAGCGTGGAACTGGTGGGCTTGCGGGTCTGGCAAGGCCGTTGTTTGGGCCTGTTGATTACGCCCTGGACCCTCAGCTTGCTGCTGCTGCCGGGGGAGCAACCCATCGAATCCCTGGGTCCCGACCGCCGCCAGACTTGGCGCTTTCCGTCCGGCGAATATGCCTTCATGGGCGGCGTCGAGGAGGGTCTGGGCACCTTTCAAAGCTGCTCCCTGTTTTCTCCCCCCAGCGAGTTCCAGGATCAGCGGCAGGCCCGGGATCTGGCGCTCGGCGTTCTGGACGCCCTATTCCTGCCTCAGGACGACGGCCCGCACCACCGGCAGGCGGCGCGCCTGATGGGCCGCTCGCCGGTGCCGGAACAGCTTACCCGGCGGGGCTTTCTCACCGGGGCCGGGCTGCTGGAGGACGACGCCTAGGGGATGCCGAGGACCACGCCCGAGCGCCGCCGCGAGTTGTTGGTCAACCTCATCCTGGCACGCAAGGATCGTTGTAGTAGGTGGCGCACTGGTCACCATTCGCCAAGATCGTGGTGCCAGGCTCGCATAGGGGTCCGCATAGGAGGCGCGGCGTTGGCTCCGTCCGGTTGACGGGAGCGTTGCAGGTTGGACCCGTGATGGAAATAATCCGCAGCGCCACCCCAGAGCTGTTTTGATAGGTTTCGCAGCCGGATGGAACCGTGACTGAGCCACCCGCCGGATTATCCAGCGACTTGAGTGAGTTGGCCTGGGCGGTACCCACCAGATCGGGACCCAACAGGGCAGCGCCGACGCCAGCGAGGGCCAGCAAGCCCGCCGCGATGAGGCGGTTGGACCGGGGGTTGTAACGCATTGCCCCATAGGCCACGCCCAGCAGCAAGACGCCCAGGGCAATCAGCATCAGGGTTCCACCGGTGGGTACCGCCGCTGTGTCCAGGGGTCCGTATATCAGATCTCCGGGAACTTCCACTGCTCCCTGCGCCAGCGCATTGCTACTGAATCCGGCCAGGGACAAACCGGCTAGAACCAGGGAACCAACCCAGTTGATGGGAGATGCTTTGAATCTCATGGCACGCCTCTCTGTTGATGTCGGTGGAAATTTAGTAACTGTAGGCGTTAAGGGGGCGGGCGTCAAGCCGGGACTTGGCACAAAATACTGATAAAAAAGAATAATATTAAAAACAAAGGGGTCTACTGGGATGCGCTCAGCATTGTCCTCCCTCGGCAGGGTGGGAAGATTGCCTGGCCAAGGAATCCGGGCCAAGGGTCCTTTTGGGTCAGGATTTGGCGGACCCCTTGCCGGGTCCGTGCAACTGGTTCATGACCCGCAGGTAGTCGCCGGCCAGCAAATCCGGCAAAAGGGCCAGCGCCCGGTCGATACCTGCTTCGATGGCTTCCAGATCCTGCTTGGCGGGCCGGTTGAGCACATAGTCCACCACTTTCGCCCGGTCCTGGGGATGGTCGATGCCGATGCGCAGGCGCCAGAAGTTGGGACCACCCAGGGCGCTCATGATGTCCCGCAAGCCGTTGTGGCCGGCATGACCGCCACCCTGCTTGAGACGCACCTGTCCGGCCGGTAGGTCCAGTTCGTCGTGAATGACCAGGATCTGCTCCAACGGAACCGAAAAATAGCGGGCCAGAGCTGCCACCGCTTGGCCGCTGCGATTCATGAAGGTGAGGGGTTTCAGCAAGCGGAGATCCTGCCCGCGCAGGCTGATCCGGCCGACCTCGCCGAAGAATTTGCCATCCTTGAGCAGCCGGCCGTCATAACGGTCGGCGATCCGGTCCAGGGCCCAAAAGCCGGCGTTGTGTCGGGTATCCTGGTATTCGGGTCCCGGATTGCCGAGTCCCACGATCAGGCCGAGGGCTGCTTGGGGCATGAGGTGCGGATGAGCTAGGGCCGGGACCGGCGCCGGGCGCCGGCCCCCTGGGATTAGGCCTTGCCTTCTTCCTCGTCGGTACCGCCATGGGGGCTGTGGATGCTCACCACCGGCAGATCCGGATCCGGCTCGTGGGCCAGTTCCACGCCGGCCGGCAACTTAAGCTCGGACAGGTGGATGGCGCCGCCCAAGTCGAGGTTCTTGAGATCCACCTCGATGACCTCGGGCAGGTCGCTGGGCAGGCAGGTGATTTCCACATCGGCGATATGGTGGGACACCAGACCGCCCATCTTGACGCCCACGCTGCTGTTTTCATTGATGAACTTGAGGGGCACGTGCATGGTCAGCTCCTCGTCGGCCCGCACCCGCTGAAAGTCCACGTGCATGATGAAGGGCTTGGCCGGGTGGCGCTGCATGTCCTTGAGGACCACCTTTTCTGACACCTCGCCGATCTTGAGGTCCAGGATGTGGGAGTAGAAGGCCTCGTGCTCCAGGTGTAACAACAGCTTGGAATGCACGAGGTTAATCAAGGCGGGGTCCTGATGGCCCCCATACACGATGCCGGGAACCAGTCCCTGACGACGCAGGCGGCGGCTCGCACCTTTACCTGTATCGCTACGGGGTTCGGCGTTGACTTCAAAAGTTTGGATCATGACGGTCTCCGTACACTAGGGTAGAAAAAACCGCTGCCCTGCCGCGACCAGTCAGGGGAGCGGTCGATGTGGGCCGGGAAGTCCCCCAGCCCCGCTTCAATGGACCATAAGTCCTTGAAATTCAAAATAATCCTGGGTCAGTCCACGTACAGCGAGCTGACCGATTCACCGAGATAGATGCGGCGGATGGTCTCGCCCAGCATCTGGCCGATGCTGATCTGGCGGATGCGGTCACAGTCCTTGGCTTCTGGACGCAAGGGAATGCTGTTGGTGACCACCAGCTCGTCCAGCGCCGATGCCTTGATGTTGGCCACCGCCGACCCGGACAACACCGGATGGGTACAGTAGGCCAGCACCTTGGCGGCGCCATGTTCCTTTAAAGCCCGCGCCGCTTGGCAGAGGGTGCCGGCGGTATCCACCAAGTCATCGATGATGATGCAGGTGCGGCCCTCCACCTCGCCGATGATGTGCATCACCTTGGCTTCGTTGGGACGGGGCCGCCGCTTGTCGATGATCGCCAGTTCTGCATCCAGGCGCTTGGCCAGGGCCCGAGCCCGTACCACGCCCCCCACGTCTGGCGATACCACCATCAAATTAGGATGGGTTTGTTGCCAAATGTCCCCCAGCAGCAGGGGCGAGGCGTACACATTGTCCACCGGGATGTCGAAGAAGCCCTGAATCTGGTCCGCGTGCAGGTCGACGGTCAGCACCCGGTCGGTGCCGGCGATACCGATCATCTTGGCCGCCAGGCGGGCGGTGATGGGCACCCGCGCCGAGCGGGGACGCCGATCCTGGCGTGCGTAGCCGAAATAGGGAATGACTGCCGTGATACGCCCGGCGGATGCCCAGCGCAGGGCGTCGATGATGACCAGCAACTCCATCAAGTTGTCGTTGGTCGGGCGCCCGGTGGGTTGCACCACGAACACGTCCCGTCCCCGGACGTGTTCCTGAATCTCCACCATCAATTCACCGTCGCTGAAACGGCTCACCACCGCCTTGCCCAGGGGCAGGCTGAGGTGGGACACGATTTCCGCCGATAATTCCGGATTGGCGTTGCCGGAGAACACCATGATGTCTTTGGCGTCCACTGTGGGGTTCACGGCTAGGTCTCCTGTGATGACAACGGCGGCGCCCGCTGTGACACCGACCAGGATGGGGTCGGCGGATAGAATTGGCTGGGGTGCCAGGATTCGAACCTGGGAATGCTGGGATCAAAACCCAGTGCCTTGCCGCTTGGCGACACCCCAAAGAAAATATCTCGGTCTAACCGTCTCCCAGCCGGTCCAGCAGGGGAGAGCGATTCAGTCCCCGGGCCACGAAACCCCGCCAAGCGCGCGGTAACTCGGCCAGCGCCCGGTGGGCCAGGTCCGGCTCCGGAAACTCCGCGAACACGCAGGCGCCGGTTCCGGTGAGCCGGGCGGTCGCCCAGCGCTCCAGCCAATCCATGGCGGTTGCCACCGCTGGGTAGAGATTTCTCACCAGAGGTTGGCAATCGTTGACCTGATCGCCCGCGAGAAAGTCGGCAATTTTGATCCGTGGTGAATCCCGTGTCAATTCTTTCGCGCCGAATACCGCCGCCGTGGCGACCTGGCAATCCGGGATCAGCACCAGATACCAGGCCGGGGCTAGCTCGATGGGCGTCAAGCGTTCGCCGACGCCTTCGCCCCAGGCGGATCGTCCGCCCACGAATAGGGGCACGTCCGCCCCCAGCCCGAGACCCAGTTCCGCCAGGCGCTCCTGGGAAAGGCCTAAATTCCACAGGTGATTCAGCACCAGCAAACTGGTGGCGCAGTCGGAACTGCCGCCCCCCAAGCCGCCGCCCAGGGGTATGCGCTTGTGCAGCTGGATATCGGCGCCCAGTCGGCAGCCGGTCTCCTGTTGGAGCAGCCGTGCCGCCCGCACCACCAGATCCTGGGCTTCCGGAACCTCCGGCGCTCCGCCGAGGCGGCGGATGAGGCCATCGTCCCGGAGCCGGAACTCCAGTTGGTCGCCCCAGTCCAGCAGTTGAAATACTGTCTGGAGTTCGTGGTAGCCATCCGGGCGCCGCCCTACCACCCGCAGCATCAAATTGAGCTTGGCGGGGGCGGGCCAGAACCGCGCGCCGGGGGATTCCATGGGGGGCTGGCGGGTCTAGGGGACCTGGAAGCGTTCCTTGGCCTTGAGCACATGCTCGGACTTGGGATCCTTGGCTAGGATCCCGTCCCAGACCTGGAGCGCCTCGTCCCGCTGGCCGTTGACCCACAGCACCTCGCCTAGGTGGGCGGCAATTTCGCCGTCCTTCAAGAGATCATAGGCCCGGCGCAGGTAGGTCAGGGCTTGGTCCCGGTTGCCGAGCCGGTATTGGATCCAGCCCATGCTGTCCAGAAACGCGGGACTATCCGGTTTTTGGGCCAGGGCCCGCTCGATGTAGCCGAGGGCTTCTGGATAGCGGTCGGTTTGATCCGCCAGGGTGTAGCCCAGGGCATTGAGGGCGTCGCCATGGTTCGGATCCTTTTTCAGGATCTGCTGGAGATCCCGTTCCAGGATGTCTAGCCGGCCCATGGCGACACCGACCATGGCACGGGTATAGAGCAGATCCGCGTCTTCCGGCTTCTTGGCCAGGGCTTCGTCCAGGACCCCCACGGCCAGCGGATATTGTTTGGCATCCCGCAAAATCTCCGCTTCCACCAGGGTCAACTCGGTGAGGTCGTGGTTGGTTTGGCCCCGCAGTTGTTGAATCATCTCCCTGGCCAGACGCAGATCCCCCAACTGACCCCGCAGGCGCGCCGCCCGCAGTTGCGCCTCGAAGCGCCGCTTGCCGTCTGCCTTTAGATACCAGGCCAGTGCCTTGTCCTTGGAACCTTCCAGTTCCTCCACCTGGCCCAGGTAATAAGCCGCCTCGCTACGCCGTTCCTTGCCGGCGTATAGGGTTTCGAAGGATTGCCGGGCGTCGGCCAAGTCCTTGAGTTCCAAAGACAGGACGCCGAGCGCGAACAGCACGTCATCCTCGCCCGGCCTTTCCTTCAATAGTTGGCGGAACTGTTCCCGGGCGGCCGTCAGGTCCTCCTGCTCCAGCAGCAGCCGGGCGTAGGTGCCCCGCAACAGGCCATCCTCCGGGGATTCCTTGAGGAATTGCTCCAGGGCGGCCCGGGCCTCTGCCTTTTTATCCTGCTCTGTGAGCATGCGCACTAAGAAAGCTTTGGCTTCGCTAGAATCCGGCCGTGCCGCCAGCACCCGCCGGGCCAGTTGCTCCGCTTCCGCGAAGTGGTGCATCCCGGCTTCCAGAACCGCCAGCGCCAGCAGGGCATCCGGATCCTGATTGTCCGGACCAGCCAAGCGCCGCATCAGTTGCAAACGCATGTCCTTGTCCGCCACCTTGGTCAGCAGGGTCGCCACCAGCAGATAGCCATTGCCGGCACTGGCGTTTTGCAGGTCTACCACCCGCCGCAGCTTGTCCGCCGCCGGATCTAGGTTGCCCCGTTGCGCCTCGATCAGGGCGGCGATTTGCAGGGCGCTCAAGTCGTCGGGCTTGAGTTGCAGCCAGTAGTTGGCCGCGTCCATGGCCGCGCCGAGATCCTTGGCGGCCAAGGCGGCCTTGGTGGCCAATTCCGCCAATTCCGGGCTGGAGGACAGACGGGCCGCCGCCAGGTAATGGGGATGGGCTTGGTCGAAACGATCCCGCTGGGTCGCCACTTCCCCGGCCAGGACGCCGTACACCAGATCTGGGACCTGTTGGTACTCGACCTTGAGCGCCGGCGCCGTCGCGGGCACCACCGGGATGGTCTCCGGGATCGGCTGCTGTTCCTGGGGCGCCAAGGCCCCGCAGGCAGTGATGCCCACGGCCAGCAGGGTCGCCGAGACGGGTTTGAATGAAAACATAGGCTGTTTGGATACCTAGAGGGCAAGTAAGGAGGCTGATCGGAGCCTGGGCTCCGGCCGCGAGATGGGAGTCAGTATAGCGACCCGGATTCAGGAGCCGTTAGGGATCCGTCCGCAACCAGTACCGGCCGCTGCTCCCGTAGGGCTTGCTGGGCCGCGCTGGTACCAGCGGTGCCGCGACCCTAGGTTAGTCGAAAGGCCCCTAATCCGCCGGTACTTGATAGTTAGCCTGGGTCATGAGGTCCACGCCGCATTCCAGGTGTTCAATCCAATCCAGAAAATCCGCCACCACCTGGGCGCCGACGAAGGCGCGGCCGTGTTGGGGCACGATGGCGGCCACGTCCAGGGTGCGAATCATGCGCGCCCAGAAGCGGCAGACCCGGTTGGAATTGATGTAGCGGCGATGGAATTCGTCCATGCTGGGCAGGGCTGGGGCCAACTCGGTGATGGGTTGGTCCAGTTCCTCGATGGCGGCCAGGTTGGCGCCGATGTCCCCGGAAAACAGGATGCGGCTCTTGGGGTCATAAAAGCAGAAGTTGCCTTCCGCGTGCATGAAGTGGGCCGGCAACGCCTTGATTTTAATGCCGCCCAAGGACAGGTTGGCGCCCTGGTCCGGGATAGTGATGATGCGCCCCTCCATTTTGCCGGGCCGGGTGACGTGGGGGACAAAGCGTTCCCAAAGCGCGGGCACCACCACCTGGCAGTCGGTTCCCACCAGCCATTTGCTCACCGAGGCCACCGTGTCCGGGTCCTGGTGGGATGCGATCACATAGTCCAGCTTCTTGACGTTCATGTAGTGGCTGATGGCGATGAACAGACGCGTGTAGGTCAGCTCGCCGCCCGGATCCAGCAGGGCGGCGTGGTCCTGGTCCAGGATCATGAATTGGTTGGCTTGGATCGCGGATGGGGGCGTTGCCGCTTGTCCGCCAGTGACCAGGTCCCGGAAAGCCACGCAAATATGCTTGCCGTCGTTATAAATTTCCGTCGCCATGAGAAATTCCTCGGGTGCCCGGCCAATGGGGACCCCTCTACTTGGAGTTATCGGCGTATTTTCCGGGTTTCCTAGGGGAACTTCATCCCGGATTTGGCTTTTGGCTGGGTAAAAAACCGGGTATTCCCGGACGATTGGCGCTCAATAAGAACCATGGACCTCAATAGCCGGATCCGGCGGCTTTCCGCGGTGCGGGTCCGGATCCCTGGGGATGGCGACCGGGGCGGCTGAATTGCATAATAAAGGCCGGTTTCAGGACTCAGGTTCAAACCCCAGGCAAGGCGCCGCGTCCGGCTGACGCCCGCTTCACTCCAAAACCGCACCCGCTACTGAAGTTTTATGACGCTATCCGAGTTTGTTCCCACCTTTGGCCAGTTCCTGTTGCGGCGCTACGGGGAGCGGGTGCATAAGGTGGCCATCGACGCCGCCTTTACCTGCCCCAACCGGGACGGCAGCAAGGGGCAGGGGGGCTGCAGCTTCTGCAATAACGTGTCCTTCAGCCCCAACGGCCGGCGTCCGGCACCCATCGAAGAGCAAATCGCCGCCGGCCGGGCGGTGGTTGGTAAGCGCACCGGGGCCATTAAGCTGCTGGCTTATTTCCAAGCCTATACCAATACCTACGGGGACCTGGAGCGCTTGGCCCATTCCTACGGGGTGGCCCTGGCCCAGCCCGGTGTGATCGGCCTGTCGGTGGGCACCCGCCCGGATTGCGTGGGGGAGGGGGTCATCGACCTGCTGTGCTCCTACCGAGACCAGGGCTATGAGGTGTGGCTGGAATTGGGGCTGCAATCCGCCTTTGACGAGACCTTGGCGCGGGTCAACCGGGGGCATGGCTTCGAGGAATACCGGGTCACGCTACGGGCGGCCCGGCGCCGGGGCTTGCCGGTCTGCACCCATCTGATCGCCGGGTTGCCTGGCGAAACCGGCTGGCATACCCAGGAGACCCTGCGGCGGGTGCTGGACCTGGGCGTGGACGGCTTGAAGGTACATCCCCTGCATGTGGTGCGGGGCACGGCGTTGGCCAACGAATGGCGGCGCGGGGAATATCAGCCCCTGACCCTGGCGGATTACGTGACCCAGGTCGCGGACCTAGTGGAACTCTGTCCGCCGGAAGTGGTATTCCACCGCCTCACCGGCACCGCCAGTCCGGACATTCTGCTGGCGCCGGCCTGGTGCGCCAAGAAATGGGCGGTGCTCAACGCCATCACCCAGGAACTAGCCAATCGACGCCAGTCCGGGGCCTGGTCCGGACCCATCAGCGAGGAATCATCGGCATGGAACTGGTCTGTCCCGCAGGCAATTTGCCGTCCCTGAAGGCGGCGGTGGATAACGGCGCCAACGCGGTCTACATGGGCCTGCGGGACGCCACCAACGCCCGCCATTTCCCAGGTCTCAACTTCGACCAGGCGCGGGCCCGGGAAGGTCTGGAATATGCCCGGCGGCGGGGCGTCAAGGTGTTCATGGCCATCAACACCTATCCCCAGGCGGACAACTGGGAAGTCTGGCGGCAGGCGGTGGACATGGCGGCGGGGCTGGGCGTGGATGCCCTGATCCTGGCGGACATCGGCGTCTTGGACTATGCCGCCAACCGCTGGCCGGACTTGGCGCTGCATCTATCGGTGCAGGCGTCCAGCACCAATTACGAGGCCCTGCGCTTTTACCGGGAGGCATTCGGCATCCGCCGGGCGGTGATTCCCCGGGTGCTGTCCCTGGCCCAGGTCCAGCACATCGTCGAGCACAGCCCGGTGGCCATCGAGGTGTTCGGCTTCGGCAGTCTGTGCGTCATGGTGGAGGGCCGCTGTCTGTTGTCCTCCTATTGCTGCGGCCAATCCCCCAATACCTATGGCGCCTGTTCCCCAGCGGAAGCGGTGGAGTGGCGGGACACCGCCCAGGGACTGGAAGCGCGATTGGGCGGGGTGTTGACCGACCGCTACGGGCCCGGCGAGGAAACCGGCTATCCCACCGTTTGCAAGGGCCGCTATCAGGTGGGGGACCAGGTGTTCTACGCCCTGGAGGAACCCACTAGCCTCAATACCCTGGAGATTCTGCCGGATCTGTTGGCGGCCGGCGTGCAGGCCATCAAGATCGAGGGTCGGCAACGTACCCCGGCCTACGTGGCCCAGGTCACACGGGTATGGCGCCAAGCCATCGACGCCTGCCGGGCCAACCCAGCGGCGTTCCAAGCCCGGGCCGACTGGACCCGGGAACTGGCCAAGGTGGCCGAGGGTGCCCAGACCACCCTGGGTGCCTATCACCGGCCCTGGCAGTAACCCTGAGGTTGAATCCGCCGATGAAACTCTCCCTAGGCCCGATTCTCTATTACTGGCCCCGCGAACAACTGCTGGACTTCTACACCCAGGCGGCCCATTGGCCCCTGGACATCATTTATCTGGGCGAGACCCTCTGCTCTAAGCGGCGCGCCCTGGACTTGGACGACTGGCTGAACCTGGCGGAACGACTCCAGGACGCGGGCAAGCAGGTCGTCTTGTCCACCCTGGCGCTGCTAGAAGCCGAGTCGGAACTCAAGACCCTACGCCGCATTTGCGCCAATGGCCGGTTCCTGGTGGAAGCCAACGATCTGGGCGCGGTCCAGTTGTTGGCGGAGCAGGGGGTGGATTTCGTCAGCGGCGTGGGGGTCAACATCTACAACCCCCGCACCCTGGCGATTCTGGCGGAAAGGGGGCTCAAGCGCTGGGTATTGCCGGTGGAACTGGGCCGCTCCAGCCTGGCTGGCATCCAGCGTCAACGGCCAGCCGGGGTGGAAACCGAAGTGCTGGCGTTCGGGCGCCTGCCTCTGGCCTATTCGGCGCGCTGCTTCACGGCCCGCTCCCACAATCTGCCCAAGGACGACTGCCAATTCCGCTGTATCGACTATCCGGAGGGCCGGGTGCTCTCCACCAAGGACCAGGAGCCGTTCCTGGTGTTGAACGGCATCCAGACCCTGTCCGCCCGCACCACCAATCTGCTGCCCTTCCTGGACGAGCTGCGCCAACTGGATGTGGACGTGTTGCGCCTGAGTCCCCAACCCCGGCATACGGAAACCCTGGTGCGGCGCTTCGCCGCCTGCCTGGGGGGGGACGACGACCCGGCCCAGGCCGCCCAAGCCCTGACCGCCCTGCTGCCTCTGGGCGCCAGCGATGGCTATTGGCGGGACACGGCGGGCATGTTGTAACGCCGGGCCGATGCGTGACACGACACTCATGTGGCGCCACAACTGGCTGATGGCCGTTCTAGCGGAGCGTCCCCAGCGGTTCCGGGACGGTGCCTGGTCCCAGGCATTCGCTGGGGCTTCCACAACTTAAAGTCATCCTCAACCGCAACTGGGAGCGCCATCACGGCTCCGGGGTCTAGGACCCCCCAGGTTTTGGCCAGACCGGCCGCCACACAGATAACGAGTTGTATCCTTGGGCGATTGGGGGCGCGATGGACGAAGATCAATTACCACAGGTGATCAAGGCGGCGCTTCGCAAGGAAGTCGCCGATCTGCCGCCAGCACCGGCGGCGGCGGTCAAACTGCTGCAACTCACCCAGGATAAGGACAGCGGCGCCGCCGCCATCACCCGGGTGATCGAGACCGATCCCACCATGGCGGTCAAGATTCTGCGGGCGGTCAACTCGGCGTTCTACGGCTTTCCGCGCCGCATCGACTCCATCGAGCGGGCGGTGACCCTGCTCGGTAATTCCGCCATCCGGGAGCTGGCGCTCCAGTTCATGGTATACGAGGGTCTGGTGCGGCGCGCCAGTGGCACCGCCTTCGACCGAGTCCACTACTGGCAACATTCCCTGCTGGTGGCGATTCTCAGCCGCCTGATCGGGGAGCGGGTACAGCATCCGGATCCGGACGCCCTGTACGCCGCAGGCTTGCTGCACGATTTGGGCAAGATCATCCTGGAAACCCACGGCCGGGTGCGGTTCAGCGAGTTTCTGTCCGCCTCCCGCAACAGCGGCAATCCTGGCGTAGAGGATGAAAAAAGCTTCTTCGGCGTTTCCCACGATAAATTGGGCGCCGCCATCTGTACCGCTTGGGGACTGCCGGATTCCCTGTGCCGGATCCAATCCCTGCACCACCAGGGATTTGCGGCGCTGGGCCTGCGGGGTGCCGAGGCCCAGGAAGTGGCGGTAGTCTCCCTGGCGGATTTCATCGCCTGGACCCAGGGGTTCGGCTCCGTGGTGCGCCACGGCAACCCAGTCATGCCGCCGGAAGTGCGGGAGGTGTTGAACCCCAAGGCCCTGGACATCGGCGCCATCCTGCACCGGGCGGACGAGGAACTCAAGAAGGTAGGCTCCTTCTATGGGCTCAAGTTTCCCTCGGTGTTGCAATTACGGGCCAATCTGGTGGCTACCGCCATCGAGTTGAGTGGTGTCAGCGCCGGGTACAGCGGGGCCTCGTCCGGGCGCACGGGCCTGCGCGCCAGCCTCACCGCGCCCCACCGCAGCCTGGAGCCCGCCGAATTCATCCCCTGGACCCTGGACGAACTGCACCGGGAGTTGGGCATCGAACGACTGCTGTTCATGCGCATCGAACCCAGCCGCCGTTGCCTGCTGGCTACCCACGCCTGGCCGCCCAAGGTGCCGGACGAGGATGAGCCGCCCCAGGAAATCCTGATTTCCGGTCTAGCCGGGGATCTGGTCCATTGTCTGCGGGACCGGGAGCCCCGGGTGCTGAAATCCAGCCCAGAGAACGACCGGGTGCTGCGGCTGCTGGGTGCCCAGGAGGCGGCGGCGGTGCCGGTGATGAGCCAAGGCCGTCTGCAAGGGCTGCTGTGGCTGTACGGCGATCCCCGCGTGGAAGCGAGCCGGTTGCCGGAGGTGGCGGGGGTGGCGAGCGAATTGGGCATCGCCTTGCAACACAGCCAGACCTTCCAGTTGGAGCGGGAACGGGCCCAGATGGACGGTCTGACCCGGCTGCAAAACCGGGCCGCCATCGACCGCTTCCTGCCGGAGATGTTTCGGGATTCGGGCCAGACCGGCAAGCCCTTCGCCGTGGGTCTGCTGGACATCGACCACTTCAAGACCTTCAATGACCGCTTCGGACACCAGTCCGGCGACGACGTGCTGCGCATCGTCGCCGACAGTATGCGCCGCCTCACCCGGCCCCGGGATTTCGTCGGCCGCTACGGCGGCGAGGAATTTCTGTTTGTGTTACTGGATACGGACCGGCGCGGCTCCCTGCTGTACGCGGAGCGGATCCGGCGTGAGATCGAGGCCCAGGGCCGGGTGCTGCGGGATCGCTTCCCCGGCCACGCCCTGACCGCCAGCTTCGGCGTGGCGGTGCATGCGCCTGTCTATCCGAGCACCGGCCCCGCCGCCCTGATCGCCGCCGCCGACCAAGCCCTATACGCCGCCAAGGCGCGGGGGCGCAACCGGGTGGTAGCGGCCTGGGACGAACCCAGCCCGCCCCTGGCGGCCGCCGCCGGTTGACCGCCGGGCGGGCGGCCACCGCTGGAATATCTGGTCAATAGGGATAGGCTAGACCCAGGCCCCCTGGGGTTCCCTGAATGGGCTCCCCGGCCAAGTTGACCGGCGACTCATCACCGATCATGATGGATGGTGGCGGTTTGCCGTCAATTTTCGCCGTCCGGTCTGGACGACGTCTAGACTGGAGGGGCGCTGGTCTGCCTGTCGGCCCATGACCGGCGCTTGAACAAGCAGGATCCCGGTATAGGACCAACCCGTATCATTGCCGTTTGGCGTTGCAAGTTCCTGTTTTCCCCTGATTTGCCCCCTTGCTCCGCTGCTAACGCCTTAATTCCGATCCGCTGCTAGGAGAATCTCCATGCGCCAGGCTCTTGAGCAGACCTTCACCTCCTTTGATGGCACGCCGATTTTCTACCGCCATTGGCCCGGGACCCCTGGTTCAAGGCGCGGGATCCTGTTGTTTCATCGCGGCCATGAGCACTCCGGGCGGTTACAACATCTGGTGGATGAATTGGGCCTGGACGATTGCGCCCTGTTTGCCTGGGATGCCCGGGGTCACGGGCGCAATGCCGGCGAGCGGGGCTATTCGCCGAGCATTGGTACCTCAATCAAGGACATGGATGCCTTCGCGCGCCATGTGTGCGGGACCTACGGCCTGGAAAGCGGCGATTTGGTGGTGATTGCCCAAAGCGTCGGCGCGGTGCTGGCCGCCGCCTGGGTTCACGACTATGCGCCGCGGATCCGGGGCCTGGTGCTGGCGTCACCGGCGTTCAAGGTCAAGCTGTACGTGCCATTCGCTCGTCCTGGTTTGCGCCTGCTGCACGCCTTGCGCGGGAAATTTTTCGTGAACTCCTACGTCAAGGCCCGCTTCCTGACCCATGATCCCGACCGCATCGCCTCCTATAACGCCGATCCCCTGATTACCCGGCCCATTGCGGTGAACATCCTGCTCGGCTTGTACGACACCGCCGAGCGTCTGGTGGCTGACGCCGGCGCGATCCAGACGCCGACCCAATTGCTCATCTCCGGCGCCGATTGGGTGGTGCATCAGCAGCCCCAGCATCAGTTTTTCGAGCGCCTGGGCGCGCCGGTCAAGGAAAAGCATGTGCTGGCGGGTTTCTACCATGACACCCTGGGCGAGAAGGACCGCCACCTGGCCCTGACCAAGGTGCGGGCGTTCGTCGACCGCGTCTATGGGGCGCCGTTGGCCTATCCCTCGTTGCTGGACGCGGATCGCGGCGGCTATACCAAGGACGAATTCGACGCCCTGAGCGCGCCGGTGCCGTCCGGGTCGCCCAAGGGCTGGTGGTTCGCCCTGGCCCGCGCCAACCTGGCGACGCTGGGGCGTCTGTCGGACGGGGTGCGCCTGGGGTTGGCCACCGGCTTCGATTCTGGAAGTACCCTCGACTATGTGTATCGCAACCAGGCTTCCGGCAAGACACTGCTGGGCCGGCTGCTGGACCGGTTGTACCTCAACGCCATCGGATGGCGGGGCATCCGGGTGCGCAAGCAGCACCTGGAGCGGGCGTTGCGGGATACGGTGGCCCAACTGAGGCAGGCCAAGCGGCCAGTGCGGCTGGTGGACGTGGCCGCCGGCCACGGCCGCTATGTGCTGGAAGCCCTGCACGGGCTCCGGGAGCAAGTGGAGTCGATACGTTTGCGGGACTTCAGCGACATCAACGTGCAAGCCGGCCGGCGCCTGATCGCCGCCCTGGGACTGGAGACGGTCGCTAGTTTCGACCAGGGCGACGCCTTCGACCAATCCGCCCTGGCGGGGTTGACGCCGCGCCCGACCCTAGCGGTGGTGTCCGGGTTGTACGAGTTGTTCCCGGACAACGCCCTGATCCGGGCTTCTTTGGCCGGTCTGGCCGAGGCGGTGGAGCCGGAGGGCTACCTGATCTACACCAACCAGCCCTGGCATCCCCAGGTCGAGTTGATCGCCCGGGTGCTGACCAGCCATCGGGGACATCAACCCTGGGTGATGCGCCGGCGCACCCAAGCTGAAATGGATCAACTGGTGGCCGCCGCCGGTTTTACAAAAATCGACCAATTCACCGACGACTGGGGCATTTTTACCGTCGCGGTGGCGCGTCGGCAGGCCTGAGCCCATGACACCTCCTCAAGCTGAACCCCGGCCCTGGCGAGCCGCCGCTGCCTGGCTGGCGTTGCTCGGACCCCTGTTTTTCCTGCTGTACGGCTTGGCCAACTGGTTCACCGCCCAGCGCACTGGGGTTCCCTCCTACTATTTTGACTGGGAACGGAGTCTGCCGTTTGTGCCCCAGTTGATGCTGCCCTACATGTCCATCGATCTGTTTTTCGCCGCGTCCCTGTTTGTCTGCCGGACCCGGGCCGAGTTAGACCGGCATGCCCAGCGGATCATTGCCGCGATTCTCATCTCGGTGGCCGGTTTCCTGCTGTTTCCGCTGCGGTTTGCCTTCGACCGCCCGGCGGCGGACGGCTTCAACGGATTGCTACTGGATCTGTTGACGGGTTTCGACCAGCCCTTCAACCAGGCGCCGTCCTTGCATATCAGCCTGTTGCTGCTGCTATGGGTCATCTACGCCCGCCATCTGAGCGCGCCCTGGCGCTACCTGATGCATCTCTGGTTTAGCCTGATCGGTCTGTCGGTGCTGCTGGTTTACCAGCATCACATCATTGACCTGTACACCGGCCTGGCGGTGGGGATGCTCTGTCTCTATGGGCTACCGGACGGCCCGCTGCCGTACCCTGGCGCCCGGTTTACCCGTGACCCGAGACGGCGCGCCCTGGGCTGGCGTTACCTAGGGGGTGGACTGGTGTGTGCGTTGGCCGCCGGGGCGCTCCAGGGCTGGGCCTGGCTGCTGCTGTGGCCGGCGGCGGCACTGATCGCCGTTGCCTCCGGCTACTGGCTGTTCGGCGTCGCGGTATTCCAGAAGCAGGCGGGTCGCCACAGCCTGGCGGCGCGTTGGCTGTTGGTGCCCTATCTGCTCGGCTCCTGGCTCTCCTACCGGTGGTATACCGCTGGCCGGCCTGCGTCGGCGCCGGTGGCGGCGGACGTGCACATCGGCCGGCTGCCGCGACGGCGGGAACTGGCCGCCAACCGCTGGCGGTCGATCATCGACCTGACTGCCGAGTTTTCCTCCGCCGCCCGGGGACGCTATGACAACCTGCCCCTGTTGGATCTGGTGGTACCGGACCCGGATAGCCTGCGCCGTGCCGCCCATGCCATCGAACAAGCCCGGGGAGCGGGTCCGGTGCTGGTGCACTGCGCCCTGGGGGCCTCCCGCAGCGCCGTGGCGGTCATCGCTTGGCTGGTGCGCCAGGGTCATGCCGCCGACATCGCCCAGGCGGAACGGCTTCTGGCCGGGCGCTGGCGCATCCTGCTGTCGGCGGAGCACCGGGTCGCGCTGGCCCAGGCCCTGAACTGATATGGGACCGGAGCCGTTTCCCGAGCGGCAGATCCTGCCCCCGGTGTTGCGGGCCTGCCGGGGCCTGGACGGTGCCGCCAGCGTCCTGCTGTTCGGTGCCCTGCTGGTGCTGGCCGCTTGCGTTCAGGGAGGTGCGGGCTGCCCCGGCTTCCGCCCATGGCTGCTCGGCGCATCCTTGCTGGCCGGTCTGGCGGAAAAATATTTCGCCCTGCGGGTCCGGCTGGACGCGGAGCTGTTCGCCCTGCTGGCCCAAGGCAAATTGGATCTGGCAACCCTGGACCTGGGGCTAGCCCGGTTGTTCGGCCGCGCCGCGCCACCGCCGGGGCGGGATTGGGATACCCGCGCCCAGGGCGCCTTGCGGCTCGCCAAGCGCCAACTGGTTGCTGTGGCTGGGCAAGCCCTGTTGTTGGCGGCGGCGCTGCTGCCATGGGGTTGATCCAGACCTGCTGCCTGGGGCCCGGTGCAAGCCGGGCGGCCCATGGCTTGGCATCCCTTTTGAGGGCACCTTGAAAAATGGCCATCCAGGCCATTTTTCAAGACGCAAAGCGCAAATGTGAT
>CAZIHO010000061.1:0-21110 GCA_964538875.1 uncultured Chromatiaceae bacterium
CTTGCACCCCGGCTTATAATTTCTCCACCTTGACCGGAGCCCTGCCCATGGATCTCACGCACCTCGAACCGCCAGGCCGACGCGAACGCCATTGGCGCCGCCGTCACACCAATCCCCTGTTTGGCTATCCGGCGCCGGTCCTGACCGCCCGGGAACTGGATCAAGCCCGGCAGCAAGACTGGGAAGAATTGGCATCGTTTCGCGGCCAATTCGAATCCCTGGTCCAAGAAACCACCCGGCTGCGGCCTAGCGAAACCAGTGACCGGATACTGGCCATCAAGGAACGTCTCGACCAATGCTACGAGCAGGTTTGCGGCCTCGGCGGCAATCAAAGCCAGTTCAAGGAGGCCATCGGCCGCTTGGTGGAGTTGGTGATGCAGTCGGTGCGGCGGGGCGCCGCCGGAGATCCCCAGGCACTGGCCATGCTAGATACAGAACATAACGCCCGGAAGCTCCATTACCAATTGCTGGAGCACCCCATCGTCGCCGATCTGCTGGCGCCGGACTCACCCATCGGCCCGGCGGAACTCACTCCCAGTCTGCTCTGTTGCTCCGAGCAGGAATTGGCTGCCGCCCTACACCTGTTCGACGCCGACCAACTGGAACTCTTGGTGCAGGAAGGCGGACAACTGCTGAGCGGACTGGAAAGCGCCGGTACCAAGCTGCCCGACGCCCAGCAGCGCCAGGCCCAACTGCAACAGCGGCTCAAGCTGCTGGCCCCGGCCCCGGCGTTCCATTGATCGACAACCTGGTTAGGGCACCCCGGACCCATCGACCTGGGCGTCATCCTTTTTCAACAGCCGGCCTACCCGCCGGCCCAAGGCCTTGGGGACACCCCCGCTGCCCCGAGTAAGCTGGCTGGCTGGATTCGAATCCCTGGTCTGTCGTTCCTGACGCAGGCGCCACCCATAGCCGGCCGCCGCGCCGCCGGCCGCAGACAGCAACAAGAGACCAAAGGTCATGAATTGGGTAAATAACATGATGCCGCCGATACCCAGCACCGCCGCCAAGGAGGCACCGTTGCGCAAGCTTGACTTGGCTTGGGTGCGATCCCGGTCCCGCAGCATGGCCCGGTGACTATCCCGCAGCACCCTGGCCTTGTCCCGTTCCGCCTGCACCCGAATTTTCTCCCGTTCCTTGAGAAAGTCTTCCTGGGCCTGGGCCACGGTTTCCCGGCTGGCATGGCTGGCCACCGTAGTGAAAAACAGGGCGCCGAGTACCGCGATGCTCAAACCCAACAGGCCGAACAGGATCCAAACTTCGTCCCGGCCACTGTCCTTGGCTAAGATCACCAGCAGGGCGGTGGCGGCCTCGACGACCAGAAGACCGGCCAGGAACTTGAACAAACTGGTTAGAGAGTAACGCAACATGGTCCAGGGCCCGGTGAGGAGAACAGCCAATTGTAGGGTTTGAACTGGTTTGGGGCTCGTTCGCCCCACTGGGCGGAGTCACCGCCGCCGTTGGGGTGCAGAATTGATGGGCATCCGGTCGCTGACGCCCCCGCTGGAGGAGCGTCCCTACCCGCCGGCGGTTGCCTCCTTTAAATCCACTTATATCACTTCGGTATTCCATAGGACTCCCGGTGATTTCCACCCAGCCCAGCCATTGCTTACCGGCTGAACTAAGGCTTTATCATGATTTGTCCGGCATGGCCGATACACCCTGTTGTTGCCTAACGAGCCCGCAACCCCATGATAGACAGCGAGTCCGCCCTTCAAAACCTATCCAATATCCCATTTTTCCGGGAGTGCGATAAAGGCAGCCTGGCCCGGCTTCTACCCAATTTGGCCGTAGAAGAACTGGAACCAGGCGAACGCCTATACGCCGAGGGCGAGTTCGCATCCCATTTCTTTTGGGTTCTCTCCGGCCGCCTCGATCCAGCGAGTGCCGACCGAAACTCCCCCTGGACCACCACCGACGGCTACTGCGGCATCGAGGCCGCCCTCGGCCTAACCGCCTACCAAGCGGACATGGCGGCCCGGACCCACGCTGCCGTGCTGTCCATCCCCGGCCACACCCTGCTCCACTTCCTAGACGAAAACCCCAAACTGGGGACCCGGTTTTTCTCCGACCTGCTGCCGAGAGCCCCAGCTTCCGTCAAGGACTCCCCCCTGCCGGTTCCGTCCAACCCGCCCAGTTGGACGCCCAACCTGGGTTGGGCCATCACCCTGTTATTGCCCGTTTTGATGATGCTGGCGTTGCCGGATTGGGGCTTTTCCGCCAACCAAACCATCTTTCTCGCCATCCTGACCGCCACCGTGGCCATGTGGGTATTCCATTTGGTGGATATGTTCATCCCCAGTCTGTTCATGGTGCTGGCGATCCTGGTATTGGGACTGGCGCCCCAGGAGGTGGTGTTGGCGGGATTTGCCTCGGACAGCCTATTCATGGCCATGAGTGTATTGGGTCTCGGGACCCTCATTGTGGTATCCGGCCTTAGCTTTCGTTTCTTGCTCTGGATCTTGAAGGTCACTCCCAATAACCAGTTCTTTTATCACTTCAATCTAATCCTCGCCGGAATCCTATTGACGCCTTTGTTGCCGTCCATCAATGCCCGGGTGGCGCTCATGACGCCGATCCTTACCGACATGGTGGAGCTACTCAATACCCGCCGCCGCTCCCCGGTGGCCAATGGCCTCACCGCCAGCATGTTCGCGGGAGTGAGTCTGTTTTCCCCCATTTTCATGACTGGCAAATCCACTAACTTCATTATCTACGGATTACTTCCTACCCAGTTTCAGCAACAGTTCGGCTGGGTTTACTGGCTGGTGGCCAGCCTGGTAGTGGGCGTCTCATCCCTCGTTTTGTACGCCCTGGCCTCTGCCTGGTATTACCGCAACCAAGAGCGCCCCAAGCTATCCCGGGAAGTGCTGGCCATGCAGTTACGGGTGCTAGGACCCCTGAGCTACGCGGAGTGGATGGCGGTCGGCGGCATTCTGTTATTCATGCTGGGCGTATTGTCCGCGTCCATTCACCACATCGATCCCGCCTGGTTGGCCCTCACCCTGCTGTTCGCCCTGCTGCTGTCTGGTTCTCTAACCCCGGACACCTTTCGCCGCAAATTGGACTGGCCATTCCTGATTTTTCTTGGCAGTACCGTGGGCATGGCCAAGACCATGGGTTATCTCGGGCTTGACACCTGGCTATCCAGCCATTTGGTGTGGATGGGTGACTACATGAACCAGAGTCTCGAATGGTTCATCCTCTTGCTGACCCTCACCCTATTCGTGATTCGTTTGGCAGTTCCCATCACTGCCACCATCGTCATTACCGCGACTCTGTTGCTGCCCCTGGCGGAAACCCACGGCCTCAATCCCTGGGTGGTTGGATTTTTTATCCTGGTTCTGGGTGAAAACTTTTACCTGCCCTACCAGAGTTCCTACTATATCCAGCTTTATTCCCTAACTGAACGGGCGTCTCTCTATCAGGAGGGCAATTTTTTGCGTTTTAACGCCGGGGTGACACTTATCAAGATTCTCTCGCTGTACATCACATTACCCTATTGGCGTTGGTTGGGGATTATTTAATATGCGTCAGCAAGGTGTGAAATTCGGCCTAATACTGATTTTCATCTTTTGTTTGGTGGCCCTGTTTGTCTATTCTAATATTCACCGTCCACGCCTGTTGATCTTGCACAGCTACGATACCAGCTATTCCTGGACCCGGGACCTCAACGTGGGTCTGCGGCGGATCCTGGATACCTATACCAATTACTCGATTCGCTGGCACTATATGGATACCAAGCGCCATCCCCACGCCGACTTTAAGCGGGTGGCGGGCAACGGGGCACGGCGCGCCATCGAACAATGGGAACCCCAGGTGGTCATCGCCATAGACGACGACGCCCAAGAATATGCCGCCAAGTATTTTGTCAATCATCCCCGGATCAACATTCTATTCGCCGGTGTCAATGGCGGCACCGACGCCTATGGCTACCCAGGCGCCCGCAATGTCACCGGTATATTTGAGAGAAAGCAACTGGTGGCGCTCCAAGAGGTGGCCCAACTCATCGGCGCTGAACGCCCCCATCCGGGCGCCTTGCGCATTCTGCACCTGGCGGACCGGTCTGGCTCGGTCAAAGAGGACGCGGCCTTCATGGAGCGTCACGACTGGCGGCCCACCCAATTCATGGGCTCGCGGTTGATACCGGACTTTGAACAATGGAAGTTGGCGGTGAACGAGGCTTCTCAACAGGCGGATCTGATTTTATTAAGCAACTATCGTAAGTTGGCCCGCTCCGCCAGCGACGACACCCTGGTGCCAAGCCAGGAAGTGATGCGCTGGACGGTGGCCAATTCCAAGCTGCCCCTGATCGGCAGCAATTTGTTCAACGTGGAGGACGGCGCCAACCTGGCGGTGGGCGTGTCCCCATTTGAACAGGGCGAAGTCGTGGCACGCATGGCGGTGGAGGTACTGGAAAAAGGCATCACTCCCGCAGATATTCCGATTCAGTCTACCCAGCAATTCATCATTTCCCTGCGTAAGCGGGGGCTGGATAACGAACAGATTCACCTGCCCTCCATTTACGAGGCGTTTGCCCGCGCTACCAATAACTTCTTCGAGGTGGAGTCGGTGCGCTCCGGAGTCGCGCCACCGCGCCGGGATGGCGGGACCGGCCAGCATTACCACGCCACGTTTGGGGAAGATGTATCTAGCGTCCCGCCGCCGCATCAAGACTCCATGGAAGCGGTGGTAACCAGAGAGGCAGCAACTAAAGAGACGGCGCAAGCCCCGTTAGTCCCCAGCGCTCCACCAAGTAATCCGGCGCCGCTAACCGGGAGGGGCCCGGCAACCGGGGAATTGCACATAGTTGCCAAGCAAGCGTCCTGGGTAGAAATCTGGGATGGTTCAGGCAAGCGTCTCAGCGCCGGCATCCGCCCGCCCGGTAGCCGCCTGTCGATCAAGGGTGACACCCCGTTCCGGCTCAACCTCGGTAACCCCAAGGGCTTGAGCGTTAAATTCAACGGCCAGCCGGTGGAACGATTGGAAACTCGGGGAAGACCCTTTAATCTTCCCTAGCGCTTCTGGGTGATGTCCCAGGGGCCGGTTCCCGGAGCCCCCTGCCATGCAAGAACCCAGTTCACCGCGCTGGTCTATTACCCTCAAGTTGGTCCTCGTCCTTCTGGCGGTTTCCCTGCCGCCCATGGTGGGCACCGCCTACTACAACCTGCTGGGTAGCCTGAACACGGTCCAGGCCCAGGAACAGGAAAATCTCGAATTGCTGGCGGTTAGCCTGGCCAGCCGTCTAGATCAATTGATTACCGATACCCAACGAATCGCCGGCATCCTGGCTGCGGACAACGAGGTGATCTCGTTCCTATCCCACACCGGCAAGGACCGGGCCCGCTACGCGGCTTCCACCAACGCCACCCTGCACAGTATCGCCGACACGGTGGAAGGAGTCGCCCACGCCTACTTGATGGATCGGGATGGGGTATTTGTTGCCGCCACCAACCCCAAGGTACAGGGCCGCAACTATGCCAGGCGGGAATATTTTCAGCGCGCCTGGTCCGGCGAAACCTTCGTTTCCGAACTCATTTTTGGCACCACTAGCGGCGAACCCGGCATCTATTTCAGCCGCCCCGTGCAAGGAAGTTCTGGCAAGATCCTGGGTGTGGCCTTGGTCAAGCTCAAAGCGGAAGCGGTAACCGACATTATGGACCGCTTCGATTCCCAACGGCGTGGGGATACCTGGCTTCTGGAAAAGAACGGGATACTGTTGCACCATCGCAACGCCGCACTGCGTTTTCATTCCCTAACTGCGCTGCCGCCGGACCAGGCGGACCAAATCATGAATGTGGTCTCCTACCCAGTGGAACACATTAACAGCCTGGGTTTGGAGGCGTTGGAACGGACCTTGGCCGGCCATCCCCAGGGCGGACATGCCCGCTTCCTATCACCCCTAGACCAACAGCCCTTGGTGCTGGGTTTCGCGCCGATGTCGGGGGAACACTGGACGGTGGGTGTCGCCAAACCCGAGGCCCAGTTTGTCGCCCCCCTGTCCAAGCTGTTTTGGGATGCCATGCTCAGCATCGGCGCGGTGGCCATTCTCACGCTGATTTTTGCCGTTATGTTCGGTCGCGCCATCGGCCGCCCCTTGACCCTCCTGACTCGCGCGGCAGGGCTCCTGCATGGCGGTACCTTGGCCCTCGGCCGGGACCCCTTTGATCGTGCCCAACTGGGTCTGGCGAGCCTGGTGCAACGCCGGGACGAAATCGGCAACCTGGCCCGAGTATTCGAGGACATGGCCTGCCAGGTCCATCACCGGGAGGAACATCTGGATACGCTGGTACAGACCCGCACCGCCGAGCTGACCGACAAGAATGCCCAGTTGGAAACCGCCCAGCGCCGCATCCTGGCGGAACTGAATGTGGCTCGCTCCCTGCAATTGTCCCTGTTGCCAACCCTATTTCCGGTTGCCCAGGGCTACGACCTCTATGCCCGGACCATTCCCGCCCGGGAAGTTGGCGGGGATTTTTACGACTATTTCTTACTGGATAGGGATCGGATTGGCTTGGTGGTGGCGGATGTCTCCGGTAAGGGCGTGCCCGCCGCCTTTTTCATGGTGGTAGCCCGCACCCTGATGCAAAACTATGCTCCCCGGTATTTGGCACCCGGCGAGTTCTTGTCCCGGGTCAACGATGTCCTGTGCGCGGAAAATCCCTTGGAACTGTTCGTCACGGCCTTCTACGGTGTCCTGGATTGCCACACCCGCCGCTTGCGCTATAGCAACGGCGGACATAATCCGCCCCTACGGCTCCAGTCCAATGGCTGCTTGACCTTTCTAGAACCCACCGGCGACATGGCCTTAGGAATCCAAGCTGGCGAAACCTACGCGGAGCGGGAGATCGCGCTGGAACCCAGTGATACCCTGGTGCTGTACACGGATGGCATCACCGAGGCCTTCGACCCCAACGAGCAGGAATATGGCGAGCAACGCCTGATCCGGGCGGTCAAGGCCAGCCAAAACCGCACAGCCCGGGAACTGGTCGACCATCTGGTTGAGGATGTGGATCAGTTTGCCGCTGGCGCCGAACCCTCCGACGATCTGACCTGCCTGGTGTTGGGGCTGGTCCCTAATTCCACGCCGAAAGCCGGCGTGCCGCCCGCTGAGGTGCAACTCAGCGAACACCTAAGCCTCTGCATCCCCGCCAGGTTGGCCGCCATTCAGGAAGTTACCGACGCAGTGGAAACCTTCGCCGAAGCCCATGGTTTAGACGAGGCAGACCTGTTCAATCTCAACCTGTGCCTGGACGAACTGCTGACCAACAGTATTTCCTACGGTTACGCTGATCCCAGCGGCCAGGAAATCCACATCGACTTGCGCATCGCCAAGGGATCCTTGACCCTAGTGATTGAAGACCAGGGCCGCCCCTTTGATCCCTTTAGCCAGGTGCCGCCGCCGGACCTGGCAGCGAGTCTCGACGAACGGGCCATCGGCGGCCTAGGTATTCACTTGGTTCGCCAATTCATGGATGAATGCCATTATGAACATAAGAACGGACATAATCGCGTAGAATTACGTAAGCACTTGGAAATTCACTAATTTTCCTGGCGCTCTTGTGCACCTTGAATGGAGTTACCCCTAATGCCCATCATCGCCGAACACCAAGGAGATGTGTTGTTCCTAGGTCTTAGCGGCCGTTTGGACAGCAATCAGGCCGCGGAATTGGAAACCAGTTTTCTGGAGACCGTTGCCGGCGCCAATAAAATCCTTCTTGACTTTCAAGGCCTAGAGTTCATCTCCTCCGCCGGGCTGCGGGTCATTCTGATGACCGCTAAACGCACCAAACAAGCGGGTGGTCACCTGGCACTGTTCGGACTGAACGCCAATATACTCAAGGTGTTCCGCGTGAGCGGATTCTTGAAGATTCTTCAGGTATTCGACACCCGGGAGCAGGCCCTGGAGTTTGTCAATGCCCCCGAATAGACGGCTGAACCAAGGGCACATACTCTAGAGTCGAACCGCCGGCCCCAGCCGTTCCCCCCGGACCAAAAATTGCCGGGCCAGCGGTTTTAATCTCCCTAGACTCGTACTCGTCCTGGTCCAGATCACGATTAAGCAACATCATCCCCCTAAACCGACTGGTTTTGTTTCGATCGACCCAGCCTTAAACTTCCCAACCTCGGCTCCGCCAAATTAGAGAACGCCCCGATCATGAGCATCGAACCGGATGACCAGTTAAAGCTGCACCAAATCGCCGACCATTTCCAGGGGATTCTGGATCACCAATTTGCCATGCATTTGCGGGTCGCACGCCGCACCACGGCCCTGATCCGCATCGGGCTGTTCAGCCTCGGTGTCATCGCGGTGGCCATGCTGTTGTTGTTGGTGACCCTGAATTATCAGATCAAGCCCATGATCGAGGCAGTAGATACCATGCATCGCCACTTCAGCCACATTTCCACCGACATGGATGTCATGAAAGAGGCTATCTTGGAAATGGACGCCAACGTGGCCCAGATGCCGGTCATGGCCGGAGAAATGGCGCAAATGCAGGGCAGCGTGCGCGACATGACCCTCACCATGGGCGATTTGGCCGCCCGCATGCGTAACCTGGATACCAATATGGCCAACATTACCCAGAGCGTGGGCCGTATGACCGCCACCTTCGCCGTCATGAATCAAACGGTGGGAACCATGGGCCAGGATGTGAATCGTATGTCCGGGCCCATGCGGGCCTTCAATTGGATGAACCCGCTACCCTAACCGAACCGAACGACGGAAGGAAGGAAAACGACGTGGCTACTCAATCCGAGATCATCGACTATTTCCACGCCCAGGTTGCTGCGGTCAACGCACGCATGGAAGAAGAAAATCAAATCGGCATCACCATCGCCCGGCGTACCAACCGGATCATCAAGGGCATCCTGGTACTGTTGACGGTGGTGGCGGTGCTGGTGTTATTCATGATTAACAATCTTTCCGATCGAATGGTCGCCATGACCCACAACATGGTTTCCATGTATGAAAATTTTGGCCGGGTCAGCAACTCTATGGGCGTCATCACCGGATCAGTGACCCGCATGAATAACCATGTCCGGAGTCTGCCAGATATGAAAGATCGCATGATTCTGATGCGCCATGATATGCAGGCCATGGACCAAAGCGTGCAATCCATGCATCAGGACCTAGGGGTCATGGACCAAAATCTCACCATCATCGCCGGCGGTGTCGGTGAAATGGCGGGCCGTTTCGATCTCTTGACCCGCACCACCCAAGGCATGGGCCACAACGTCAACCAAATGTCCCAGCCGGTTCGAACCCTGGATCCCTTTGGGTTCTTTGGCCGCTAGGGAATCAGGCGGTGAGCAACCCGGGCTCTGAGGCTGGCTGGTTAGAGTTGTTGGAAGACCTGATCCAGAAAGGCCAGTGCTTTCTAGCCTATGATCTGGCCGGGCAAGCCCGCGCCGCCTATCCCAACAGCCAGCGTTTGAGTCTGTTGGCGGTACTGGCCATGATGCGAGGCGGCGCGGTTCAGGAAGCCCATAAACTCTTGGCGGAGCTAGGACCTGGCGTCGGCCGGGATCCCCACCTTGCTGAACAGATCCTAGAGACCCTGCGAGCACGGCTCCCGGTCCTATTGCAGCCCGGCAACGGCCGACTTGACGACTCTCTGGACTGGATCGCCAACCTAGCCGAGCAAATTCAACGTCTCGCCAGTCAGACCCGGACCGCGGTCAACCAGGACTGCGACAGCCTGCGCCTGATGGCACAGGTTCACCAAGAGGTTTGGCGCCAACAGGGTCGGGCTGAGGATCTGCGGGACAGCCGGGACGCCCACCTACAAGCCTTTCTGCGTTTTCAGGATTTGGAAACCGGCATCAACGCTGCCCGGCAAACTTGGCTGCTCGGCGACCGCGACCAGGCTCAAGCAATTGCTCAACAAATTCTTCAGAGCTGCCGGGCCCGGATCACAGGGCCCGAAACGGCCAGGGACGCCTTCCGGCAAGCCGTGACCCTTGCGGAGTCCCTGTTGCTCACCGGCGCCCCGGACCAGGCTGAGGCGGTTTATCTGGAGGTAAAACATCAATTTTCCGCCCATTACGCCTGGCTGGTGGAAGCTCGAAGCCGGCTATTACCCTTAGTGCAGCACGGCTTCAGCGCTGCAACCGGGTCCTTGGAACTGATCGAACCGCCCGTGGTGTTGATCGGCGCCGGCCAACCCCTGGATGGGCCAGATGAAACGGCGCCCCAGTTCCCCGCCGGTTGCGAGGACCCGGTGCGGCGCGCCATCCAGGACCAACTGGACCAACTCGGTGTCCACATCGGCTATAGCTCGGCGGGAGCCGGAACCGATATTTTGTTCGTTGAAGCCTTGTTGGAACGGGACGCAGAAGTCCATCTGGTGCTGCCTTGCGCCATCGAGGACTTTGTTCAAGAACGGGTCGCCTACGCCGGGCCCCGCTGGGAACGACGTTTTCGCCGAGCGATCAAACTGGCCAGCAGCCTGACCTTTGCCACCGAAGAAGCCTACCTCGGCCACCAATGGCTATACCGCTTCAATAATCAAATTATCGACGGCTTGGCCCGCTTACGCGCCAACCTGCTGGGAACTGAGCCCTATCTATTGCTGGTGTGGGATTATGGCGCCGGCAACGCTGCCGGCACCGCCGCGGATTTCATGGATCACTGGCCGGATATCGCTCGCCTACGCTTGATCGAATTGGACGAGCTTAGGGCAGCCCATCCTGAAACCCTCACCGACCGACTACCCGTTCAGGCCACTAGTCCTGGACTGCGTCGTGAGCCCCAACGGGTGCCAAAGACGCTTTTATTTGCCGATATTCAGGGATTCAGCAAAATCAAGGAGGAAGACCTTCCAGGATTATGGACATACCTCGCCGAAGTTCGAAGGCGCCTGGAATCCCACTGCGGAACGCCGGATCTGGTGGAAAGTTGGGGCGATGCCCTGTATGTGGTCATGAACGATGCCCGGGGCCTGCTCCAATACGCCTTTCACCTCCAGGATTCCTTTCATACCCTGGATCCGGCCGCATACGGCTTACCGGTTAGCCTAGGGCTTCGCGTTGCGCTACACGCCGGGCCTGTTTACGCGGGAATACATCCATTGACGCAGCGTCCCATCGTCTATGGAAACCATGTTTCGCGCACCGCCCGTATCGAACCCATCACCGTGCCCGGTCACATTTACGCATCCCAACAATTCGTCGCCCTATTGACCGCCGAGGAGAGTGCCTATCGCACGGATCAGGGACTGGACACGCCGCCCTGGTACGCCTGCGAATACGTGGGAGTGGTACAACTCGCCAAGAATTATGGGGACGCTCCGGTTTATCACTTGGTTCCTAAGGCGCCGTTCCCATGAAAATTCGTTTTCTCGGCGTGGGGGGCGCCTCCTGTGGAGCGGACCAATATCAATCTAACCTGTTAATTCGCGGCCAGGCTGGCCGCCGCCTGCTGATAGACTGTGGTGGGGATATTCGCTTTTCCCTGGCTGAAGCAGGTTATGGCCCTGGGGATATCGACTCAGTTTATATCTCCCACCTGCACGGGGACCATATCGGCGGTTTAGAATGGCTCGCGTTCAGTTGCCGGTTTCGCCAGCACCCTCGCCGTCCTGCTCTGCTAAGCGCGACATCCAATTTTCAGCGCATCTGGGACCAGGGATTAAGAGCTGGCCTGGAATTGGTGGATGGCGGGCGTTTGTCGTTGTCGGACTATTTTGCCCTATATCCCCTCACTTGGGGTTTCCTATGGGATGGGATCCTGGCCGAGATGATTAAAATGCCCCATGTACTGGCCGGCGATAGGGAACATCCCAGCTTTGGTCTAATTCTCCAGCAGGGCACCGGACCCGCCGCCTTCATTACCACAGACACCCGGTTTGCCCCAGAAATTCTCCTGCCCATCGCCAACCGCGTTGAACTCATATTGCACGATTGCGAAACCAGTAGAATACCTAGCGGCGTACATGCCCACTATTCCGAGTTGTGTGGTCTGCCCGAGGCGGTAAAAAACAAAATCTGGCTATATCACCACACCCCAGTTCCCAACTTGGATCCCCGGGCCGATGGCTTTCTTGGCATGGCTCACAAGGGCCAAGAATTCCACTTGGCAGCTATAAAGGATTTTGTTCAACAACCCGCTATAACTCAGGAGATAGATTAAACCAAAACGGCTACATTTGCGCCGGCAGATCCATGTCCAAACACCGGCGTGGAACGTCCAGGCGCTAGCAACCGGGTGACGCTGAATCTTTCAGCGGTTTCATCGATTCCGTTATCCATACCAAAGGAAAATCCTATGAAAAAAAGTGCAATATTACTTTCGTTCGCGGCGCTAGGCGCGGCAACCCAAACCGCCTGGGCCACCAATGGTTATTGGTCTCACGGTTACGGGCCGAAATCCAAATCCATGGCCGGCGCTTGCGTCGCCATGCCCCTGGAAGGCATGTGTAACGCCATCAACCCAGCCGGAGCCGTATTCCTTGGTAATGAAATGGAACTAGATGTTTCATTTTTCATGCCCGACCATGGCTTTGTGGCCAACCCCGACGGCCTGCGCATGATTCCTCCTGGCGAGCACGAAAGCACCAAAGATTTATTCCTGATTCCTTCCTTTAACTACAACTACATGCTGGATGCCGACAGCGCCGTCAGCCTTACCATCGGCGGCAATGGGGGCATGAATACCGAGTACGATAGCGCTGTTTGGTCCTCATTTAACAACCCCTTGGGTACGGCAACCTCTCCGACCGGGATCGACTTGATGCAGGGTTTTATCGGCGTCAACTATGCGCGCAAAATCAACCAGGATCATGCCATCGGCATCATGCCATTCATGGCCATCCAGGGTCTTAAGACTTATGGTTTGGAACCGTTCCAAGCCATGTCCCAGTATCCCGATTCGGTTAGCAATAATGGTTACGATATTTCTTATGGCTTTGGTGCCCGGATCGGTTGGATGGGTAACATTACCAACCGCCTGACCCTGGGAGCTTCCTATCAAACCCGTTCATGGATGACGGATTTTGAGGATTACAAGGGGTTACTGGCGGAACAAGGTAGTTTTGATATTCCGCCGAATTTAGATCTAGGCTTGTCCTTTAAGATCAATCCCAGCCTAACGCTGGCCCTGGCTTACCAACGGATTTTTTATTCCGACATCAAGGCCCTATCTAATTCCACTGATTTGCCCATGAGCCCGGATTCCGCTCCTTTGGGTAGCGACAATGGCACCGGCTTTGGCTGGGACGATGTGGACGTGTTCAAGGTGGGGCTGCAATGGGCCTATAGTAGTGATCTGGTATTCCGGGCCGGCTACAGCAACAGCAGCGAAGCTTTTGAAAGTTCCCAGGCATTGATGAATGTTTTGGCGCCAGCGGTGGTCAAGGAACACTTTACCATCGGCGCTTCTAAACTCATTGATCCGGCCAATGAGGTCAGCTTGGCGGTGAGTTATGCACCGGAAGTAAAATTATATGGAACCAACGATCAAATCGGCGGCCAAAGCGGCTACCTCTATATGAGCCAGTGGGACGTAACCCTTGGCTGGACTAAGAAATTTTAATCTTACACTCCCCGCACCAACCCACCTGGAACGACGGCTGCCCGGCCGTCGTTCTGGTTAATTCACCAATTCTTGGTAAGAACTGCTGCCTAGCCTGCCGGGGCCACGCTGGTCAAATCCGCATCGGCATCACCACGTATAGACAATCTGATTCCCCCTTGCCCCGCAGAATGGCGCTGCTATTGGTATCCAGTAATTCTAACTGGATCTGATCCGTACCCAGCACGTTGAGCACGTCCAATAGATAAATCACGTTGAAGCCGATCCCAAGGGGTTCACCTTGGTAATCAACGGGTATTTTTTCTTCGGCCTTTTCTTGTTCAGGGTTTCTGGATTCTAGCAATAGGGTCCCCGCCTCCAGGGATAGATTAACCGCCCGATATTTTTCATAGGTCAAAACCGCAACCCGGGATAAGGCTTGCTTAAAGCTATCCCTTTCCAGATAAATAACCTTATCTAAATTCTTTGGTATGACTCTTTGATAATCCGGAAATTTGCCGTCGATGAGTTTACTGGTCAGGGTGGTGCCCTTTTTCCGGATCCGAATTTGGCCATCAGCTAGGTCCACCCCGACCATTTCCGGGGAATCTTCCAGGATTTTCGCTAACTCAAGAATGGCTTTGCGGGGGATCAATGCCTTGGCATGGCCACCGGAAGCGTCAGTGAAGGCCTGTTCGCAATAGGCCAGGCGATGCCCGTCGGTGCTGATAGCCCGGATAATGCCGTTGGAAGTTTCCACCAACAGGCCGTTCAGGTAATAACGAACGTCCTGCTGAGCAATAGAGAAAGCGGTTCTTTGAATCAGATGAAGAAGAATTTGTTCCTCGATTTCAAAGGAATGGCTGGTTTCAATTGCCGTGTTAACCGGATAATCAACGGCGGGTAGTATTGATAAGGAAAAAGAACTTTCCAGAGATTTTACAAGCACGGTGGTTGGTTTGACGTTTAGGTTGAGTGTTGCCTCCGGTGGCAAGGATTTACAAATATCAAAGATTTTTTTACCGGAAATGGTGAATTCGCCCTCTCCGTCCGCTTGGCATGGAATGGAAGTCGTTATTTCCATTTCGAGATCGGTGGCGGTGATTTCCGCCTGGTTGTCCCGGACCGCGAATAGGAAATTCGCGAGGATCGGCATGGTTTGCTTACGGTCAATGACGCTGATCGCCTTGGCAAGGCAAGACATTAGGTCCTGCTGGGAGAAGGAAACGCGCATGTTATTAATATCCTTTATTTAAATAGAAGAAGATGATGATGTTTAGCAGCGGCATATTTCTGTATATCTATATAACCCGATGATTATAAACAATTTTTCATTTTTATTAACTCGGGGGTAAGTGTGGCGGGCTTGTGGATAACCTGGGATGAATCTGGCGGTCACCAGGGATACCCAACTTATCCACATCAATTGGTTAGCTTTCTGAGCAGGTTAGTATACTGATCGTCAATGTTGGGATCAGAAAGCCGTAACTCAGTAATTTTTTTAGTCGCATGCATCACGGTTGTGTGATCCCGGCCGCCGAAGGCCTTGCCTATTTCCGGAAGACTATGGCTGGTTAAGTCCTTGGCGAGAGCCATGGCCATTTGCCGGGGCCTGGCCAAGGACCGGCTGCGATTCGCCGAAGTCAGGTCGGAAATCTGCAAGCTGAAAAATTCCGCTACCACCTTTTTGATGTTGTCCAGGGTGATCTGCTTGTCCTGGGCGACAAATAAATCCCTGAGCGCGTCCCGGGTGAAGTCTAGGCTGATCTGACTGCCGGTGAATTGGGAGTTGGCCTTCAAGCGGGCGAGGGCGCCTTCTAGTTCGCGGACGTTGGAGCGAATTCGCTTGCCGATGAAGAAGGCAACTTCCTGGGGCAAATCCATGCCCAGGGCGCAGGCCTTGCTTTGTAGGATCGCCACCCGGGTTTCAATGTCCGGGGGCTCGATGGCCACCGTGAGTCCCCAGCCAAAGCGGGATTTGAGCCGCTCCTCCAGGCCAGACACTTCCTTGGGAAAGCGGTCGCTGGACAACACGATTTGCTGTTGGGATTCAAACAGAATATTGAACGTATGGAAAAATTCTTCCTGGGTACGGTCTTTGCCGGCGAACAACTGGACGTCGTCGATCAGGAGGGCATTGACGGACCGATAGCGGCTCTTGAACTCGTCCATTTTGTTGTGGCGTAGCGCCGTCACCATGTCCTGGACGAAGCGGTTGGAGTCGATGTAGAGGACCCGGAAGCCGGGGTCCTTCCTGAGCAGCTCGTAGCCGAGGGCGTGCATCAGGTGGGTCTTTCCGAGCCCGGTGCCACCGTAGATGAACAGGGGGTTATAAACCTTGCCTGGGTTTAGGCTCACCTGGATGGAGGCGGCCTTGGCAATTTGGTTGGATTTGCCCTCAACGAATAGGTCAAAGGAATAGCGGGGGTTGATGTTGCCGTCGGCGAGCCGTTGTTCAAAGGTCTGGTCGGACCCTGGCGCGGTAAAACCACGCTTGAATTCTGAAGAGGTCTTGGTCTTCGGGGCGGAGCGGGAGCCGATGGACAAGCTGATTTCCTGGCTATCGGAGCCACTCAGTTCCTGAAAAATGCTAGTTAGACGGGCTAAATAGTTATCTTTCACCCAATTCATGACGAAGCGATTGGGAGCGAATAATCTGAGTCCTCCCTCACCCATCTCCGGCTGGAGCGGCATAATCCAGGTGGCTATCTGGTTATAAGGTAATTCTTCTTTTAATTTTTCAACGCAGCGATTCCAGATATCCATATTGTTGCCTTTATTGCCCCATAAGATGACTAGATATTTTTAGTCGACGGTTTGACGGCCCATTCTAGCGCCGCGACCAGGATGAACGGGACGTTGAAAACCAGGTGCCGCTAGGCGCTAGCCAGCAGTTGGCCGCCGTTTGGCTGGAGTTTGGCCCGGAATTCCCAGGCGGGGCGGCCGGATGCCTAAGGGCGTTGCTTACGTACGATTTCCATGGCCATTTCTAGGGCCTGCTCGGCGTTGAGCCGGGGATCCACCTGGGTCCGGTAGGCCCGTTCCAGATCCGCCTCACACAGGCCCCTAGCGCCGCCCATGCATTCGGTCACGTCTTCGCCGGTCAATTCAAAATGGACGCCGCCGAGATGGCTGCCCAGTTCCCGGTGAATGTCGAACGCCTGATCCAGTTCCGCCAGGATGTTGTCGAAGCGGCGGGTCTTGTAGCCGTTGGGGGTGGTTTCGCCGTTGCCATGCATGGGATCCGCCACCCACACCGGGGAACGCCCGGACCGGCGCACCGCTTCCACCAGGGGCGGCAGCCGATCCTGGATCTGGCGTGCCCCAAAGCGGTGAATCAAAACCAGTTTGCCGGGTTCATCGGCGGGATTCAGGCGCTCCATGAGTTGGACTAGCAACTCGGGCGTCATCTGGTTGCCGATTTTGATCCCTACCGGGTTGCAAACGCCCCGGAAGAATTCCACATGGGCGCCGTCCAGGTCGCCGGTGCGCACGCCGATCCAGGGAAGATGGGTGGACAGATCGTACCAACCGGGGCGGTGGGGGACCTGGCGTGTCACCGCCTGTTCAAACAGCAAATGCAGGCCTTCATGACTGGTGAAGAATTGTACGCGGCTTAACTCGCTGCTGCGTCCGCAACCCAGCAGATCCATGAAGCGCAGGGATTCCTCTAGCGACCGCAACACGCCCCGGTATTCGCCGGCCCGATCGGAGTGGCCCACGAAATCCAGATTCCAGCGTTCCGGGTGATGCAGGTCCGCGAATCCGCAATCCGCCAGGGACCGGATGAAATTAAGGGTCATGGCGGCGCGGCCGTAGCCGCGCAGCAGCCGCACCGGGTCCGGCAGGCGCGCCTCCGGGGTGAATTCCTGGCCGTTGATAAGGTCCCCCCGGTAGCTGGGCAGACTGACGCCGTCCAGGGTTTCCAGATCCGCCGAGCGGGGTTTGGCGTATTGGCCAGCGATCCGGCCGACCCGGATCACCCGCTTTTGCAGGCCCTGGACCAACACCAGGCTCATCTGCAACAGGATCTTAAGTTTGTCGGCGACCTGGTTGCCTTGACAGTCCGCAAAACTCTCCGCGCAGTCCCCGCCCTGCAACATGAAGGCTTCACCGCGCCCGGCGGCGGCCAGTTGCTGTTTGAGTTCCTCGATTTCCCAGGAAGTGACCAGCGGTGGTAACAGCGTTAACTGGCCAAGGATCTGGTTCAGGGCCACCGGGTCCGGATATTGGGCTTGTTGGGCGGCGGGCCGGTCCCGCCAAGAGTCAGGGCGCCAGGACATTATGGACAGCGCTTCAGCTTGCGCTGGCCTGGGCCGCGCGGCCCGCCTCGAAGGCCCGTTGGTTGATTTCCACCAAGCCGGGTTTACGGGAGCGAAACCGTTCCAGGATCGCTTCCCTCAGGATGTCGGCGGAGAAGGGCAGATAATCGGCGATGGCGCCCAGCATGACCGTGTTGACCAGCTTAGGATTGCCTAACTCCCGGGCGATGGCGCCGGCGTCGAAGGCATGCACCTCTACGCCCAAGCGCTGCATCTCGCCCACCGGATCCTCCGGATAGGGAAACAGGCCCAGCGCCACCACCGGCGGCTCTTGACGGACCCGGTTGACCATGGCGACACCCCCCGCCCGCAACTGGGTGCACCAGCGTAGCGCCTCGGCGGGTTCAAATCCCACCAGGATATCCGCCTCCTGGGGCGGGATGGCCGGGGACAGCACCCGGGCGCCGAAGCGCACATGGGAGGTGACCACACCACCGCGCTGGGCCATGCCGGCCACTTCGGTTTTCTTCACGTCATAGCCCTGGGCTAGTGCGGTTTGGGACAGGATTTCCGCCGCAGTCATGACACCCTGGCCGCCGATGCCGGCCACCAGGATATTGGTGATGCCTTCGCTGCTCATGAATGGCCCCCTAAACGGCTAAAGCTGCTCAACGGAAGGATGGCTTCCGGCCCGCAGGTTTCCAGGCAGAGTTCGCAGCCGGTGCAGACCGCGCTGTCGATGTCCACGAAGGCCAGTTCTTTGGTAGAACCATTGGGCTTGACCACCGTCTCCCGGCGGGAGACGCCGATGGCCGGGCAGCCCACCGCCAGGCAGTTGGAACAGCCGGTGCATTTTTCCGTATCCACGTGGAACGGCGGCTTGGCGCCATAAAAGTCCACCAGTACGCAGGGCTGGTTGCTGATGATGACCGAGGTATCGGCGACTTTGACCTCTTCCCGCAACAGCTTGAACAGGGTCGGCAGTTCGTAGGGATTGACTTCGTGGATGCGCTCCGGCTTGACGCCTAGGGCTTCCACCAACTTCGGGAAATTGACCCGGGGCGCCGGGTTACCGTGCAGATCCCGGCCGGTGCCCGGATTGTCCTGGCCGCCAGTCATGCCCACCGCCCGGTTATCCAGAATCAGCACCGTGACATTGCCCCGGTTGTACACGATGTCCAACAGGCCCTGCATGCCCATGTGCATGAAAGTGGAATCGCCGATCACCGCCAGCACCCGGGTGTCCTTATCCTCAGGGCCCCGGCCCTTGTCCAGGCCCAGCGCTACGCCCATGGACGCGCCCATGCAGATGCAGGTATCCAGGGCGTTCCAGGGATGACCGGCGCCTAGGGTGTAGCAGCCGATGTCGCCGGCGATGGCGGTGTTCTTGATCTTGGACAGACAGTAATAAATGCCCAGATGGGGGCAGGCCACGCACAGAGTCGGCGGGCGCGGAAATACTTTGACGGGCGGCAAAGCCGCCACCACCGGCTTGGGTGTCTCTTCCGGCAGGGGCGCCTCCCCCAACAGCTTACGAATGGACGGCCGCAACACATGGGGCGCCAACTCCCCGATGCGGGGCAGGATATCCTTGCCATGCACAGCAACGCCGGCCGCCTTGAGTTCGGTTTCCAGCAGTGGGTCCACTTCCTCGACTACCACCAGGTGTTCCACCTTGGCCGCCAGGTCCCGGATTTTTTCTACCGGCGGCGGGAAGCTCATGCCCAGCTTGATGACCGGCGCCTGGGGGAAGGATTCCAGCACGTGCAGGAAGGTGGGACCGGAAGTGACAAAGCCCACCCGGCGGTCGGTGCCCATCTCAATCCGGTTCAGGGGCGACTGTTCCGAATGGACCCGCAGCCGCTCCTCCCGCTCGAACATCAAGGGAATGCGCCGGCCTGCATGGGCGGGCGTCATCACCATGCGCGCCGGGTCTTTGCGGAACCGGCCCACCGGCCGTTCGATTCGCTCACCGGGACGGACCACGCCCTTCACATGGCAAATGCGGGTGGTGAGGCGCAGGATCACCGGCGTGTCGAATTGCTCAGATAGCTCAAAGGCCAGCTTGGTGAACTGGTAGGCCTCCTGGGCATCCGCCGGTTCCAGGATCGGCACATGGGCAAAACGGCCCCAATGCCGGGAATCCTGCTCATTCTGGGACGAGGACAGGCCCACGTCATCCGCCACCGCCACCACCAAGCCACCGCCGACGCCCACCAGGGTTTGGGTCATGAGCGCGTCGGAAGCCACGTTCAGGCCCACGTGCTTCATGGCGCAAATGGACCGGCTACCGGCCAGAGACGCGCCGATGGCCACTTCCAGAGCCACCTTTTCGTTCACCGACCATTCGCTATAGAGGTCTGGATACTGGGAGATATATTCCAGAATCTCCGTGGAGGGTGTTCCCGGATAGGCGGCCGCTACCCGGCAGCCCGCCTCCCAGGCCCCACGGGCCACGGCTTCGTTGCCGGACATGAACTTGCGCTCGGAAAGGGGCAGGGGGTTCACCGCATTCAAGATGCCTTCCTCCAGGGAAAGAAGAACGAAACCTCAATTATAAAGTAACCGGGTCCGCCGGAGCAGACGGCCCCTGGCCGCGATCTGGATTCAGCCAGCGTTCAAGAAGAGAAGGGTATAAAGGCAACCAAGAAAGTCGTGAAACAGCCATCCCGGGCTGGTTCACCTACCGGGACGGGAACCCAAGGCCGTTGGACACTCCCCTTCCCACCCAACTAGAGGAGCGTTAGCCATGAAGAAGATACTCGCCATCGTCGCCCTGTTGAGTGCCAGTCTCGCCTTTACTCCCCTGGCGGAGGCCCGGGGCCGGGGCCCGGGTCCAGGTGGGCTGTTGGTCGCGGGTCTGGTGGGCCTGGCCATTGGGCATGCCCTGGCCGCACCAGCGCCCCGCGCCCACCGGCACCATGTGCACCGGGGACCCGTGGTCTATTCCCAGCGGCCGGTCCGCTACGTGGCGGTAACTCCATCCAAGCCGGAATATGTGTTTGGCCGCTAATAGCCTGGGCAACGCCGCCGGTTCAGCCGGCGTTGCCCTGATTCCAACCCCTGTTCGCCGCCAAATCCGCAGACCTTCCTTCCAAGCCCCGGCTGCTTTTCCCGCAGAGCGCTAATCCAGGAACCTGGCAGGGTGGTCGAATCATCGGCTTTGGCGGCCTTTTTTCCATCCCCGGATTCCCTGGCCAGGCCATTGGTGGCCTGACAGGTTGTTGAACTTCCCCCGCCTGCAAACCCGCATAACACCGGGAGGCAGCCCCGCCTGAGTGGGAGATTCAGCAGGTAACCCAATGTAAACAATGATCAAATGGTATGAAACCCGG
>CAZIHO010000062.1:0-21087 GCA_964538875.1 uncultured Chromatiaceae bacterium
GGCGGCGGCCGGCGCGGCGCCCTGGGCCGGCGGCGGGGCTGACTGGCCACAGCCGCTGGTGAGCGCGAGGAGGATGGCGAGCGCCGTTAGGCTTAAGCGATTCTGCATTCTTGAGTTCCTTGGTTGCGAGTGAGAAAAAATCCTGGATCCGGTCTCCCGACGATTCAGGAGGGAAAAACCTGTTTAAAGGGTTTGACCCTGACTTGGGCATAGACCCCGGTCTGTCGATAAGGGTCCCCGTCGGCCCAAGTCTGGGCCGCTGCCAAGCTGGGAAATTCCGCCACGATCAGACTGCCGGAAAAGCCGGCGGTTCCTGGCTCTGGAGAATCAATGGCCGGGTGCGGGCCGGCTAGCACAAGGCGACCCTGGTCCTGCAGGACGCGCAGCCGCTCCAAATGGGCCGGCCGCACCGCTAGGCGGGCTTCCAGGCTGTCCGTCCGGTCCTCGGCGATGATGGCGTATAGCATTTAAGTCTCCTCGGTGCCCGGCTGGTCCGGGTCCTTCATATAACGAGTCAGAAACCAGGCTTGGGCGATGATAAACAGGATGGTCAGGCCCAATAAGCCGAATAACTTGAAATTTACCCAAATTTCTTCCAGACGGTGGGCTTCTACACATAAAGTCTGGGCGTTGCCTTGCAACAACTCGGCGCAGCGGTTGAGATCGATGTCCTTGGCGCCCACGGCTTCCCTTAGACGCGCCTCGGCCTGAAAGAAGTGGTTGGCCACGTACAGGTTGGCGCCACCCAGCACCAGGAAAAAGGCGCTCCAGGCACCGTTGAGGCGGTTCCACAGGTGGCCGGGTAGCTCCACCGCATGACCCATCAACCGCTGTACCAGGGGTTGTTCGCCGATGAATTGGCTGCCCAGAAAGGCGCCGGCGAACAGCCAGTTAAGGATGGTGGGCTTCCACATGATGAAGGTCCGATCCTGGAGCAGGATGGTCAAACCGCCGAATACCACCAGTAACCCCAGGGTGACTAGATGCATGTTTTCTAGGCGCCGATGCCGGTACCAATGGATTCCCACCTGGATAACGGAAGCCAGGATGGCTACTCCCGTCGCTACGTAGATATCGAACAGTTTGTAGGCGCCGAAGAACAGCAGAATCGGAAAGAAATCAAACAGCAGTTGCATGGGTATCCCAGTCTAAATTCAAACAGCCCGCAGGCGATGTTGGGTTGTCCTAGGCGGATGGGTTGGCTTGAAAGATAAACTCCGCGCCGCCGGATTCTAACAGCCAATTTCCGGCCCTTCCCGGGAAAATGGCGCATCTGGCCTGGGCCAATGGGCGGGTCCTCACCTGGCTCGTAGCTTGCGCGGATTACGCAGGAGCAGGTATAGGGCGCCGGTGCCTCCGTGGCGACGGGTAGCGGAGCAAAACGCCAGCACCTCGTCCCGCAGTCGTAGCCAGTAATTGACCTTGCGTTTCAGCACCGGCTGGCCTTCCTCGGAGCCCCGTCCCTTACCATGGATGACGAGGGCGGTACGCACACCCCGGCGGCTGCATTCGGTCAGAAATTGGTCCAGGAGTTCCTGGGCGTAGGCAATGGTGAGGCCGTGTAGATCGACCTCGAATTGCACCCCTAGTTCCCCGCGCTTGAGTTCTTGCAACAGACGCAATTGCACTCCGGGGCGGGAGAATTCCAGAAAATCTCCGGTTTCCAGTTCGCTTTCAAGGACGGCGCCGTCTGCCAAGGGGTCCTGCCGCAGGTAGGCGGGCTGGGGCAAGGGGACCGGCGCACGCCGCCGCCGGTAGGGTTCCGTCTTTTGTTGCGCCAGGGGCTGCGCGTCCGCTACGAGCTGACGGAACAGCGCTTGGTCGTCTGGGTCCGGCGGGGAACGAGTCATGGGTTGCGGCGGCAGAGAATAACCGGGAGTGATTCCCGTATATTAAAGCTACTCCGGTGACCGGGGCGGTGTGGATGGGTCTTTTTGGGCCGGCGCCCTTGTCATACGGGCGTCTGTTCGGGTGAAATCCAGTGGCGAGGCGGGAATAATTGCAGAGTCTGGTTCATGAAGATTTTGGTTAGCAACGACGACGGCTACCAGGCTCCGGGCCTGCGCGTGCTGGCCGATGCCCTGCGGCGGGTGGCGGAAGTGACGGTGGTGGCGCCAGACCGGGACCGTAGCGGCGCCAGTAATTCCCTGACCCTGGACCGCCCCCTGCACGCCACCCGCCAAGCGGATGGCCTCATCCGGGTAGACGGCACGCCCACCGATTGTGTGCACCTGGCGATCACCGGGCTTTTGGAGCAGCAGCCGGACATGGTGGTGGCGGGCATCAACGCTGGACCCAACCTCGGTGATGACGTGCTCTACTCCGGTACCGTGGCCGCCGCGACCGAAGGGCGCTTTCTGGGCTTCCCCGCCATGGCCCTGTCTTTGGCATCATTCCAGCCCCGACATCTGGAAACGGCGGCCCGGGTTGCCCTGGAACTGGTGGGGCGTCTACATCGACGGGCCTTGGACGGGGACATCATTTTGAACGTGAACGTGCCGGACGTGGATTTTGCTGAACTGGCCGGTTATCGCGCCACCCGGCTCGGCCATCGGCACCGGGCGGAACCGGTGGTCAAGACCCATGACCCCCGGGGCCGGGAGATTTATTGGATCGGACCAGCGGGCGCGGAGCAGGACGCGGGACCCGGTACCGATTTTCATGCCATTCGGGAAGGATATGTGTCCGTCACGCCCTTGCAGGTCGATTTGACCCGGCATCCCCTGCTGCCAGTCCTGGGAGACTGGCTCGATCATGGCTAGCCCCGGATCGACCGGGAAAGGACTCGCCTGGGCGGATACGGATGTCCTCACGCGGCGGAACCGGGAGCGACTGGTGACCCGGCTACGGGAGTCTGGAATCCGGGACGGCGCAGTGTTGGAAGCTATCCGGAACCTGCCGCGCCATCTGTTCGTGGACGAAGCCTTGGCCAGCCGGGCCTATGAAGACACCGCCTTGCCCATTGGCCAGGGCCAGACGATTTCCCAGCCCTACATCGTTGCACGCATGACCGAGGTCTTGCTGGAACAGGGGCCCCTGGACACGGTCTTGGAGATCGGCACCGGCTGTGGATACCAAACAGCGGTGCTGGCGTCCTTGGTCAAGCGGGTCTACAGCGTCGAACGTATCAGCGCCCTGCTGACCCAGGCCAGGGAGCGGCTGCGACGGCTGGAGGTGCGCAATATTCGCTATAAACATGCGGATGGGGGGCTAGGCTTACCCGAGTATGCGCCCTTTTCAGGAATACTGGTCACGGCTGCGCCGGAAGGGGTGCCGCGCGCCCTGGTCAATCAACTGGTGGTCGGTGGCCGGATGGTGCTACCGATCGGCACCCGGGACGGTCAGGCGTTGGTGCGGGTGGTGAAAACGCCGAACGGTTACCAACACGAGATGCTGGAACGGGTCAGCTTCGTCCCCTTGGTGGGTGGGACCCTGTGAACGGATGCGCCGGCCTGATTGGTTGCTGGAAGGGGTCCTGTCCCTGTATAAGTACTCAGGCGGTTGTTGCCCATGTTGGGGCGCTGGCCTGCCCGCGACGGCTCAAACCGCCAGCGCGACAGGCCAATTCCGGGCCATTTTCCACGTTTGTCGGTATGCCCGACCATGCCTAACACTACGGCTTGGGCCGGCCTCACGGGGGTGTTCGGCAGTCTGCGTTTCTGGATTCGGGGGCTGGTATTGGGGGTCGCGCTGGCCAGTCTCGGCGGCTGCGCGACGGATCCGGTGGACGACCTGCCCCGCGATGGCCGGCCGCGCATTCCGGAGGACGGATATCGAGTCCAGAAGGGGGACACCCTGGGCTCCATCGCTTGGCGATTTCAACTCGATTACCACTCGATAGCCGCCTGGAATCAAATTCAGCCGCCGTACCGGATTCGGGTGGGCCAGGTGCTGCGGTTGCAGCCGCCAGTGGCGGGTGAGTCCGCCACCTCCATGGCAGCGCCCCGGCCGGTGACCGCCCCAAAAGAGCAGTCCAAATCCCCATCGCCCGCCGCCAAGCCGAAAAAATCCACCTCGCTGAAGCAGGCCAAGGCCAGGGTCGCAGACGAATCCGATGAGCAGCGGGTGGCGTCCGGGGGGGGGCGGGCGCTGGAATCGAGTGCCAGGAGCGATCGGGACCTGGCTTGGAGTTGGCCGACCCAGGGCCCGGTGACCCAGGGATTTCGCGCGGACGACACCAGTCGCCGCGGTATCCGTATCGGCGGCGAGATGGGGCAATCAGTAGTAGCCAGCGAGGCGGGCAAAGTGGTTTATTGCGGCGCCGGCTTGGTGGGTTTTGGACAACTTATTATCATCAAGCACGGCAATAGCTACTTAACTGCTTATGGCTTCAATAAAAAATTACTGGTAAAAGAAGGGGATGATGTCGCCAAGGGAGAGCGTATCGCCGAAATGGGACAAGCCAGTGACGGCAAGGCGGGGCTGCATTTCGAGATCAGGCGCCATGGTGAGTCCCAGGACCCGGTGCGATTATTGCCACGCCGTTGATTCGCCCCACCGATTCACCCAGTTACGTCCTAGGCGATTAATCGGCTATTTAGTCACTTGAAAACTGAAGATTTCACGATTGGCGCCGCTACACTAACTCGAGCGCCGCCCACGGCCTTGGTGGGTCGGGATTCCTCTACTGCGGTAGTCAGGTTTAACGAGACGGACGCCCACTAGGCGTCTGGGAGAAAGGGGATTCTGTGAGTCAACATCGCGTGGATTCGGAGGACAGCGAGGGGGAGATGGGCGAAGAGGATTTGGTGCTTGCCGAGGAATTGGATGCCCCCGTATTGGATGATCCCGAAACGGAAGTCGAGGGAGATTCGGATGATGATGGGGTTACCCGGGTTGGGCGCGCCGATCCGGTCGATTCCCAGGTCGACGCCACCCGCCTTTACCTAAGCGAGATTGGCTATTCCAAGCTGCTGACTGCGGAGGAGGAGATCCACTTCGCGCGGTTGGCTCAGCAAGGCGTGGCCGAGGCCCGCAAGCGCATGATTGAAAGCAATCTGCGTCTGGTGGTAAAGATCGCACGTCGCTATATGAACCGGGGGCTACCCCTGTTGGACCTCATCGAGGAGGGGAACCTGGGGTTGATTCGCGCCGTGGAAAAATTCGATCCCGAGCGGGGCTTTCGCTTTTCCACCTATGCGACTTGGTGGATTCGCCAGACCATTGAACGGGCGATCATGAACCAGACCCGGACCATTCGCCTGCCGATCCATGTGGTCAAAGAAATCAATGTTTATCTCAAGGCCGCCCGTCGCTTGGCCCAGACCCTGGATCATGAGCCCAATTCCGAGGAAATCGCCGGGCTATTGGATAAGCCCATCGCCGAGGTCAAGCGTATGCTCGGACTCAATGAGCGGATTACCTCGGTTGATACACCGTTTGGCAAGGATGCGGACCGGCCCTTGGTGGACATGCTTCCGGATGAGCAGACCCAGGATCCCACGGAGAACATCCAAACCGCTGGCGTGCATGCCAATTTGGATCATTGGCTGGGCAAGCTCAATGAGAAGCAACGGGAAGTAGTGGAAAGAAGATTTGGCTTGCATGGCTATGAAAACTCGACTCTGGAGCAGGTCGCCAACGAATTGGGAGTGACCAGGGAACGAGTCCGGCAGATTCAAATGGACGCCTTGAAACGCTTGCGGGACATCCTGGAAAAAGAGGGATTTTCCTCGGAGGCGTTTTTCCGCTAGCACGCGCGAACTCGGCCATTTCGTATCCCGATGCCGGTAAAGGCGCGCGGTTCCGGTAAGTTAGGCCAAACTCGTTTATTTCCCTGTCCACAAGGGTGTGGAAGAATAGCCCGTGTTTTTGACATAGCTCAAAACACCCTCTCTTATCTCTCTTGCATCGCTCTAAATCCCTCATTTACCGAGAAATTTCACCCCGGTCGCCTTGACTTTCAGGGCGGTTTTAAGTGAGATAACCGCCGTTTTGACGTTGGTCAAATCTTCTTGGGGGGCCTGATTTTTCACGCCCAAGTCATCTTTTCCATGGGATCTATACAGGGGAGGGTTCATGGAAGCCGCAGCTGAGCAAAAGTACAACTACGATGTTGTACGCTGGTTCACGGTTATGGCAGTCGTGTACCTGGTGGTCGGTGCCTTGGTCGGCGTTTATATCGCGTCCGAACTGGCTTGGCCGTTTTTAAATTTTGATCTTCCTTACATCACCTTCGGGCGTCTCCGCCCCCTGCACACCAATGCGGTGATTTTCGCGTTTGGTGGTTGCGTGCTCATGGCGACAGCTTTCTATAGCGTTCAGCGCACCTGCAATGTGCGGTTATGGAGCGACAAGCTGGCCTGGTTTACCTTTTGGGGATGGAATCTAATCATCGTATCCGCCGTGGTCTCCTTCCCGATGGGCTGGACCGAAGGCAAGGAATACGCGGAGCTCGAATGGCCCATCGATATCTTGATCGCGGTCGTGTGGTTGTCCTATTTCTTCAATTTCATCATGACCATAGCCAATCGCAAGACGAGCCATATCTACGTCTCCAATTGGTTCTTCCTGGGCATGATGGTGATGATCACCTACTTACATGTGGTCAATAGCCTGGCGATTCCGGTAGGGCTGATCAAGTCTTATTCCATCTTCTCGGGTGTTCAAGACGCCATGATCCAGTGGTGGTGGGGACACAACGCGGTGGGCTTTTATTTAACCGCAGGCTTCCTCGGCATCATGTACTACTTCGTGCCCAAGCAGGCCGGTCGTCCAGTTTATTCCTACCGGTTGTCGGTCATCCACTTCTGGGCCTTGATGTTCGGCTATGTGTGGCTAGGTGCTCATCACCTCCAATACACCGCGCTACCGGACTGGACCGGCTCCCTGGGTGCTGCCGTGTCCTTAGCCATGATCATCCCCTCTTGGGGTGGCGCGGTGAATGGCATGATGACCCTGTCCGGCGCCTGGGACAAATTGCGTACCGACTATGTGTTGCGATTCCTGATTATCTCCCTGGCCTTCTACGCCATGTCCACCTTCGAGGGTCCGGTCATGTCTCTGAAGACGGTCAACGCCCTGTCCCATTACACGGACTGGACGGTGGGTCACGTGCATTCCGGCGCCTTGGGTTGGGTTGCTGGCGTTGGCGTTGGCGCTCTGTATCACCTGATGACTCGGGTATTCCATACCGAAATGTGGTCCGTGAAGTTGGTCAACACCCATTTCTGGATGCTGACCGTCGGTACCGTGGTCTACATCGTTGCCATGTGGGTTTCCGGCATCATGCAGGGTCTGATGTGGCGGGCCTATGACGAGTTCGGCGCTTTGGCCTATACCTTCGCAGAGTCGGTAGAGGCCATGCATCCCTACTACGTCATGCGTGCCGTCGGCGGTGCTATTTTCCTGCTGGGGGCCATTGTGATGCTGTTCAACGTGCTCATGACGGTGAGCAAGTCCGTGTCGGACGGCAGCCTGCAAAAGGCCCGCACCGCCACCGTCGGCGCTTAATTGGGGAGGCATACAGATGGCTGAACATGAGACCAAAGGCCTCCAGGACGGAATGGAGCGCAATATCTGGGGGTTGCTGATCGTATTGGCAATTGCCCTGTCGGTGGGTGGCATCGTGGAAATCGTGCCCCTGTTCTATTTGAAGGGCACCATGGAGCACAACAAATTCCCTGAAATCGTCTGGCAAAGCCAGGTGACTGCGGAACAACGCAAGCCCCTGGCGGCATGGAAGGCGGGTGACGGAGTTCGTCCCTACACTCCCCTAGAGTTGGCGGGACGCGACATCTACACACGGGAAGGGTGCTACCTCTGCCATTCCCAGATGATCCGTCCATTCCGCGACGAAAAGGAGCGTTATGGGCATTACTCCCTGGCATCTGAGTCGATCTACGACCATCCGTTCCAGTGGGGGTCTAAGCGTACCGGCCCGGATCTCGCCCGGCTCGGCGGCAAGTACTCGGACGACTGGCACCGCAAGCACCTTCGGGCCCCGCGCTCGGTGGTGCCGGAGTCGGTCATGCCCAACTATCCCTGGTTGCAGCGTACGCCGGTGGCGGACGCCAACACCATGAAGGCCCATATGAAGGGTTTGCGGATGGTGGGTGTGCCCTACACCGAGGCGGATCTAGCCGACGACTACGTCCAGAAACAATTGGCCGGCAAGACGGAAGAGGACGCCATGGTGGCATATCTTCAAGTGCTGGGCACCATGGTGAAGCTGGACGATACCAAGGTCTATCGTGAGTAATTTGTCGGAGTACTTTCGCACCGACTGGGAGGCTATGACGACCAACGATTGGGTCGGTACCATCGTCACGGTCGTTATCTTCCTCCTGATGGTAGGACTGTACTTTTACGTGCTTCGTCCTAAGAACCGGGAAAAGTTTGAGTCGCAGCGCTTTATCCCGTTAGAGGACGAGGACCAACACAAGAGCGGAGAAAATCATGGCGGAACGTAATCCTTTCCCCGGTGAAAACAACACCGGGCACATATGGGACGGTAACCTGCGTGAACTGGCCAATCCCCCACCCGGCTGGTGGACGATCGGCTTTTGGGCATCCATCGCCTTCTTTGCCGTCTATGGCGTTCTTTACCCTATGTATCCTGTCGGTGACAACGGCACCAAGGGTGTCATGGGCTGGACGCAAATGGGAGAGTACAAGGAAGGCAAGGCGGAAGTGGACAAGGTTCGCGCAACCTACGAAAGCAAACTGAAGGGCATGGATGCGAAAGCGGTGCTGGCGGATCCCAGCCTGAAAAAATACGTCCAAGCATCCGCCAACGTGCTGTTTGGCGACTACTGCGCGGCCTGTCACGGGTCAAAGGGCGTCGGCAATGCCGCATTGACTCCCCAGGACGCCGGCTTCCCGGTGCTGGTGGATGACGATTGGCTGTGGGGCGGTGACATCAATACCATCGTGGCCACAGTGACCACCGGCCGTAAGGGCATCATGCCGGCAAACGTGAAGGCTGGGTTGCTGACTGAGGCGGATGCCCGCAAGTTGGCTAAATGGGTTGCTGGCATGAAGAACGAAAAGAAGCCGATGAGCCATGATCCTGAAGCCCAGCAGATGTTCGTGGACAAGGGCTGCTTTGCGTGTCACGGGCCGGATGCCAAAGGTGTGGATGCTATGGGTTCTGCGGATCTTACCTCCCCGATCTGGCGGTTTGCTCCCGGCGGTGAAGAAAGCGCCTTTTACACCATCGCCAATGGCGTGAATGACGCGAGTGACCCCAAATCCCGGGTTGCTGAAATGCCTAAATTTGGTGATCGTTTGAGCGCCGACGAAATCAAGAAAGTCGCGATCTTCGTTCATCAGTTGGGCGGCGGTAAGTAACCAGAGACGAAGCCGAAGTGGCGCCGGACAAACCTGATGGGTTTGTTCCGGCGGCCAATTAACCGGGGGAGCTAACATGAACTACGATGCAGTCGCCATTGGTTCTGTTCTGAGCGTGATTATCGCGATCGTCGTTTTTGTATTCTTGTGGGTCAAGGTCCGCAAGCTTATGGATCAGGATGCTGACCAAAATAAGAAATAGGCAAGTCATTTAGTGGCTTTTCAGACCCTGGCAGGACCTAAGAACCTTGCTAAGGTTTGAGAAACAAGGGGGGGGAACCCCCCTTTTTTTGCGCCCGCGCACGAGCCGATCCGGTGGGGAACCACGACGAATGAAAGGAAACCTGCCTGCACGACGGAGACTGAAGAATGGAATCGAGCGCGGCGTGATACCGCGATCCGCCGGACTGGAGCGGGATGGCTTGCACCTTCCTGCGCTGCTGGCGCAACAGCCCAGTCCATATCGTCTGGGTGCTGACAATCAGTGACTTCCATCGGTTCGGCCACACCACAACCGCCCCCTAGGCCTGAGGGAGCAAGCTGATCCGGTAGTTTTCCTCGTTCCTGGCATGGTGTTAAGGGGGCGGCGGCGGCAGAGCGCGTCAAGTCCTAGAGTTTCGTCTCGAAGCGTTTCCGCCTCCAGGCGCGACCTACCTGGATCTTTGTTGGCTAGGCGCCTGTTGGACTTGTTCGACGCCTGGGCTCACCCTGGTCATGCTGACCCATTGGTTCACCTGGCGATTGGCCGGCTGACACTGGGGGAATACAACCCTCAAGCTCAACAAGAACGCCCACCGGGACTCCGGAATGGGAACGTTCATTGGTCCCCACTGACGACAATTTCCACAAAATGCCACTGGATTCGTCGCCCCGTTTTGGGGTAGCTAGCAAAAAAGCAACGCGCCCAAGACGCTATAATTGACGATTAGCATTGGTTCCGGATTCATTTAGATTTAGATTGGTAGATCGGCGCGCTAGGTTGTTCGAACCGGTAAAGCATCGCAGAAGTCTGGAAATTGTATGGCCCAGACCTACTGCGGTGCCAGCCGAAGGTGCTTATTCGTCTCGGTGTGTTATTCGTGCTAGAGGTTTGAGATGAGCGAAAAAGAAGCCCAAGTCCGGGATGCCGATGTGGCCGCTCTGTACGCGGAGGCGGCCCATTGGCAGGTAAATACAGGGAAGGAGGCAATCCATGCCAAACGGATGCCTGGTACCTGGCGAACCGTTAAATGGTTCGCCGCCGCAGTCTGGTTGATTTATTTTCTTGGGCCCTACATTCGCTTAGGCGATCGCCAAGCGGTGATCTTTGATATTCCACACCGCCAATTCCATATTTTCGGAATTACGATATTGCCCCAGGACTTCTGGATGTTGTCTCTGACCCTGCTATTCTTTGCCATCTTGCTGGCTATTGCCACCGCGTTGGCAGGGCGGATTTGGTGTGGATTTTTCTGCTTTCAAACGGTATGGACCGACGTTTTCACCTGGATTGAGGAAAAGATCGAAGGCAACCCACAAAAGCGCCGTAAATTGGACCAGGCGCCCCTGGATGCCGCTAAGGTTGGCCGCAAGGCGGTCAAGCATCTGCTCTGGGGGATTATCGGTGTGTTGACCGGCATTGGGTTCGCGTCATGGTTTACGGACGCCTATCAGTTGTGGGGGGATCTGTTTAGCCTTAAAGCGTCCTCAACGGCCTATATCGTCGTTGGTATGTTCACTGTGGGGACCTATGTCCTGGCGGGCTTTCTGCGCGAACAGGCCTGTTTTTGGTTGTGTCCCTATGCCCGAATTCAGGGCGTCATGGTGGATGCAACCACCTTGCTCCCCACCTATGACTTTAAGCGGGGGGAACCTAGGGGACGGGTGAAAAAGGGACAAACGGAAGCTAATCGGACCAATGGCGATTGTGTGGACTGCAATCAATGCGTCGCGGTCTGCCCTACCGGGGTAGATATTCGGCATGGCCAGCAGGAAGGTTGCATCACTTGCGCCCTCTGCATTGATGCCTGTAATTCCGTGATGGACAAAGTGGGGAGGCCCCGGGGCTTGATCCGGTATGCTTCCTTGGACCAGATAGAAGGCAGGGAGGTGCGGTCTCTATTGATGCGGCCACGCGTCTGGTTGTATGGGAGCATTTTGTCGGCCGCGTTAATCGGAATTGGTGTGGGTTTAAGTACCCTGGATGCAGTAGAAATCAAGGTATTGCATGAGCGCCAGCCGTTATTTGTGCAACTTTCCGATGGCTCTATTCAGAATAAATATTTTCTGAAGATTCTAAATAAAATGACCGAGGATATGACCATTAAGATCAGCGCCACCGGGCCACGCAATCTTGAGGTGATAGGTTTGGATGAAAATTTTGTTGCCGTCAAGGGAGGGGTGAGTCCGGTGACGGTTTACGTCAAGGTGCCGGCAGCGGACGTTTCTGCGGAAACCATGACCATCAACTTTAAGATTGAGGCGCAAGCGAAGAGTGGGCAGCATTATTCCAGCACTAGGAATAGTATATTTATCTCGCCACAATCCTAGCGAGTGAGCCCCGGACAAGAGGACTGGACATCCAGCGATCTAGGACCAACCCGAGACAAGGGGCTCTGCCTGTCGCTCTGTTGCGCTTGGCGCACGTTAAGAGCCGGGTACGTTGGTATGTTGAGGATCTGTAATCCGCGCTCGGTTCCGTTGCGTCACAGGTCCAATGGTTTTCATCGGCTCACCCGGCCAGTGGTACCCTTAAACTAGGCAAATCATCAGCCGCGCCTAGTGGGCCGGGTGGTGAAACTTCTGGCCGAGACGTTTTTTAGGCTCAGAACAGTAATTTATTCTTTATAGAAATATTCGCAATGCAAACTCAAGAACCTCTGATCCCAACACCCGCTTGGCGAAGCCCCTGGGTCATCGCCTGGGTGACCGGTGTCTTGGTGGTGTTGGGAGCCAACCTATTCATGGTGTACAAGGCATTTGATACCAGTCCGGGGCTGGTGGTGCAGGATTATTATGACCGGGGCCAACATTATGAGAAGACCCTGGTGAGCCGGATGGCAAAGGATCCCGGTTGGGATATGAAATTAGATTTGGCGGAGCAATGGGTAAAGGACCAGCCGAAGGCGGTCTACTTCCGTGTACGGGATAAGTCCGGCATCGCGGTGTCGGCGGAGCAGGTGGTTTTTTTCGCTTATCGTCCGTCAGATGTTAAAAGGGATTTTTCCGTGCCCATGGACTCGGTAGGAAGCGGGGTCTATCGGGCTGAGGTTAGCTTTCCGCTGAAAGGCACCTGGGACCTTATGGTGAGCGTTCGTCAGGGAGGGGAAGAATTTCACCACGGCCAGCGTATTTTGGTGGCTGAATAGCCTGACTGCCGTGACCCAGGACGTGGAGCAACCGGGTGCCCACCTTGCAGCGCCAGGATCCCAGATCCGCTGTTTCCATTGTGGATTACCGGCCCAAGCCGACCCGCCGATCCAGGCCCATCTCGCCGGAACCGAACGCCGCTTTTGTTGCACCGGTTGCAAGGGGGTGTGCGAAGCCATCCACGCGGCAGGTTTGGAGGGCTATTATCAGCGTACGCCGGAGGGTGGAATTTTCGGCCCTCCGCCGGAACCGCCCAAAGATTTAGCCCTCTACGATTTGGATGAGGTGCAGGAAGAGTTCGTCGGTGGACTGAGCGAAATTCGCGACATCAATTTGCTGGTGGAGGGAATCCACTGCGCCGCTTGTGTGTGGCTCATTGAGGGCGCCCTTACGTCGATGCCTGGGCTCCAGGAGGCGCGGGTCAATCTAACCGGTCGGCGTCTGCGGGTGAAGTGGGACAACAGCCGGGTCAAGTTGTCCAGGATCCTAGAGCGATTAGGCCGAATCGGATATTCAGCAGTGCCCTTTGATCCGGCCGCCGCCGAGGGGGCGTTGCAAAGGCAGAACCGCGATTTGCTTTACCGGATGGGATTCGCCGGTTTTGCGATGATGAATCTCATGTGGATTTCTATTGCCCTCTATTCCGGGGCGGATCAGGGGGAGTATCGGCCGCTTTTCCACTGGATGGGGTTCTTGATCGCCACCCCGACCCTGCTCTACGCCGGCTATCCCTTTTACCGGGGTGCTTGGTATGGAATCCGGGGTGGTCACCTGAGTATGGATTTGCCGATCGCCATTGGCGCTAGCATCACCTATCTATATTCCCTCTATGTCACCCTCACCGGCACCCAAACCGGGGAGGTTTACTACGATACCGTGGTCAATTTCCTATTCGTGATCCTGATCGGGCGATTGATCGAATCCGGCTCCAAGCGGCGGGCGGTGGCGTCCACTCAGCGACTGCTGGATCTACAACCCAAGGTAGCAAATGTACTTCGCGACGACGGTCAGGAACATCTCGTTCCGATTCGCTCGGTGCGCATCGGGGATTTGCTGCTGGTACGGCCGGGTGAGCGAATACCGGCCGACGGCCGGGTCGTGGAGGGTAGTAGCTCGGTGGACGAAGCCATGCTGACCGGCGAATCGGAACCTGTGGCCAAGGCCCAGGGTGATGCCGTTTCGGCGGGAACCATCAACGGTTCCGGCGTGCTCAAGTTTCGGGTCGACGGGTTGCTCAAGGAAACCGCCCTCGGCCGCATCATCGGCCTGGTGGAACAGGCCCAGGCAAGCAAGGCGCCGATTCAATGTATGGCCGACCGGGTAGTGCCTTGGTTCGTGGCTACGACCCTTGGCCTCGGCGCCCTCACCTTCTTCTGGTGGTTAGGGGTCGATTTCGAGCAAGCGCTGATGGCCGCCACGGCGGTGCTCATCATTACCTGTCCCTGTGCCTTTGGCATGGCGACGCCCATGTCCATTGCGGTGGCATCCGGATTGGCGGCCCGCAACGGTATTTTGATCAAACACGGCGCCGTTCTGGAAACTCTGTCCGACGTTAGGCGCATGGTGTTCGATAAGACTGGCACCTTGACCGAGGGAAAAATCAGCGTAACCCAAGTGATGGGCCGGGACACCACCTGGCGAGCCGATTCCGCCACGCCGATACCGGACAGCCTCGGGCGCTTGGTGGCTCGACTCGGCGCGGTGGAGCGCTATTCGGAGCATCCGGTGGCGGCTGGCATCTTGCGCTTGTGCGAGCAAGAGTCCATCCCGCTGCGGGATATTAGTGTGACGGATGTGCAGGTGGCGCCAGGGCTTGGGATCGGCGCCCGGGTGGATGGAATTATGGTGCTGGCGGGAAACGGCGAATGGTTGGAGCGCCAAGGCATATCCCTGTCCGGTACGCTAGCCCAAGCCGCCATTGAATGCCAGCAACAGGGGCTTGGCTTCCTGTTTCTCGCGTTTGATGGGGAGGTGCAAGCCCTTTTAGGCGTTGAGGATCCGTTACGTGCAGATGCACCGGCTCTGATCCATTCCCTCAAGCAGGCTGGCATCGAGGTGATGTTGCTGAGCGGTGATCGCCGTCCGGTGGCGGAGCGTATTGCCGACCGCCTGGGGGGCATGGCGGTGATCGCGGAAGTATTGCCTGCGGACAAGGAGCGTGTGATTGGCGAACTCCAGGCCCAGGGTGGTCCGGTGGCCATGGTGGGGGACGGCATCAACGACGCCCCGGCTTTGGTACGGGCAGATGTGGGCATCGCTTTGGGGTCGGGTACCGATGTATCCATCGCCAGCGCCGATATCGTGCTGATTAGCGATGAACTGGACAAGGTGCGGCTGGCCACTTTGCTTTCCCATCGAACCCTGCGCACCATTCGTCAAAATATCGGTATCTCTCTGTTTTATAATGCGATCATGGTGCCATTGGCGATGGCGGCGTGGGTTACGCCCCTAGTGGCCGCCATTTCCATGCCGATCAGTTCCTTGGCGGTCATCGGCAATGCGGCCCGCATTCGCACCCTGTTCCGCAACAGCCGTTAAACGGGCATCGTCGGAGGCCATCAATGGATGTTATCTACGGGTTGATTCCCGGCATGCTGGTGGTGGGACTGCTGGCGGTAGTGGTGATGTTTTGGGCCGCCCGTAGTGGTCAGTTTGATGATCTGGAGGGGGATGCCCAGCGGATTTTGATGGACGAGGACCTTAAGCCCAATCCGCCAAAATCTCCGCCGGACCAAAATTCTGATCCGGCAAAGCCTGCCGAATAAAAAAAATCCCGCGCCGGTATCGCGCCACTGGACGCGCGCGCTTCCACCGATGCCTCCAGCCGCAACAACACTGGACGCGAGGATCGAGATAAAACTGCTTGGCTCAGCGACCACCCCGCAGCGCCCGTTGCAAGGCATCGGCCATAGTCCCGCCGGCCGGGGCGGGGGTTGGCGCCCCTTTGGTATTGGGACGCTTCGCGCCCTGGGACCGCCCGGGCTCCACCCCAGGCGCGGACTTGCGGGCCTCGGCCCGATCAGTCAAGCGCATGCTCAAGGCAATCCGGCGGCGCTCCAAATCCACCTCCAATACCTTGACTTTGACCAGTTCGCCAGCCTTCACCAGGCTGTGGGGGTCCTTGACGAATTGCTCGGACATGGCGGAGATATGTACCAGTCCATCTTGATGAACGCCGATGTCCACAAAGGCACCGAAGTTGGTGACGTTGGTGACAGTTCCCTCCAGCACCATGTCGGGCCGCAAATCTTTGATGTCTTCCACGCCCTCCAGCAAGGTCGCGGTCTTGAACTCGGGGCGTGGATCCCGGCCCGGCTTCTCCAACTCGGCGAGAATGTCCTGGACGGTGGGGATGCCGAAACGCTCATCGGTAAAATCCTGGGGACGTAAGGCGCGCAAATAAGTCCGGTCGCCAATGAGATCCTGAATGCGGCGGCCGCTGGTGCGTAAAATCCGCTCCACTACCGGATAGGACTCCGGGTGAACCGCCGAAGCGTCCAAGGGATTGTCCCCGTCTGGGACCCGCAGAAAACCCGCTGCTTGCTCGAAGGTTTTGTCGCCGAGGCGCGGTACCTGGCGCAATCCCTGTCGATTGGCAAAGGCCCCGTGTTGATTTCGAAAGGCCACGATATTGTCCGCCAGGCTCCGGGTAAGGCCGGACACCCGGCTCAACAAGGGCGCCGACGCCGTGTTGAGGTCCACCCCCACCGAGTTCACGCAGTCTTCCACCACGTTTTCCAGGCCATGGGCTAGGCGCGTCTGGTTCACGTCATGCTGGTATTGCCCCACACCAATGGATTTGGGGTCGATCTTGACCAGTTCTGCCAAGGGATCTTGCAAGCGGCGGGCGATGGACACGGCGCCCCGAATACTCACGTCTAGCTCCGGCAGTTCCTTGGAGGCCAACTCCGACGCCGAATAGACGGACGCCCCCGCCTCATTTACCACCAGGGAGCGCAAACCCAATTCTGGGTGCCGCTTGCACAGATCCCGGACCAGCCGGTCCGTATCCCGGCTGGCGGTTCCGTTGCCAATGCTGACCAACTTGACCTGGTGATCGGCGGCCAGGTGCGCCAAGTGGGCAATAGCGCCATCCCATTGGTTTTTCGGTGCATGGGGGTAAACCGTGTCTGTGGCCACCACCTTGCCGGTGGCATCCACCACCGCCACCTTGACGCCGGTCCTGATGCCGGGATCCAGTCCCAGGATCGGCAGTCGCCCCGCCGGCGCCGCCAGCAATAGATCCTTGAGGTTGTGGGCGAATACCCGGATGGCCTCTTCTTCCGCCGCTTCCCGAAGACGGCTGACCAATTCCAGCTCAAGCCGGGTGAACAATTTGGCCCTCCAGGCCAAACGGGCAGTTTCCCGCAACCAGGAGTCGGCGGGACGGCCCAGGTCCTGGATCCCAAAGTGCCGTTCCACCTGGGTCTGACAGACCGAATCTCCCTGATCGTCGGCCCCCGGCGTCAGTTCCAAGGCCAAAATGCCTTCGTTGCGGCCCCGTAGCAACGCAAGGGCGCGGTGCGACGGGATGGTGCGAAGGCCCTCCTTAAACTCGAAGTAGTCGGAAAATTTGGCGCCGTCCTGTTCCTTGCCAATGGCTACCCGCGCTTGCAGTATTCCCTGTTCCCATACCTGGCTGCGCAGGCGCCCAGTCAGTTCCGGGTCCTCGGCGAAGCGTTCCATTAGGATTTGGCGGGCGCCGTCCAGCGCCGCCTTGGTATCCAGGATGCCTTTGTCCGCCGCCACGAATGCAGTCGCGTACTGTTCGGGAAGCCGGGATGGATCCGCCAAAAGGCCCATCGCCAAGGGTTCAAGACCGGCCTCGCGGGCGATTTGTGCCTTGGTACGCCGCTTGGGTTTGTAGGGCAGGTACAGGTCTTCCAGTCTGGTCTTGGTGTCTGCTGCCAGGATGACCTGTTCCAATTCGGGCGTTAGCTTGTCCTGATCCCGGATACTCTTGAGAACGACTTCGCGCCTCTGTTCCAGTTCCCTTAGGTAGCCGAGCCGTTCCTCCAGATGGCGCAATTGGATGTCGTCCAGGCCCCCGGTGATTTCCTTGCGGTAGCGGGCGATGAAGGGAACGGTGGCTCCCTCATCCAGCAGGGTCACGGCAGCGACAACCTGGCGGGGATCGACGGCTAATTCCTTAGCGATCGCGTGAAGAATGCTCTGCATGGCTGCTTTTGAAAATCTACAGGTTGTACGCTTATTAATGGCTTGCCGGCATGGCGGATAGCAGGGACTGACCGGCGCTGTTAAGTGTGCCTTTCACGGAAGCCCTTGCCTAGGGCTGGGCGGGAGACCGGAGTGCAACGAACAATCGATATCGGCGGACACGGGATTATGCCAAAGGGGTTATGGGCCGGCCATAGGGTGGCGAGATGAGGCACAGAAATCCGGTGACCCAAGGGTGTCCGGACTTGGTCTGGGCGCCTGCTGCTAGCACCTTGCCGGGCGGGCACGGCCAGCTTCATTTGTGGAAGTGGACCCACTTCGAATCGCCCCAGATGCCTCGGGCCGATTGGGACCTGCTGGCGCCAGAAGAACAGGAACGGGCACGACAAGGAGCCCAACCTGGGTTCAGAGCCAGATTCGTGGCTAATCGGGCCTGGATCCGACGAATTCTGGGGGGATATCTGCATGTTGCTCCTGAACACCTAATCTTTGGGTGCGGTCCCCAGGGTAAGCCCTATTTGACCAATCCATGCGCACCGGTTCATTTCAACTTCACCCATTCCGGCGCCGTGGCGCTACTCGCGGTCGGCTGGGAATCGGCGTTAGGCGTCGACCTGGAACAGGTGCGGCCACGGCAATATTTGCTGGCCATTGCCAGAAGGTTATTTTCCCCTTCCCAGGCCCAATATTTGGAAACTCTCCCGGAACCAGAGCGCCTTGGGGCATTCTATGCCTTGTGGACCGGCTTGGAAGCCGGCATCAAGGCAAGGGGAACAGGGTTGTTTAATCAGATACCGACTTCCATTGTATTGGGATCCTTTGCAATGCGGCGATGGCACTTTATACCCCACGGGGGCTTCATCGCCTGCCTGGCCGCCGAAGGATCCTGCCCCGCACCTAGCAATTGGCGAGCCTATTGTCCGAGCAGTGATTGGGCCTAAAGCTTGACGAGCATTGGTCGCCAAGTGAATGACATCTGTGCTGGGTCCGGGGGGAATTGGGATGACGGTCAATAGGCGCAAACCAGAGGCGGCCGGAATTCGCGCCCTATTCCAGGTCCAGTGGGACCATATCACCGGCCTTCTCGACCAACGCCTAGCTCATCGTGAAGCAAATAAACGCCGCGCGACCCGGGAAATAGAGGCCGTGGAGGCGGTGGTTAACGGTACCGATGGCCGCATGCGCCTTGTGAGTTGGTACAAGACCCGGCTGCGGCGGGCGGTGCAAGAGCTTCTGAGCTACGTGGAAGGCATGGTTGCCCGAGTGCCTGAGCCGATCCCGATCAGCAGGGAACGTTTCTTTGTGGATCCGCGCGTCTCTACCTTCTTCGTGAATCGTGACGCCATCGGGGAAGTTTTTAGCCGTAGCCACGAACTCCAGTCGTTTTTCCGCAATCCTCGATTTTCGGACGTTCCGGAAGTCTGGGCAATCTTATTCATGAACAAAGTCGAACGAGAAGTCTTGGGCCTGGGGATGCACGGCGATGTGCTTACCCGGGATATTCGACAAACCAGCATCAGTTTTACCAATCATCGGATTGTTCAGCCTTGCGCCTCCGAGGAAGCCGTGCGCTCCGCTTTGGAGCAAGTTCTGTTCGATAACTATGTCCAATTCGTCAACTATCGTCTGACCCGCTTGCGCGCCGGACAGACCACAAACCGGGCCAATCCGTCCGGGGAGCAGGTGGGGAACGAGGCTATCGATCTAAAAAACCCAGCGGTGTACCTAGAGGAGTTGAGCCGGATTCTCGAACGACCCGATGACTTGTTGCGGTTGGATGCTGGCGTCGTGCGCATGAACAGAGTTGGCATAAAAGTCGAGGAGGGATCATCGGAAGTGGCGCACGACATTCGCCTGTACGAGCTTGGATACGGTGAGCGGGGCCGTCAGGTCCTGACGCTGGTGACCTATCCGAGGAGTCAAATGCTTTCCCAAGAGGATATCTGGCGGAGGGTCGGGATGTTCTAGCAAGGCCCGCCCGGGCTTGCGGGACCCAGCGGTGCTTGTGGCTGGCGAGTTTGTCTGCGAACCGAGCGTGGATTGTTCCGTCGGGGACAGCTACTTCCCCACGCCCGGCTAGAGGTCCCTTAGAGGAAACAGAATCCTTACAGTCTGTTAACGGCGATTACCTTATAATTCGCTTTAACGTTCAATGAATCCTGGCGATCGCCCTACTGTGGCCTAGACAGCTCCCTAACCCACGAAGGTTCCGCTGGCTAGGCGCTGGGCTTCCATCAATTCCAGCTCCCGATCGCCGGAAATGACGACTTCCGGATCAGGGCGGCAATCCAGTTCTGGATAGAGGCGATCAAACGGAACAGCGTTCAGGATGACCTTGATCGCATTGATGCGCGCCTTGTACTTGTTGTTGGAGCGAATTACAGTCCATGGCGCATAGGGCGTGTGAGTCTGCTTCAGCATCTCATATTTTTGCCGCGTGAAGTCGTCCCAACGGTCTTGCGCTTGCACGTCGATTTCCGAAAGCTTCCATTGCCGGAGCGGATCGGTGCGCCGCCTTCCAAACCGGCGCGCCTGCTCGTCCTTGGTAACGCTGAAATAAAGTTTTACTAGGATGGTGCCCTGGCGAGTGAGATCTCGCTCGAAGCCCACCACGCCGGTCATGAAATTTTGATACTCGTCCGGCGTACAAAACCCGAAGATCGGTTCCACCACCGCTCGGTTATACCAACTCCGGTCAAACAAAACGACTTCACCCCCCCTTGGAAATTGGGCAACATAGCGCTGGAAAAACCACTGGGTACGCTGGTCGTCGGTGGGTTTGCCTAGCGCAACCACGCGATAATGCTTCTCGTTCATGTAGCGGGTTACTCGGCGAATTGATCCGCCTTTGCCAGCTGCGTCGCGACCTTCGAACAGGATAATCATCCTCTTTTTGGTCAGTTCGAGATGTTTTTGTAACTTGATTAATTCTGCCTGAAAAGGCTTTAAATCCTTTTCTTGGCGTCGGCGCAGGATCGCAGCCCGGTTTGCGTTCTTAACCTTTGCTAACTCATGGCGTAACTGCCTTTGATGCCCTAACAGCTCATCAACGGTAGGTGTGCGGGACTCAAACAGGCGTGATTCTGGTGTGCTGGGGGATTCTTCCATCGGCTTCTCCAACGTGACTGCAGGGAAATCATCCTACCCAAGATGGGGTCGGAACAGCCCATTTTGTCACACAATGGCGCATTTCTCACCGGCCGATAAACTCGAATGGTTGCGGTAGGGACGGAGATTGCTCTCCGCCCCCCGCGCAGATCCGTACGTGCG
>CAZIHO010000063.1:0-19868 GCA_964538875.1 uncultured Chromatiaceae bacterium
ACTCTGGCCGACGCCGGCTGATCCGCCAGCAGCGGTGAATGCGGGGGTTGCGGCGGAAATCTTCAGGAATGGTGGCGGCGCTGATATCTTCCACCCGCAAGTCCGGCCAGGCGCTTTCTTCTAGGCGAAAGCGCCGGTAGTTGTTGGAAAACAGCAGGATGCCGTCGTCGGTCAAAAGCTGAGCCGCCCAGCGGATCAGGTCCGGGTGGTCCCGCTGGATGTCCAGGGTGCCTTCCATGCGCTTGGAGGTGGAAAAGGTGGGCGGGTCCAGAAAGATGAGCCCATAGCGGCGCTCCGGGGCTTGGGCCTGGTCCGCCAGCCAGTCCAGGCAGTCCGCCTGGATCAGCCGGTGGGCGCTGCCGCCGAAGCCGTTCAGCACCAGATTTTCCTCGGCCCAATCCAGATAGGTGTTGGACAGGTCCAGGCTGGTGGTGCTGGTGGCGCCGCCCGCCGCCGCCTGGACCGTGGCGGCGCCCGTGTAGGCGAATAGGTTGAGAAAGTCCCGCCCTGGGGCCAGTTGCCGGATTAGGCTGCGGGTTTGGCGATGGTCTAGGAACAGTCCGGTGTCCAGGTAATCCGCGAAGTTGACCAGCAGCTTGCAACCGCCCTCCTCCACGACATGGAATTCGCCGTCCGTTCCTAGCTTTTGGTATTGGGCGCTGCCCCGCTGGCGGCGCCGTTGCTTGAGCACCAACCGCTCTGGGGGCAGTTCCAGCACTTCCGCTACCGCGCCTAGGGCCTCCCCCAACCGGCGCCGGGCCAGGGTCGGGTCGATTTCCAGGGGCGCTTGATATTCCTGGAGTACCGCCCAGGTTTGCCCGGATTGGTACAGGTCCAGGGCCACCGCGTATTCTGGTAAGTCCGAGTCGTACAGGCGATAGCAACTGATCTGGTTGCGCCGCGCCCAGCGACCCAAATGCTTGAGGTTTTTGTGCAGCCGGTTGACCAACATGCGGGCGCCGGAACTGTCGGGCGCCAGGGCTTTGATGTCCTGCTCCGCCGGGTCGCCTGCCTCCGTTGGTCCGGTGGCACCCTTGCCCCTGGGCGTCACCAGGCGGTCGGGTTCTACTTGATAGACCAACAGACGGCATTCCAGGGGGCCGTTGTACAACTCATATTCCGCTTCCGGGCGCAGCCGCAGCGCCCGGGCCAGGGCCGGATTGCCGGTGAACAGGGCGGCACGCCAGCCCAGGCAGTGGTCCCGCAGCACATCTCCCAGACGCCGATAGAGGTCCGCAAGGTCGTCCCCGGCCCCCAGCCGCTCGCCGTAGGGGGGGTTGACCATCAACAGACCTGGCGCGCTGCCCTGGGGTGGCGTGCCGCCGCCGAGGGGCGTAGTCCGCCATTGGATGCGTTGGGCCAGGTTTGCCTGACGGGCGTTGTCCTGGGCGCGGCGAATCGCCTGGGGGTCCCGGTCCTCCCCCAGCAGCGGGGGGAGCTGGCGCCAATCCACCTGGGCCGGCTGGGCTTCCACCTCCTGGCGCAGCCGTTCCCACAGGGCTGGGTCATGGCCGCGCCAGCCGGCGCAGCCCGCTTGCCGGCGCCAGTAACCCGGTGCCACACCGGCCGCCAGCAGGGCGCCTTCGATGGGCAGGGTGCCGGACCCGCACAGGGGGTCCCACAGGGGGCCGCCCTGGGCGGCGATGCTGGGCCAGCCGGCCAGCATCAGAATAGCCGCCGCCAGGTTTTCCTTCAGGGGCGCGGCGCCGGTTTCGCCCCGGTAGCCGCGCCGGTGCAGGCTATCGCCGGAAATATCCAAGGCTAAGCGCGCCTCATCCCGGTACAAATAAAGGTTCAGACGCAGATCCGGCCGGACCAGGTCCACGGACGGCCGCACGCCGAAGCGCAGCCGGAATTGGTCCACCACCGCGTCCTTGACCTTGAGCGCCGCGTAATGGCTGTGGGTAATCTGGGACGACTTGACGAAGCAGTCCACCGCCAGGGAGCCTTCCGGCGCCAAATGCTGGGACCAGTCGATACGGCTCACCCGGGTGTAGAGCACCTCCGGCGAGGGCGCGCCGAAGCGGGCCAAGCCCAGCAGCACCCGGTTGGCAATCCGGGACCAGAGACAGATCCGGTAGGCGAGTTCCAGATCCCCTTCGCAGGTAACGCCGCCGGTGCCGGGACGGGGGTCGGCGCCCAGCTGGCGCAACTCGTCCCGCAGCAGGGTTTCGGCGCCCTTGGGGCAAGTGACGAACAGAATTTGGCTCATGACAGGCGCACCGGCGAGTGGAAGGTCGCCCACTATAACCGCTGGGACGGGATCGGCGCGCGCCAAATGACCACGCCGCCCGGAGGCGGCGTGGTCGAGAAGGGTTAGAGGTGGTCGATTACCTTCTACCGCGCGGGCCAGGGCCACCGGGACCCGGACCAGGTCCATAAACCAGGGGGCCTACCCAGCGGGGTGCCGGCCGGTAGTAGTAATAACGGGGCGCCGGCACATACTCGACCCGGGGGGCGGCCACGTATTCAACCACCTGCCCCCGGGGCTCAGCGACGTATTCCACCGCCCGCCCCCGGGGTTCCGCGACGTATTCCACCTGGGCCGGCGGGGGTGGTGGCCGGGATAGCGCGGATCCAATCACAAGGCCCGCGACCCCAGCCGCCGCGACGGCGGCGGGATCGGCCAGAGCCGGCTGCCAAGAGGCCGCCAGCATACCCGCCAAGGCTAGGGATAGGGTCAACTTCTTCATCTCTGTTGCTCCTGTTGCGATTCGATGAACCGGGGCGCGCCTGGAACCCGCCTGGGATGGGAGGGCGAGGTTGCTGCGACCGCCGGCGGGACAGCCGACCTTCCCGGTGCCCGTATCATAAGTATGGCGGAGCAGACTGAACAGGGACTGAACCCTGGGGGCGGCAGAATGGGCACTGATTCGCAATAGGCTAACCCACGCCTAGCCTAAGCTGAGGGGCAGGCGTGGGGCTTACGAAACGGCGCCCTAAGGAACCGTTGCCTTCGGAACCTTTTGGTATCAGGGGCGGTTAGGAATGTATCAGCATCCGACGCAGTAGTAATCCGGCAGCCCCGCCAAGCGGCACGCCTGCCGGCACCCGCCCAGGGGGAACAGATCCCGGAAGGTTTGGTGGGTAACGGGCAGCCCGTCCAGCAGTTGGGTGCCCAGGCTCCGTGACAGCACCCGGGGCGAGGGGGGCACGGCCAGCTTTTGATAGAAGTCCCGGATGCAGCGGATCACCCGCCAATGGGATTCCCGCAATTCCAAGCCGTCCTCCATGGCCATGAGTTGGGCCACTTGTTCATCCCAGGCATCAAAATCAGCAAGGAATCCGTTGGCACCGAGTGAGTAACACTGACCCTGATTATCGACAGAGTACATGGGGTATCTCCTTTGGAATATGTAGTTATTTAATGCTGAATGACCGGTATTGACTTAATTAGAAATCCTTCCCTGGTGGCAGAAAGTTTAGTGGGAAGAGCGGGCAATCTGATGATCTAGATCAACTAGAACCGGTATTGACCCGGCCGTTCCGCCGGGCGAACATCAGTTCCCAATCGGTCGGCCCCGCCGGGCGAATAGGGTTGCTAATAATTCCCGGAAAAGGCCTTGCAGTATGGGAAGCGAAGACATCGCTCTGTTCGATATGGATGGCACCCTCTGCGACTACGGCGCTGGGCTGGCCGTCGAGTTGCGCAGGATTCAATCTCCTGGGGAACCCGAACTCATCTTGCCCATCCCGGCCGACGCGCCCTCCTACCTGTGGGAGCGGGTGCATCTCATCACCCAGGTGCCGGACTGGTGGGCCAACCTGCCCCGGTTTGAACTGGGGTTTGATGTCTGGCGCATCGCGGCGGAATTAGGGTTCCGGGCCATGATTCTCACCCAGGGACCCAAACGCACTCCCAACGCCTGGAGTGGCAAGAAGATTTGGATTGATCGTCATCTCGGCGCGACAGTAGACATCACCATCACCCGGGACAAGGGCCTGGTGTACGGGAAACTGCTGGTGGACGACTATCCGCCCTATATCGAGCGCTGGTTGACTTGGCGTCCCAGGGGTTTAGTCATCATGCCCGCCAATTCCGGCAATGAGGGCTTTGCCCATCCCCAGGTGATCCGCTACGACGGCACCAACCTAGCCCAGGTGCGGGCGGCGATGGGCCTGGCAAAGCGGCGCGAACCTCGCCAACCCCTGGGGCTACAGGACTAGCGGAAGGCCGATCTCCCCCGCGTTTCCTGGGCGGGGAAGGCGGGGTTAGGGTCCGGCGGGCGCTCAGCCCTTGCGTCGCGCTAGGGCGTCCACCACAGCCAGGGCGGTCATGTTGATGATGCGCCGCACCGTGGCGGTAGGGGTCAGGATGTGCACGGCGTGGGCAGCGCCCAGTAGGATGGGGCCGATGGTGATGCCTTCGCCGGAGATGGTCTTGAGCAGGTTGAAGGCGATGTTGGCGGCGTCCAGGGTGGGCATGATGAGCAAGTTGGCCTCGCCCCGCAGCCGGGAATGGGGAAAGGCCACCTGCCGGACTTCCTCAGAGATGGCAGCGTCGCCGTGCATTTCCCCTTCAACTTCCAGGTGCGGCATTTGTTGCCGGATCATCTCCAGGGCCACGCGCATTTTTTGCGCCGAGGGGGCGTTGCTGGTGCCGAAACTGGAATGGGACACCAGCGCGACCCTGGGCACCAGGCCGAATTGGCGCACTTCCTCCGCCGCCAGTTGGGTCATTTCCGCGATCTGTTCTGGTGTGGGGTCATAATTGACGTAGGTATCGCAAATGAACACGGTGCGCCGGGGCAGCAGCAGCGCATTCATGGCGTAGTAATGATTGACGCCGGCCTGGCGGCCAATGACTTGATCGATGTATTGCAGGTGCAGGTCGTGGGTGCCGAAGGTGCCGCAAATCATGCCTTCAGCGGCGCCCTTGTGGATCAACATGCCGCCGATCAGGGTATTACGGCGCCGCATTTCCAGCTTGGCGTATTGCACCGACACCCCGCGCCGCTCGGTGAGGCGGTGGTATTCGGTCCAGTATTCCCGGTAGCGGGGATCCCACTCCGGATTCACCACCTCGAAATCCTCGCCGGGCCTGATGCGCAGTCCCAGCCGCTCGATGCGCCGCTCCAGCACCGCCGGGCGTCCCACCAGCACCGGCTTGGCGAAACCCTCGTCCACCACCCCCTGCACTGCGCTTAAGATGCGCTCGTCCTCTCCTTCCGCGAACACGATGCGCAGGGGCGCGGCCTTGGCGGTGGCGAATACGGGCCGCATGATGTGACCGGAGTGATAGACCCATTCCGTCAGCCGTTCCACGTAACGGTTCATGTCGCGGATGGGACTGGACGCCGCGCCACTATCCATGGCGGCCTGGGCCACCGCCGGCGCGATCTTGACGATCAGACGCGGGTCGAAGGGTTTAGGAATCAGGTATTCCCGCCCGAAGCTCAGGCGTTCGTGGCCATAGGCCATGGCCACCACCTCGGATTGCTCCGCCATGGCCAGTTCGGCGATGGCATTGACCGCCGCTAATTTCATGGGCTCGTTGATGGTGGTGGCGCCCACATCCAGAGCTCCCCGGAAAATGAACGGGAAGCAGAGGACGTTATTCACCTGATTGGGATAATCCGACCGGCCGGTGGCGATGATGGCGTCGTCCCGCACCCGTTTCACCTCGTCCGGGGTGATTTCCGGTACCGGATTGGCCAGGGCCAAAATCAGGGGATCGTCCGCCATGCGCGCCACCATATCCTGTTTGAGCACGCCGCCGGCGGACAGGCCCAGGAAGATATCCGCACCGTCGATGATCTCGCCCAGAGTTCGGGCGCTGGTGGCTTGGGCAAAGCGGGCCTTGTGCTCGTCCATCAACTCCACCCGGCCCTGGTACACCACCCCGGCGATGTCCGTCACCCAGATGTTGTCCAGCTTTACCCCTAGGGCTACCAGCATATCCAGGCAGGATAGGGCCGCCGCGCCGGCCCCGGAGGTCACCAGCTTGACCTGGTCGATGTCCTTGCCCACCACCCGCAGGCCGTTCACCACCGCTGCGCCGACGATGATGGCGGTGCCGTGTTGGTCGTCGTGAAACACCGGGATGTGCATCCGTTCCCGCAATTTGCGCTCGATGTAGAAGCACTCCGGCGCCTTGATGTCCTCCAGGTTGATGCCGCCGAAGGTGGGCTCCAGGGCGGCGATGTGATCCACCAGGGCGTCCGGGTCCGACTCCTGCAACTCCAGGTCGAACACGTCGATGCCGGCAAATTTTTTGAATAGCACCGCCTTACCTTCCATGACCGGCTTGGCGGCCAGGGGGCCGATGTTGCCCAGACCCAGCACGGCGGTGCCGTTAGTGACCACGCCTACCAGATTGGCCCGGGACGTGAGGGAGCGGGCTTCCGCCGGAGAGGCCTGAATCGCCTCACAGGCAAAGGCCACCCCCGGCGAATAGGCTAGGGCTAGGTCGCGCTGGGTGGCCATGGGCTTGGTGGGACTGATTTCCATCTTGCCCGGCTGGGGCCGGCGATGGTATTCCAGGGCGCTGGTCTTGAGGTCGTCGGTCATGGGGCCAAGCCTTCTGGTTGAGATTGATGAGCTGGGGGCGGAGGCAGGAACGGATGATAGTGATTCCCTAGCCGGCTGCTTGCGCTAGCCTGGGCGCGGACGATCAAACTTTGGCATCGGGTTGGCCTGCGGGGAACCAGTTCGCCGGGCTGGCGGGCTGGGCGCTGCCCGCTGGCGGGAACTAACCGGCGAGGCAGATCCAGGGGCCAGCCCAGGCGCTTGTCCCAGGGGTGACGGATGTGGTCGGTCTTGGACCTGCCTCTCATGCCTTGCTCCTGGCGCCGATGGCTGTGGGGCGATGATAACCAGCAGGTCACACGCCCGCCAACGAAACCCGGCCGGCCGGCCGGATCAGTCGCCCCAGCGGGGCATCAGCACCCAGTAATCCAGGTCCAGCACCACGTTTTCGTGGTACTGAAGCTTGCCATCCCGCTCCACCTTGGGCGCTTCAATGGCCTGGGATTCCAGATTCTTGACGCCGATGGTGCGCAGACGCAGGGCACCCAGGTCCTGGCGTTCTGGCAGCGCCCACTTGTCCAGTACTTCGCTGTAGGCATACAGGGTGTCGCCGGCGAAGGTGGGATTGGAATGGGTGCCGGCGTTGATGGCCAGCAGTTTGACTGCATTGGCCAGGCCGTTGTAGGACAGGGCCCGGCACACGGAAATCACATGACCGCCGTACATGAGGCGCCGGCCGAACCGGGAGGAGCGCATCATATGGGCGTCGAAATGCAGCCGGGCGGTGTTCTGATATAGCTTGGTGGCCAGGGTGTGGTCGGTTTCGTCAATGGTGAGGCCGTCCAGGTGATCGATGCGCTCGCCCACCTGGTAGTCCTCCCACAGGTGGGGCGAGCCGGTTAGGCTGGTCTCGAACCCGTCGGCATTGAAATGGTCGGGAATCGGCAACCGCTCCGGGGTCACCTTGGCCGGCAACTCCGGGATGATGGTCTTGGGCGCCGGACGGGACTTATCCCGCTTATGCACCATGACCCACCGAATCCAGGTCAGCACTTCCTCGCCGAACTGGTTGAGGGTGGTGGAACGTACATACACATTGCCGTTTTCCCCGGAGGCGTTCTCTTTCAGACCGACGACGGTACTCTCGGAGCGCAGGGTGTCGCCCACGTACAGGGGTTTCAGGAAGCGCACGTCGGCGTAGCCCAGGTTGGCCACCGCGTTCAGCGAAATGTCCGCTACCGTCTTGCCAAAACCTATGTGGAACGCCAGCAGATCGTCCATGGTTTGTTCCCGCAATCCTAAGGCGCGGGCCACCGGCGCGGCGCAGTGGAGGACGTGGCGGCTGCCGGTGAGGGCGATGTAGAGGGCCGCGTCACCACTGGTGAGGGTGCGGGGCGTGCCGTGTTCGATGGTCTGCCCCAGGCTAAAGTCTTCAAAAAAATTACCGGCGAATTGCTTTTGCATGGTCAAGAATCCTTGTTACCGGGTAGGTTACCTAGGTCGCGGATGGCCGGGCGTCGTTGTAGGCGGTTTCCCGCTCCCGGATCGCCTGGTGTAACGCCACCACCCGCCGCGCCGCGTCCAGTTCCACGGGTTGCAGGAGACGGCCTTCCAGCACTGCGTAGGGCCGGCTCTCCAATTGGGCCTGTTCCATGGTACGAATCACCGCCCGCGCCTTCTCTACTTCTTTGATGCGGGGCGTGAAGGTGTCGTTGGTGTAGGGCAACTGCACCGGATGCACCACGCACTTGCCGTCGAAGCCCAGTTCCCGGCCCTGGCGACAGGAGCGCTCGCAGGTTTGGGCTTCGTTGAGGTCCAGGTGGGAGCCGTCTACCGCCATCTTGCCGTGGGCGCGGGCTGCCAGCACCACCAGGCCCAGGCTGGTGAACAAGCCGATGCGATCCGACGTGGGGCTGACCCGCAGGGTGGCGGCGAGGGCGGCGGTGTTCACCACCAGGCAGCAGACCCGTTCCGAAGCGACCGCCATGTCTTCGGCCCGCAACACCGCCATGGGCGACTCGATCATCAACATCACCGGCAGGTCTCCGCCGCCGGCGGCGTCCAGGCGGGCGATGGCCTCTTGCACGCCTTGGGCGGAACAAAGCCCCGGAAACAGCACCGCGTCACAGCCACTGGTGGCGATGGCGGCCAAATCCTGGCCGCCCCAAGGGCTGTCCAGGGGATTGACCCGCACCACTAATTCCTGGTTGCGAAAACCGCCCGCCGCCAATACCTCCACCAACCGGGCCCGCGCCTCCTCTTTGTGCTCCGGCGCCACCGCGTCGTGCAAGTCGAAGATGATTCCGTCCGCCGAAACGTCCCGGGCTTTTTCCAGGTGGCGGGGAACGTCGGCAGACACATAAAGCAGGGACCGCCGGGGTTTGATGGGTGGTGTCATGCTGCTACTCCGGGAAGGCTGGGGGCTGTTCATGGATTTTGCTCAGGGTGGTTGCCGGCCTCGATCAGGGCCTTGAGCCGGGCGCGTACCACCTTGCCGTTCTTGGTGCGGGGATAGTCCTGCACCAGATGGATGCGCTTGGGACGCTTGTAGCCCGCCAGGTGGGCGGCGCCGAACGCCAGCAAGTCATCCTCGTGCAACTGGACGCCAGGGACCGGCACGACGCAGGCCGCCACCAGGGTCTTTTCCTTGTCCAGGTCCTCGCCGATGGCCACGCAATCCGCTACGCCGGGATGGGTCTTCATGACCCGCTCCACCTCGTGGGGCGACACCCGGTAGCCAAAGGTGTTGATGATGTCGTCGCGCCGGCCCAGGAACCAGATATAGCCATCCGGGTCTTCGCGGGCATAGTCTCCGGTCAGGAACCAGCCGTCGCGGCGTACCGCCGCCGTTTCCTCCGGCAACTGCCAATAGCGGATGAACAGGCCCGGATCCGATTCTGGAATGCAGATCATGCCCTCCTCGCCCTGGGCTACCGGCTCCAGTTCCTCGTCCAGCAGCCGCACCTGGTGGCCTGGCTGGGGAAAGCCCGCCGCACCGGGCCGGATCGGCTTACCCGGATGCTGAGAAATGTAATAGGACAACTCGGACATGCCGATGGCTTCGTAAATGTCCATGCCGAAGCGATCCCGCCAAGCGTGCAACATCTCATCGGACAGGTGCTCGCCGGCGCTCATGCAGTGGCGCAGGGTGGGCACGTCCTGGCCGCCCAGTTCGGTCTTTTGGATGATCTGGCGATAAATGGTGGGTACGCCGATGAAAATGGTGCAGCCGTGCTTGGCGATCAGGCGCGGCCATAGCCAGGCGTCGTTGGCGCCCTCGTGCAGGATCACGGTCTTGCCGTTGTACAGGGGATCCATGAGTCCGGAGCCCAGCACATAGGTCCAGTTGAGCTTGCCGGAATGGAGAATGCGGTCACCGGGATGGAAGTCGAACCAATATTCCCGGGCCGGTTCCCGGCCGATCATGGCCCGATGGGCGTGCAGCACGCCCTTGGGATGGCCGGTGGTGCCGGACGTATAGACCAGGTACGCCGGGTCCTCCGCCTTGCTGGCATGGGCCGGTTCCCAGACGTTGATGGCGGCCACGCCGGTATCGAAATCGTGCAGCAGGGGCGCGCCGTCCGACGCCGGCAGATCCCCCGGCCCCGCCAGTAGCACATGGCGCAATTGGGGCAAGTGGGATAGCTCCTCCTTGAGGGCGGGCCATTGGGACTTGTGGGTGACCAACACGCTGGCGCCGGAATCCTCGGCCAGATAGCGCACCTCCTCTGCCACTAGTAGAGTCGAGGTGGGCACCGCGATGGCGCCCCGCTTCATGGTGCCGAGAAAGGCGGTGGGATAGGCCAGGCTATTGGGCAGTCGAATCAATACCCGCTCGCCCAGGCCCACGCCCAGGTTCCGCAGCCATTGGGCGAACCGGGACGTGGCGTCCGCCAATTCCTGGAAAGTCGCCAGGCTGGTGCCCAGCTGGTCGTCCTCCACGATCATGGCCATGTGGCCCGCCACCTCGGTGCCCAAATGGGCATCGGTGCAGGCCACGCCGATATTGAAATAGTCGGGCACTTGCCAAGTGAAGCTGGATGAGTTCATTAGAGCACCGTTCCGTAAGGCCAGTTTTCACGCACCACCTGCACCGGCAGCATGCGCAACACACCCAGGGCAAAGCGGGTGTCCGCCTCGGACAGGGCGTGTAACGCCCGCGCCCGCAACAGCGTCTGCAACGCCTTGCCGAACATGGGGGGATCCAACATCTCACCCTCGAAGCGGATGGCGCCTCCCAACAGGGCGTCGGCGTCGATGGCCGCCTGCAGAATGGCGATGGCCCGTTTGATCTCCCCCGGCGAGGGGGTGAAGGCAACCTTACACAGATGAATATGGTTGGGATGAATGACCTGCTTGCCGGTCAGGCCCATGGCCGCTTCCTGGCAGGCGTGACGATGCACCACATGGGATTCGGTGTCGCCGTGCAGATCCAGCCAGCGGCGCACGTCATGGTTTTCCACGAAATGCTCGGGCATGGGGTTTTCATTGATCAGCACCTCGACGCCGCCGATGACGCCCTTGCCCTGGATGCGCGCTTCGAACAACAGCATTTGCAGGTAGGTCTTCAACTCCTCCACCCAGTGCTCCGGGGTGATGCGAATGGCCATGGCCTTGGAGAAGTCGTGAATGCCGAACACCACGTGCCGCACCGTGGAATATTGCATCAACTCCGGCGCCAGCTTGAGGGAGTTGGGGTGTTCGATGATGGGCTGGATCTGAATGCGCGGGTTGACGCCCGCCAGCCAGGCGGACAGGTCCCGGATTTCCGCCGCACCGTAGGCCTCCCCGGCCTTGGCCAGCACGATCACATGGATATGTTCGGCCAGGGCGTGGACCATTAGCAGGTCCTTTTCGTATTCTTCGGTGCGGAACGGGTTGATACGCACCGCAATTTGCACATCCTTGCGCTCCATGCGCGGCAATTCTTGGAGTAGTAACTCCCGGCTTTGGGCCTTTTGTCGACAACCGTCCTCCAAGTCGAACAATAAGGTGTGGGCGCTGGTGCGCCAGGCATGACGCTTGAGACGCTCTGCCGCCGCCTCAAGGCTCTCGTAAACCCCCTGGGCGGGCAGATACTTCACCGGCGGATAGTACAGTTGGATTCCCGGCCAATACTGGCCCAGCACCGCCTCATCGGTGACTTCGGTGAGATACTGCGTTCGATTCATGCCGAGACCCCTCCTCCTGCGAATGCTTAATGATGGGTATCCGGAGGCGGGCCGATCGTGAACGACTTCTCTTGACTCCCGCCCCGGATTGTTGACAATCCTACTCAACTAAATGCTGCGGCGCAACACGCAAGTTTACTGAAATGGTCCTTATACACAAGCCAACCTGAGAGGAGTTAGCACCATGACTGAGCTGGTTCACCCGGCGGCGGCCCTGTTTCCTGGAGAGCGTCCCTTCCCCATCATTCCCACTTGCGAGCACTTCGCCGGCAGTGACAAGCTCATCGCCAAGGCCCTGGAACTCCAGGAGCGCCTCGGCCCCATTTTCGACATCACCTGCGACTGTGAGGACGGCGCCCCCGCCGGCCGGGAACGGGCCCACGCGGAAATGATCGTCGGTATCCTCACCGGCCCCACCAACCGCCACCTCATGGCCGGCGCCCGCATCCACGACCCCAGTCACGACCATTGGCGGGATGACGTGGAAATCCTGGTGAACGGCGCCGGGGAGCAGTTGGCCTACATCACCATCCCCAAGTCCACCGCCGCCAGCCAAGTGCGGGAAGTGGTGGAAACCATTCGCGCCACCGCCGCCCACCGGGGCCTCAAGCGGGAAATTCCCATCCATGTGCTGATTGAAACCCACGGCGCCCTGCGGGAAGTCTGGGACATCGCCCGCATTCCCTGGGTGCAGGTGCTGGACTTCGGCCTCATGGACTTCGTCAGCGGCCATCATGGCGCCATTCCCGCCGCTGCCATGCGCAGTCCCGGCCAGTTTGACCATCCCCTGCTGGCGCGGGCCAAAACCGAGGTGGTGGCGGCAGCGCTGGCCAACGGCATCGTCCCGGCCCACAACGTGACCCTGGACCTCAAGAACACCTACGCCACCTACCAGGATGCCCGCCGCGCCCGCACCCAGTTTGGTTTTCTGCGTATGTGGAGCATCTACCCGGCCCAGATCCAATCCATCGTGGACGCCATGCGTCCCGAATATCACGAAGTCCAGGACGGCGCTGCCATCCTGCTGGCCGCCCAAAAGGCCCACTGGGGACCCATCCAATATCAGGGTGAACTGCATGACCGCGCCACCTACCGCTACTTCTGGGACGTGCTCCAGAAGGCGCGGGTGACCGGCACCAGCATCCCGGCGGAAGCGGAGCAGGCGTTTTTTGGCTGACCCCAAGTCTAGCGACGGATGACACCGAAACGGGGCCGCTGGCCCCGTTTGTTCGTGAAGACCGGCTCCTGGGAGCCTAGCATCTGGGCCAGGCCGTCCGGTGGCTAGGCAGGTCCGCCGCACGGCTCCCCTCCGGTTGCTGAAACGGCGTTGCATAATGGCTGCTAGCTATTGGTTTTTTACCCCTGTTGCCCCAGATTAGCGATTCCCGAGCATCCTGCCTTGGCTGTCTAAATTCATATAAATTAAATAGATACATCATGAAGTTCAAGTTGCTGGTGTTTGACTGGGACGGCACGCTCATGGACTCGGAAGCCCGCATCGTGGGTTCCATGGCTTCCGCGCTGCGGGACCTGGAACTGGTGGGGCGGGAACGCTGCGAGGTGCGGGGCTTGATCGGCCTGGGCTTGGATGAGGCCATCGCCACCTTGCTGCCGGACCTGGACCCGTCCCACCGGCAACGGGTCGCCGAGCGCTACCGGCACCATTATCTGGCGCCGGACGGCACCCCCACGCCCCTGTTCCCGGACGCCCGGCAAGTCGTGGAAACGCTGGCCGGTCAGGGTTACCTCATGGGGGTCGCCACCGGCAAGAGCCGTCGCGGGCTGGAGCGCTCCTTCGCGGAATCCGGCCTGGGCGGCCTGTTCCACGCCACCCGCTGCGCGGATGAAACCCGTTCCAAGCCGCACCCGCAAATGCTGCTGGAATTGATGGACGAACTGGGCGTCGATCCGGAGCACACCCTGATGATCGGCGATACTGAATTCGACATTCAGTTGGCCCACAATGCCCATGCCGCCGCCCTGGCCGTGACCCACGGCGTACATGCCCGGGATGATCTATGCCGGCTAGAGCCCCTGGACTGCCTGGATGCCTTAGCGCTACTGCCCCCCTGGCTTGCGGAATGGAGCGGTTCCGCTGAGGATTAGATCCTCCCGTACAGCCCATAACCACGGGCTAGATCAATCACCCTAAGCTAACGAGGATAGGCGAAGATGGCCGTAGACCCCGAGGACCCCACCCCCGGCAAGACGGAACCGACCCGCTGGGAGCAAAAGCTGATCGAGAAACTGGTCACCGAGACCGTCACCGAGCGTCGCCGTGCGCGCCGCTGGGGCATTTTCTTCAAGCTGCTGACCTTTTGCTATCTGGCGGTGCTGCTGTTCTTCATGGTGCCTGAAGACTGGTCTGAGCAGGTCAAGGCCAGCGATTCCCACACCGCCCTGGTGGAGGTATCCGGTGTCATCGCGCCGGAAAGCAAGGCCAGCGCCGACAAGATCGTCCAGGGACTGCGGGCGGCGGTGAAGGACAGCAATACCAAGGGCGTGATTCTGCGCATCAACAGCCCCGGCGGCAGCCCGGTGCAGGCGGCCTATGTGTATGACGAAATCCGCCGCCTGCGCAAGAAGCACCCGGATATCCCCATCTATGCGGTGATCGTGGACATGGGCGCGTCCGGCGGCTATTACCTGGCGGCGGCCGCTGACGCCATCTATGCCGACAAGGGCAGCTTGGTGGGCTCCATCGGCGTGCTCATGAATGGCTTTGGTTTCGTGCAGACCATGGAATCCCTGGGCGTGGAACGGCGCCTGCTCACCGCTGGCGAAAATAAGGGCATCATGGACCCCTTCTCCCCCCAGAAAAACGGCGACCGGGACTACTTGCAAAAGCTGCTGGACCGGCTGCATCAACAGTTCATCAAGGCCGTCAAGGACGGCCGGGGCGACCGGCTCAAGGACGACCCCCGCATCTTCACCGGCCTATTCTGGAGCGGCGAAGAAGCCCTGGACCTGGGCCTGATCGACGGACTGGGCAGCAGCAGCTACGTGGCCCGGGACATCATCAAGGCGGAAAAAATCGTGGACTTCACCCCCAAGGATGACTGGGTGAAAAAGCTGGCCGAACAGCTAGGCACCACCGCCGCCCAGATGTTCAACAGCATCAGCACGCCGTCGGTGCAATTGCGTTAACTTGCCTGGAAACAAAAACCCAAATTACTCGTGGGTGATTACGGCAAAGTTGCCTGCGCAGCAAAGCACTGATTTCCCCCGGCAGGCTACCGCGAGCCGCCGCTTCCGGAATGGGGCGCGTCTCGGGGCTGGCGCCGGCCCGGGGCCCTGACCGCCGGGTCCGGCCGCACCCCGGAGGGCACGCCCTCCGGCGCAACTCCCTGGACTGCTGCCATCTTTTTTCCTGCAACGGATCCAGGGTTCGGACCTGCCTTGCTACCCTAGTTTCCAGGGGGTAGGTATCTCAGGTCTTATCTGGTACCGGGGGCTGTGACGCAACAGGGCATGCCATCAGAACTTCGCAAAGTCGTGATTGTGAATACCTCTGACCAAGGGGGCGGGGCGGAGCTTGTTTCCATGGCCGTTTTGAACGGTTTCCTGAACTTGGGCCTAGATGCCTGGCTGCTGGTTGGAAATAAACAGAGCCATCACCCACGGGTGGTTTCGCTGCATTCCAGTCCGTTTTTCGATTATCGGCCTTATGTGGCGGCGCACCAATCGGGCGCCATTGAACTCAGGCGCGGTCTCCATCATGCGCTGGGAATCGAGGATTTCAATCATCCCTACTCGCGCCGGATCGAGCAGATGACAGGGTCGCCGCCGGATCTGGTGCTTTGTCACAATCTCCACGGCGGGTACTTCGACCTGACCGCGCTGATCAGCCTGAGCCATCGTCTGCCGGTCGCGCTACGGCTGTTCGACACCTGGCTGCAAACAGGCCATTGCGCTTACTCACTGGGCTGCGAGCGCTGGCGGACCGGGTGTGGCCAATGTCCAGATTTGACCATCCCACCTGCCCTTGCGCGGGACGCCACCGGGTTTAATCTGCGCCGCAAGCGGCGGATGTTCGAGAAGTCACGGCTGTTTGTGTCGGCCGAAACCTGCTGGATGCTCGATCGTGCCCGGCAATCGGCCCTAGAACCCGCCGTGGTCGAATGGAAGCACATCCGCGGCGGCGTGGATCTGGAGGTTTTTTTTGCCGGGTCGCGGGAGGATGCACGGCGGGAATTGGGACTCGAGCTGGACCCTGATACCCGGCTGTTGCTCTATGTGGCCCACCAGGGTTCAGCGAACCGGCACAAGGATTTTGGCACGGTGCAGATGGCGTTGGAGCTACTCAACCGGCGCCACCCGGGGCGCCGGATCCTGCTGCTGGTGGTGGGGTCAGATGCAGCAGATCGTCAGGTTGGGTCAAACATCCTGATTCGGCACGCCGGCGCCGTTGCTTCGCCAGCCCGCCTCGCCGCCTTCTACCGGGCGGCCGATCTGTTGATCCACAGTGCCATTGAGGAGACGTTTGGCAATGTAGTCGCCGAGGCATTGGCCTGTGGGACTCCAGTGCTTGTGGCATCCGGCGGCGGTGTCGTGGAACTGATTGTGCAGGGGCACACAGGCATGGTGGTGCCCCCCCGGCGGCCCGCCCTGCTGGCAGAAGTCATCGCCCGGCTTCTGGATGCACCGGAACTCTGCGCCAGAATGGGCGCCGCCGCCGCCCTGTCGGCACAGCGCCATTTGGATATTCGCTCTACGGTTCGGGATCTTCACGCCTGGTGCAGCGCGATCCATGCCGCCTGGCACGGGCAGCCCGCCGTCGTCGAGGCCGCTCCATGAAGCTGGCCGGTTTATGGACTGCGGCGGGGCGTCTGGTGGCGTTCGCCCGGCCTGGCAACTGGTTCGTATCCAAGATCCCGCCACTGTTGGCCGTGGCCTATCTGGAAATCCTCAGATCAGGGGTTGCCCCGGACGAAGCGGCCCAACTACTGGGCTGGGGCTTCTACTCCATTGTCTGCGTCGCAGTGTACGGTCATGTCATCAATGACCTGTTCGACCTGGAAGCGGACCGGTTGGCTAACAAAGTGAACCAACTTGCGGCGATACCACTGAGCGGCCGGGTGCTGCTGGCCGTTGGATTCCTGACCGGCGGGTTTTTACCGGGGTGGGTAGTGGGTTACCCGGTCAGCGCATGGTGGCTGCTGGCGCTGAATTATCTCTGGCCGACCCTGTACTCGGTTCCCGTAGTGCGTTTGAAGGAGCGAGGCGTTTTGGGTGTGGCGTGCGACGCCCTGGGGTCCCACATTACGCCGACATTGTTGGTGCTCGCTTTGTTTTCCGGCGCAACCGGACAGTTCGGCTTACTGGCTTGGCCGCCGGTGCTGTGGGCCGGGTGCCTTGGCTTGAAAGGGATTCTGCATCACCAGATAGGGGATCGCGAAAATGATATCCAGTCTGGGCTGGTGACCTTCGCCACCCGGACCCCTGTAGAGTCACTGCAACGATTCCTGACCAGATTCAATCTGCTGGTCGAACTACCTGTGAGCGCGGTTTTGGTTGCGGCCGTGATGCCCTGGTGCCCAGCCGCCGTGGCGGCATTGGCACTCTACCTAGCGACGGAAACCGCCAAGTACCAACTGGGGTTCCAGTTCGCGCTGAGCGCGGATCCAGCCACCATTCGCGCCAGCGTGCCCTTTACCAACGAGATGTTCTATGTGCTATGGATGCCGATGGCGGCGGCGGTGCAACTGAGCTTGGACAATCCAGCGTTCGCCTGGCTCCCACTGGTGCATCTTCTAGTGTTCTATCCGCCGGTGGCGCAGCAGATTGCCGACTGGCGGGCGCTTATCGGAAACCTCACCATCCTGTATCGTGGACGCCGCGCCGCCCGGCCTGCGAAATGAGAGTTAGCCAGTTATGAAACCCCATGAGGTCCTGCGCCTGTACGACGACGCCTATGCCGCCAAGTACGAGCAGGAGTTCCTGCTGGATCCCCTGGTACGCTCCGATACCGAGGCAGAACTGCATCTGTTGCGGCAATTCCTGACGCCTGGCGTGAGCTGGCTCGACGTGGCGTGCGGTACCGGCTTCTTTTTGCGCCATTTTCCAGACGCCGAACGCGCGGGAATCGACATCTCCCCCGCCATGCTGCGCCTGGCGCGCCAGGGCAACCCGGCGGTTCCATTCAGGGAACAGGATTTCCGAGATGCTATCCCGGAGTGGGAAGGTCGCTGGGGCTTGGTTTCCTGCATGTGGTATGCGTACGGCTTCGCCGACACCATCGGCGACCTCGGCAAGCTGGTGGCCAATCTCTGGTCCTGGACGGCGATGAACGGCAAGTGCTTCGTTCCGCTGGCGGACCCGCGCTTGATAACCGGCGTCAATCTCCCCTACCAGGCGCCGACCCACAATGCCGGACGGGTGGTGATTACCGGGATCCTGTGGAGCTATATCGAGGACCACATCGGTGCGGCCCATGCCCACCTGCTGGCACCGAATATTGAGTTCATGGTCGAGCTGTTTGAACCCTACTTTGAGCGGGTCGAGATTGTGCGCTATCCACCGGCGTTCGAGGGATGGCAGGGACGGCCCGCGCTGGTGGCATCGGGTAAACGGCGGGTGCCGGGCAAAGCGCCGGTGGGTTGTTGATGGACCTGCACTCATGGCGAACAGGCTGCCAGCCGGGGCCGGAGTCAATGGCGACCAGCCGTGTGGGGTCGAGATCAGAGGAGCCGGGGAATCTGCGGCGCTTGCATCCGCTCCCTCCATCCTGTCGTAGTCAGGGCCGCCCCCCGGCCATACGCTGTTCCGTGGGCATTCCGGGTTGACAGCAACTGTTCACGGCTCATACTCCCTCCACCACCCAGGGAAGTCCTGCTGGACCGGTAGGGGAGCGGGACCCTCATGGCTTAAGTTTGGACTGGGGATGGGCAACAAGGTCCGCATCACCGGCGCCGTCCGCCACAAGGCGCCTATTGCTCGCAATTCTTGCTGGAAAAGGGCTACGAAGTGTATGGCATCAAGCGTCGCAATTCCCCGTTCGATACCGACCGCATTGACCCTCTGGATCTGGGCCAAAGCGATCCAATGGGATCCGCCAGCCTAACGGGCGCCGGGTCCCGCTACCTCTGGCCCGTGGCGTCCAGCTTGACTACTGGCGGCCCTGACCAGGATGCCCCGGCGGAGCCGCTATTTCAGCGCATCCCCTGGGTCGAATTGGCGCCGGAGAGGGTGCAATTCGATGGTGCTGCCACCTGGTGCGGCCATCTGTCCCCTAATCTGGTCCTGTACGCTTGCCATCACCATGAGTAGCTCCAGAGATCCCCACGGCCCCGTCTACGTCGCCGGGCATTGCGGTATGGTGGGTGCCGCCCTGTGCCGCGCCCTGAAGCGGGCGGGACACCCTGCCCTGCTGACCCGTACCCGCGCCGAGCTAGACCTCACCGACCAGGCCGCAGTACGATCCTTCTTCGACCGGGAGCGGCCGCGCCAGGTGTACCTGGCCGCCGCCCGGGTCGGCGGCATCTATGCCAATGACACCTATCCCGCCGAGTTCATTTACCAAAACTTGATGATCGAGGCCAACGTCATCGAGGCCGCCTGGCGCAGCGGCGTAGAGCGACTGCTGTTCCTGGGGAGTTCCTGCATCTACCCGCGCCTCGCCCCCCAGCCCATGGCGGAGGACGCCCTGCTCACCGGCCCCTTGGAGCCTACCAACGAGCCCTACGCCGTGGCCAAGATCGCGGGCATCAAGATGTGCGAATCCTTTAACCGCCAGTACGGCACTGACTTCCGCTCGGTAATGCCCACCAACCTGTACGGCCCGGGCGATAGTTACGATCTCGCCACCAGCCACGTGATTCCAGCCCTGCTGCGCAAGGTCCACGCGGCCAAGGTGACGGGGGCGCCCTCGGTAGAGATTTGGGGTACCGGCGCGGCGCGACGGGAGTTTTTGCATGTGGACGACATGGCCAGCGCCAGCCTACACGTCATGGGGCTGGCGCCCGAGGTTTACCGGGCCCAGACGCAGCCCAGGCAGTCCCACCTGAACGTGGGCAGCGGCCAGGACGTCAGCATCCGTGATCTGGCGGAACTCATTACCCGGGTGGTTGGGTTCCCTGGAGAGCTGCGCTTCGACACCAGCAAGCCGGACGGGGCGCCGCGCAAACTGCTGGATGTCTCGCGGCTGGCGAACTTGGGTTGGCGGGCATCGGTCGGTCTCGAGGAGGGACTGCGGGACACCTACGGGTGGTTTAGAGCCGAACTGGCTGA
>CAZIHO010000064.1:0-19336 GCA_964538875.1 uncultured Chromatiaceae bacterium
GCCTTGGCCGCATCCCTGGGCGCCACCGCGCCGGCGGTGTTGGCGCCATCGGTGAGCAAAATCAGCACCCGGTTATCCTGGACCTTGTCCCGCAGCCGCTTGACCGCCAACAGGATGGCGTCGCCGATGGCGGTATCCCGGCCCGCCAATCCGATCACCGCCTCTCCCAGCAGCGCCCTGACGCTGGTGCGGTCGTGGGTCAGAGGTGCCTGGAGATAGGCCCGGGTACCGAACAGAAGCAGCCCCACCCGGTCCCCCTCACGCCGTTCGATGAAGCGTCCGGCCACCGCCTTGACCACGTCCAGGCGGCTGGCGCGCCGATTGCCGAGTAGATAGTCCTGTTGCTCCATGGAGCCAGATAGGTCCACCGCCAGCATCAGATCCCGGCCCGACAGGGGCAGTTCCACCGGCTCCCCCAACCATTCCGGCCGGGCCGCCGCCAGCACCAACAGAGTCCAGGCGGCCCAGGCCAGCAGGCGGCGGGGGCGGCTGGCGCCAAATCCGCTGCTCAAGGTGGCGGCGCCCAGGTCCTGGAAGAAGGGTAAGCGCAGGGCGCTGCCAGCGCCGGACCGGGCCGCCGGCGGCAGCCAGCGCGCCAGCCAGGGCAAGGGCCAGGCCGCCAGCACCCAGGGCCACGCCAGACTCATCATGGGCGGCGCTCCGCGTTGTGGTCGATCCAGGCCCCGGCCAGGCGCGCCAGTTCCGCCACCGGCGGGTCGGCGGCGGGACGGTAGGGGCCTTCCGTCAGCAGAGCACCGAACTCAGCACCGAAACGGCCACCGCCGCCCTGGGCGTCCAAAAATTCCAGCCAGGCGGAACCCGTGAGACCGGCCACATCCTGGCGTGGAAAGCGGGCCAGGGCGAAGCGGCGCAACAACCGGGACAAGCCCCGTAGAAAGGCCACTCCGTCCCGCTGGCGCTGAAACTCCTGCTCTAGGTCTGCCAGCTCCGCCCGCGCCAGCCGCGCGGCGCGGCGCCGGAGCCGGCGCCTGGACCACCAGATCAGACCGCCCGCCAGCAAGGCCACGCCCAGCGCCGCCAGCAGCCACCAACCGGGCGCCGGCGGCCACCAGCTCACCGGGTCCGGTGCATGGTAGTCCCGCAGGTCCGCGAGGGGATCCGTCACGGGTTGGCCCTCCGGCCGCCCCTGGGGTGGGCGCCCAAGCCCCGCGCCAACGCCATCCCCACCGGCTCCTGGGTGCTCAGACTCAACAGGTGGGCCTGGTGGCGGCGGGACAGGTCTTCGAGCAAGGCCCGATGGTCCGCGAAGCGCTGGTACCAGGCGGCCCGCTGGGAGGCGGTCGAGGTGTCCACCCAACCCAGACGGCGGCCATCGCTGACCGGATAGGCACCCGGCGGCGGCGGCGCCATTTCCAGGGGGTCATAGATCTGGACCAGCACCAGCTCACAACCGGCGCCGAGGCGCGCCAGCCAGGCGCCCGAGTCCGGGCTGAGGCCGGCGAAATCACTGAGCAGAAATAGCAGACTGCCGGGACGCACCAGATGCACCAACTGCCCCACCGCCGCAGTGATGCCGGGATGGCCGCCCCGCGCATCGGCCTGGGGTCCTTCGGCGAGGGCCTTGAGCAGGGGCAGCAAGCCCTGGGCGCGGGCCGCCGGACGGCGCTCGAAATGGCGGGTTTCGTCGAACACCAGGCCGCCCACCCGATCCCCCTGGTCCGCCGCCGCCCAGGCCAGCAGCGCCGCCGCCTTGGCAGCCACCAGGGACTTGAACGCCACCCGGGTGCCAAATCTCATGCTGGGTCCCAGATCCACCAGCAGCCACAGGGGCCGTTCCCGTTCTTCCCGGAACAATTTGACGTGGGGCGCGCCGGCCCGGGCCGTGACCCGCCAATCCATGTTCCGCACCTCGTCACCGGGCTGATAGACCCGCGACTCATCGAATTCCATGCCCCGGCCCCGGAACCGGGACAGGTGACCGCCGCCCCTGGTCGCCAACACCTTGCCGTGCGGACCCAGGCGCAACCGGCCCGCCTCGCCGCGCAGGGCGATCAGTTCCGCCAAGGTCGGGGCGATGCCGGGGCTGGGTGTCACGGTACCGGCACCCGGTTCAGGAGTTCGCCGATGAATTGGTCCGGGGTGCGGCCTTGGGCCTCCGCCTCATAGGACAGCAGCACCCGATGGCGCAGCACGTCCGGCGCCAGTTCCTGGATGTCGCCGGGGGAAATGTAGTCCCGGCCCGCTAGCCAAGCCCGGGCCCGGGCGCAGCGGTCCAGGGCCAGGGTGGCGCGGGGGCTGGCGCCGAAGCGCAGCCAGTCGCCCAGATCGGCGCCGTAGGGCCGGGGGTCCCGGGTCGCCAGCACCAGATGCAGCAGATAATCCTCCAGGTCCGGCGCCAGATAGAGGTCCATGATCTGACGCCGCGCCGCGAACACCTCCTGCTGGCTGACCCGGACCGCCGGCGCGGCGGGTTCCTCGCTCAGGGCCTCCCGGCGATGCAAAGCCAGAATGGCCCGCTCGGTGGCCAGGTCCGGGTAATCCACCCGCACGTGCAGCAAAAAGCGGTCCAGTTGCGCCTCCGGCAGAGGGTAAGTTCCCTCCTGCTCGATGGGATTCTGGGTCGCCATGACCAGAAATAACTGGGGCAGCCGGTAGGTCTCCCGGCCCACCGTCACCTGACGCTCCCCCATGGCTTCCAGCAGGGCGGACTGAACCTTGGCCGGCGCCCGGTTGACCTCATCCGCCAACAGCAGGTTGTGGAAGATGGGTCCCCGGTCGAAGCGGAAACTGCCGTCCTGGGGCCGGTAGATTTCGGTGCCGGTCAGATCGGCCGGCAGCAGGTCCGGGGTGAATTGGACCCGGTGAAAGTCCGCTTCCAGTCCCGACGCCAGGACCTTGACCGCCCGGGTCTTGGCCAGGCCCGGCGCCCCTTCCACCAACAGATGGCCGTCCGCCAGCAGGGCGATCAACAACCGCTCGACCAAGGCATCCTGGCCCAGGATTTGGCTCCGGGCATGGCCGCGCAGGGACTCGAAGGCGGCCCGGCACCGGCTGCCACCGCCAGAGACGCCGGCCGGGCCGGTTTGGTCGGTCGTGTTCATGTGCTACTCCAGACAAAGGGAACGTGCGCCACTAGGAGCGCGACGGAAAAATCTGGTGACAAAGACCGCGACCGGCAGGCTAGGTTCCCGGGAAGACCGGGGCTAGGCGCCAATCAAGCCCGGCTGTACGGAGTAACCGGCCGGGACTAGCGGCTGGCGGGCGGATCCCCGGACCCAGGTGGCGGATAATAGGAGCCACCCCCGAGGGGCGGATAGGTCAGATAGGGTGAGGGCAGCACATAGGGCGCCGGGTCCCGGTGGCTTGAGGGCGGCGGTTCCGCCTTGTCGGCGGGTTCCTTGTCCTTGCTAGAGCCACGGCTGGACGAGGAGCCGCCACTCTCGGTGGGACGGAACTTGAACCCCGGCCCCCAATCCGGGCGCCGGCCGTCGGTTGGATTGGGGTAGCCCTGGGGAGACACGCTGCCCATACCCGGCGTGGGCGGCGCATAGCTAGGTCCGCCATAGGAATAGGGCGGATTGGCACCCATACCCGAAGCGCCGCCCATGCCCGGCGTAGGGGGCGCGTAGCTAGGTCCACCATAGGAATAGGGCGGATTGGCCGCACCCATGCCGGACCCGGGCGCGGGCATACCGCTCCAATAATCCCAGTTCCCGCTGGCCGGGGTATCCTGCCGCCAACCCGGGGGCTGGGCGCGGACCGGCGGCTCGGCGCGGCGCGGCATCGGCGCCGGGCTGGACTTACCGGCTGGCCGCTTGGCTTCCGCCTCCCGCGGCGGCGGGCTGGCGCCGGGCCAAAACCAGATCCCGGCCAGCAGGCCCAGCACGAAGGCGATAATGAGCTTTTTATTGGCGGCTGCCCACTGCATCTGGCTTGTCCTTACTTGGGTTCGCGGCGCGACGGATAAGCCCAGGAGAAATCCACCCGCTGAGCCCCAACCCGTTCGACCATGACTGCTCGCCCGGTCCGGTGAGATGACCGGCGCGATCCGGCCGGTTGGCGAGCGTCCGGACCCTGGTTCCCCGGACCTGGTGGACGATGTCCTAATTTACCAGGGCCGGGCGGGAAATGCCGTGTCGGCTGGCCCTGGGAGTTCCAGCCGCTGCAAGGTTGTTTTTTTGATGCGGCTAGGCTAAAAACCTGTCGCTTGTTTTTGTTGGCTATTTTTTCCCCGGCGAGGTCCCATGACGATTTCTCTTTGGTCAAGATTATTTTTATTACTAGCCCTGTTGGGTTCCCCGGTGGTTTGGAGCGGGACCCAGTCCCGGGACGACCTGCTGGTGGTGGTGGACACCCAGGCCCAGCGGCTGGATGTCCTGAACGGCGATAAGGTGGTGTTTAGCGCGGACGGCATCGCCATCGGCCGGGGCGGGGCCGGCGCCGAGCGCCGCCGGGGCGATGCCAAGACGCCCTTGGGCCACTTCCAGATCACGGAAATCAAGCCCAGCAAAACCTTTGGCACCTTCCTGCTGCTGGACTTCCCCCGGCGCGGCCACGTGGAAGCGGCGCTCAGGTCCGGCCTCATCAGCGAGGCGGAGCGCAACCGGCTGATTCGCGCCATCGAACGGGGCCAACCGCCACCCCAGGACTCGCCCCTGGGAGGTCAGATTGGCATCCATGGGGTGGGCACCGGCAACCCCAGGCTGCATGCCCTGACCAACTGGACCTCCGGTTGCGTGGCCCTCACCAACTCCCAGCTCAGTCAACTGCTGCGTCTGGTGTCGGTGGGAACCGAGGTGGTGATTCGCTAGGCCCTCCTCCGGGTGGCCCGGGCCGCCCGGAACCTGGTCCCGCAGCTCCGGACGCCTATTTGGAAATCGGCACCGGAATGCCCTTTTTCTCTTCCACGGCCCGCTTGAAGGCCCCGTTGTCCAACACGAACGGGCGCTTGGCCTTCATCTTGTTCACCAGATCCTGGGCCGCGCCCAGCAGGTCCTCGACCCGCTTGGTATCCTCCTCCAAGGGCGGATGCACCTCGATGAACAGGGTATCCGCCACCCAGCCGAGCTTGATGGGTTCGTCCACGAAATTGACCGGCATGCTGACCGCCACCTTGTTGAATACAGTGGCGATGTCCTCCGGGTACAGGCGGATGCAGCCGTGGGTCGCCCGCATACCCAGGCCCCAGGGTTTGTCGGTGCCGTGGATCAAATAGCTGGGCAGGCCGAGGCGCAACGCGTAACCACCCAGGGGGTTATCCGGACCCGCTGGCACCTCGTCCGGCAAGGTCCGCCCTTCCTGGATCGCCTCCGCCTTGAGGGAGGCGGTGGGGCGCCACACCGGGTCCTTATCCTTGGCGGTAATCTTGGTGACGCCCAAGGGCGTGCGCCAGTCGTAACGGCCGATACTAATGGGATGCACTTCCACCTTGGGCGGCGTACCCTTGGCGCCGGGCAGGTAGAGGTAGAGACGCATTTCCGGCAGGTTCAGCACCAGCCCCTCGCGGCGGGCAGTGGGCAGGATGTGACGGGTCGGCAGCAGCACCTTGGTGCCCGCGCCGGGGATCCAGAGGTCCATGCCGGGATTGGCGTTGGCGATATGACCCTGGCCGAGGCCGTTGCGGCGCGCGATGTCCAACAGGGTGTCCTCGTAAGCGGCCTTTTCATAGCGAATCTTGCCCACCACATCCACGTCATCCGGGGGCAAGATGAATTCCTCGGCGCCCAGATTGGAGCCCAACAAAGCAAGCAAGCACCACAACAACCACAAGTGTTTTTTCATCAAGATTCCATGCTGGTATCGGTCGGGGGCGCGGCGGCAACCCCACGAAATGTCTGATACAGTGGGCAACTCATACCGCCGCCTACACCCAATAAGGCCTTCCATGCCGATGCGCCCCCTCCTCCTACTGGTTTCCTTGTTGTTGAGCCCGCTCCCCGCGCTGCCGGCCTTGGACCAGGTCTGGCTGGTGGGTGGCGGACCTGATTTATTCAACAGTCAGGTACAGATTGAACGCAACATCCTTTGGACCCTGGAAACCCTGGGACAATTGCCGGGCGGGCGCCGCGTCCAGGTGTATTTTACCGACGGCGAGGATCCAGCCCCAGACGTCGTCGAATGGGCGCCGGCCCTGGGCGCGGAGCAACTGGAGCCCCTGGCCAGGGTATTCGACGCCCAATGGGGCAACGGGGAACAATACCGCAATCATCGCATTCCGGACGTGGCCGGAGCCACCACCCTGGACAGCCTGAGGACCGCCCTCGGCGCCGGACTGGGTCAACTGGACGCCACGGGCCGCGCCTGGCTGATTTTCGACGGCCACGGCGGTCGCGGCAGCCAGGGCAACAACCGGCTACACCTCTGGGACAATGGCCAGTTGTCGGTGCGGGAGTTGGGGCAATGGCTGGATCAGGCGCCGGAAGGGGCAAGGATCCGGTTCCTGTTCACCCAGTGCTACGCCGGCGGCTTTGGCAGCTTGGCGGTGGCGGACCGGGACCGGTGCGGATTCCTGGCCGTATCCGCCGACCAGACCGCAGAAGGCTGCTCGGCGGCCATCGAGGGCGAGGACTACCAAGACTACAGCACCCATTTCTTCGCCGCCCTGGCTGGACACCGCCGGGATGGGTCGGCCCTGCCCAGCAACCCGGACCGGGACGGGGACGGGCGGGTCACGCCCCTGGAAGCCCATCATTACACCCTGCTCCAGGCCAACAGCAGCGACATTCCCCGCTCCACCAGTGAATTGCTGCTGGAACAGTGGCAGCCCTGGTACCTGTCCGCGTTGGCGCTGGTCAACCCGGCGCCGGCGGATAATCCCTACCGGACCTTGGCTGACGCCCTGATGCATCTGGCCAATCTGGACCCGGCCCGGGATGGGGAGCCGGCCCTGGCGCGCCGGACATCCGCCCTCAGGGCCCAGACCCGGCAACTGGCCCAGGAACAGGCCGCCCTGGCCCAGCAAACCGAGCAACTGCGCCAGACTCTGGTGGATGAACTCCAGCGCCGCTGGCCGGCGCTGCGTAATCCCTACAGCCGCCAGTTTGCCCAGTTTCTGGCCCAGGACCTGGACGCCGCCCAAACCTTCATCCAGGCCCGCGAGGATTATCAGCGGCTCAAAGCGAACCAAGACGCCCTGGGGGAATTGGCCAGCCGTGCCCTAGAGTTGGAGCGGGCCGCCACCCGGCTGGAAAAAATCCGCCATTTGGGCGCATTGGCCACCAAACTGGCGGCCCTGGAACAGATCGGTCCGCCGGAGTTGCGGGCGCGCTACGCCACCCTGCGGGCCTGCGAGACGGCGCCTTTCTAGAGGCGCCGCCTAGTCCGGGCCGACGCTGGGCAACCACTGGACCAGGGCGCCCAACAACCGCTCCGGCACCAGGGGCTTGCCAAGAAAATCGTTCATGCCCGCCTGTAAACAGCGGACCTTATCCTCATCGAACGCATTGGCGGTCAGGGCCAGGATGGGCACCCTGCTACCGTTGGGCAGCGCCCGAATCACACGGGTCGCTTCGAGGCCATCCATGACCGGCATCTGCACATCCATCAGGATCAGGTCATAGCTTTGTTCCTGGACCCGGGCCACCGCCGCCGCGCCGTGCTCCGCGACGTCCAGCTCCAACCCCTCCGCCGTCAGCAGGTCCCGGGCCACTTCCTGGTTGATGGGATCATCCTCCACCAACAGCAGGCGCCGCCCCTGGTAGTTCTGGAACAGGCCGGCGGCCGGCGCCGCTGGCAGGGTGGCCGGGGCCGCTGCCGCGCCCCGCCGCAAGCGCACGGTAAACCAGAAGGTACTGCCGGCGCCGGGCTCGCTGATGACACCCGCCTCGCCGCCCATGAGGCGCGCCAGGTGCAGGGTGATCGCCAGGCCCAGGCCAGCGCCGCCGTATTTGCGGGTGGTGGAATTGTCCGCTTGTTCAAAGGCTAGGAACAGCCGGTCCTGCTGATCCAAGGGAATGCCGATTCCGCTGTCCACCACCTCGAAGCGCATCAGGGCATCTTCCCAACTCGCCACCAGGGTTCGCTGAATCAGGCGAATTCCGCCCCGTTCGGTGAACTTGAACGCGTTTTGGAGGTAATTGAGCAAACATTGGGTGATACGGGTGGCATCGCCCCGCCAGACTTCCCGGCCAGGTTCGGCGTCCACCACCAGGCTCAGGCCCTTGGCAGCGACCCGCTCCCGGAACAGGGCGGCGGCCTGGACCAGGAGTTCCCCCGGCACCAGATCGGTTTCGTGCAGGACCATGCGGCCGGCGTCGATTCTGGACAGATCCAGAATGTCGTTGATGATCTCCAGCAAATGCTTGCCGGACCGGTCGATTTGTTCCAGGCGTGCCACTTGGCCCGGGTTGCTGATCTCCCGGCGCAGCAAATAGGTCATGCCGAGGATGCCATTCATGGGCGTGCGAATTTCGTGGCTCATGTTGGCAAGAAACGCGCTCTTGGCCCGGTTGGCGGCCTCGGCCGCGTCCTTGGCAGCCACCAATTCCGAGGTGCGCAACGTCACCAGTTGTTCTAGCCGGTGCCGGTGCTGATCCAACTCGGCTTCCAGGATCCGCTCGGCGGTCACGTCCCGGCCCACGCACAGCACACCAACGGCGCAGCCCTCCGCGTCCCGAATCGCCCGGTTGGACCAGTGCACCCGCACCCGGCGCCCGTCCTGGGTCTGATGGTCGCTTTCCACCTGTTCGTAGGCGGCGGGATCAGTCAGGAAAACGGCCACCAGGGACCCCAGGTCCCGGCCGCTACCGGAATCCTGCTCCGGCACCCTACGGCCCAACAGCTGCCGGGCCAGGATTTCCTGGGCGTCCCGGCCGAACAGGCGTTCCGCGAATTCGTTGCGGTAGCTGATCCGCCCGTCTAAATCCAGGCGCAGGATGAAGGCATTGGCGTTTTCCACCAGTTCCCGATACTTGGCTTCGCTCTCCGCCAGGGCCGCGACAGCGCGCTGGCGCTCCCTGATTTCGGCCCGCAGCTTGAGGTTGAAGGCGCGAAACTTGGCGGCGAACAACAACGCCAACAGGGTCGCCGACAGGGACAGAACCAGGGTCCAGCGCAGCCAAGTGGGAATGGCCGGCGTACTGGGCTCGTAAAGAAATCTCCCCAGTTCAAAGCCGGACGATATATGGCCCTGGTTCCGGTACACCTCCAGCACGTGCCGCCAGCGGCCGGGGCTCATGTGACCCGGTTCCACGATGTCGGGACGCACCAACTCCTTGATCTGGGCCGCCTCGAACAGCAAATGTTCCCGGGATTTGCCCTGGGTGTTATAGCGCTCCAAAATCAGGTCGGTGATTTCCTCCACGTGTTGGAGGCTGTAGTCCAGGCCCCGCAGGGTAGCGTCCCGAAACGCTTTGACCAGGGCCGGATGCCGGTCCACCAGGTCCTCGGTGGTAAACAGTATGTTGCCGAATAAATCGATGCCGACGGAACGGGGCGTGATCAGCAAATACTGATGTTCCCGGCCCCGGATCCAGAACGGCTCATTGGACAGGTACACCACCTTGGCGGCCACGGCCCCTGAGTCGATGGAATCCAGGGACCAATCTATCTGATCCACCAGCCGGATTTGGGCGGCGGGGATCCCGGACGCTTGGAGCAAGGCTTGGATCTCGTCCTGGCTGTGGGGATCCACCGCCACCGGACGGTTGGCCAGGTCGTGGACGCTCTCTACCCCATCCCGGCGCGGTGCCAGCAGGGCAATGGGAGAATGTTGCATGAGGGTGGCCAGGGCCACCACCGGCGCGCCCCGGTACCGGTCCAGCACCAGGGTGGAGGTGCCGACGCCAACCTCGGCCCGGCCCTCGGTCACCTCCTTGACCACGTCGATACCGGGTCCCCCTTCCAGGATCCGCACCGCCAGTCCTGCGTCCCGGTAATAGCCCTGGGCTTCGGCCGCGTAAAAGGCCCCGAACTCGAACTGATGCTTCCAGTTCAGTTGTACGCTGATCGACTGGCGGCTCCCATCCGCCCAGCACCAGGCCCCCTGGCCCAGCAGCCAGGGGATCAGGAACCAAAAGCACCATGGGCGGCGCCAAGCAGGGTACGGCTTCAATGGAGGGACGCCAGGTCAGAGTGCGGATCGAGCCAACAGGCTCCGTCGCATGGCGTAAGTGAAATAGACCACCAACCCTAGCGCCAGCCAGACGCCAAAGCGCACCCAGGTTTCCCAGGGCAGGCTCACCATCAGGTAAAGACAGGAGCCGGCCCCCAACAGGGGCACCAGGGGCATCAGGGGAGTGCGGAACGGACGGGGCAAGTCGGGCCGGGTCGTCCGCAGCACCAGAACTCCCAGGCAGACCAGCAGGAACGCCGCCAGGGTACCGATGTTCACCAGTTCCGCCACCTTGCCGATGGGGGTCAGACCGGCGATGAGGGCAATCAACACCCCAGTCGCCAAGATCACCCGCAGCGGCGTTTGGGTACGGGGATGAACCTCGGCGAACAGGGGCGGCAACAGGCCATCCCGGGCCATGGCCAGAAACACCCGGCTGAGACCGTAATAGAGCACCAGCATGACGGTGGTGAGTCCGGCGATGGCCCCGGCGGCGACCAGACCAGCGAGCCCGGCATGGCCCAGGCGCAATACCACGTCCGCCACCGGCGACGCCACGTTGAGGCTGGCGTAGGGGGCGGCGCCGGTCAGCAAGCCGGCCACCAGCACATAGATGAGGGTACAGACCGCCAGGGAGGCCAGGATACCAATGGGCAGGTCCCGCTGCGGGTCCCGGGCCTCTTCGGCGGCGGTGGAAACCGCGTCGAAACCGATGTAGGCGAAGAAAATCAGCGCCGCGCCCTGCATCACGCCGCTCCAGCCGAAGGGCAGGAAGGGGGTCCAGTTGGCGGGATCGACATTGAACAGGGCAACCCCGATGAAGGTGCCGATGGCCAACAGTTTGACCAGCACCATCACCGCGTTGAAGCGGGCGCTCTCCCGCACGCCGGCGGCCAGTAGCGTCGCCAGCACCAGCACGATCAGGGCCGCCGGCAAGTTGACCAGTCCCCCTTCCCAGGGACCCTGGACCAGGGCGGCGGGCAGGCTCAGGCCCATGGCGGTCAGGGCGTTACCCACGTAGCCGGACCAGCCGATGGCCACCGCCGCCACCGCGACGCCATATTCCAATATCAGATCCCAACCGATGATCCAGGCGGCCAACTCCCCCAAGCCGGCGTAGGCATAGCCGTAGGCGCTGCCGCAACCGCCGATGCTGGCGGCCAGTTCCGCGTAAGCCAGGGCGCTGAAGGCGCAGGCCAGGCCCGCCACCACGTAGGAGAGCACGATGCCAGGTCCGGCATGGGTCGCTGCGGCAACACCAGTGAGCACGAAGATGCCGGCGCCGATGATGGCGCCAATGCCCATCAGGGTCAGGTCCAGGGGACCCAGGCAGCGGCGCAGCCCGGTGTCCTCCAGATGATGATCCGCGTTGATGGCCTTGGTCCGCAGCAGGGGTGACATGGGAACTTCTCCCGATTTAGCTGAACTGGGCCCCAGTGTACCCGCTGAAGGGCCCGCCGCGCAGGTGCCACCGGACCAGAGCGGTATTCACTTCATCAAACCGCTACCGCCGAACTCCCCCGGACTTCCCACAGCAAGGCGTCCACCGCCTGGTCCAGATCCAGGTCGCCGGCCTGCAGGGCGGCGCCGAAGCGTTGGTTCAGCAAGGGCATCATCATGCGCGCCTGGCGCCATTCCTCGAAGATGAGCCGGGCCAGGGGGCCGCCCTCGGCGACGAAGCCGGAATCATGGAAGTCCCGCTCGGCCCGCTCCCGGTCGTAGTCAAGCCGTCGGATGTCCGCCTGCCAGGCGCCGTCCCGAAACTCCAGGTGGGCGTAACTGGCTCTGGGGTCGCCGTCGAAGGAGGAGCCCACGGAACCCACGTTCAGGATCCGCTGACCTCGGTATTCCCGGTCCAGGGGCTTGTGGGTGTGGGCCACCACGAACAGGGGCACTTCATCCGGCACCCGCTGGGCCATTTGCTCCTCGGTGGTGGTGGAAGAAATGCCTAAGCGATTGCCGGCCAGGCTGCCGTGGGTGAATTGCACCCACTGGTCGCCGGGTCCCTGGAAATACAGGTGGTCCGGCCAATCCCGCAGCACCCAGACCCGCTCCCCCAGTTGATCCAGGGTCCAGTCCGCGAACTGGCGCATGGCCGCGTCCAAGCGGGTGCGGGGCCCCCGCGCCTCGCAAAACAGCAGGAAATCTTCGTGGTTACCCTTGATGGGTAGCCACCCCTCCCCGGTCCGCAGCGCCTCGAACAGTTCAAGACAGGCCAGGCTACAGGGTCCCCGGCTCACCAGATCGCCGTTCATGATGACCAGATCCGGCCGCCAGGCGCGGATGTCGGCAACCACGGTTTCCATGGCGGGTAAATTGCCCTGAACGTCGGAAAAGACGGCGATGCGCATCGAATTGACTCGAGGTGGCGACGGGATGAACCTGGGACAAGCGCCGGAACCGGGTGGCCCCGGCACGCCGAGGGGGTGCATTGTGGGTGTCCCGCTGCCCAGGCGCAAGGGCTGTTGGGACCGGGGCGGCGCCCGGCCATCTGGGCCGCCATCCGCGAGCCCCTATAATGGGCTCCCCAATGCAAACCCCTGCCCTAACCGAGTGGAATCCATGCCCCGCACTGTGTTCTTTACCTCCGACAGCACCGCCATTACTTCCGAAACCGTGGGCCAAAGTATGTTGGCCCAGTTCGAGAATGTGGAGTTCAAGACCATCTATATGCCGTTCATCAACACCCGGGAAAAGGCGGAACGGCTGTTGGACCGGGTGCGCGCTTCGGCGGCACGGGACCAGGCGTTGCCCATCGTGTTCGGCACCTTCCCGGAGGCGGACATCAACCGCATGTTCCGGGAATGCGACTGCTGCCGGTTCATCGACCTGTTCGACCCCCTGGTGGGTCCCCTGAGCGAAGAGTTAGGGGTTCCGCCCACCCGCAAGCAGGGCCGCTCCCACGCGGTGACCAACTCCAACACCTACGATCATCGCATCGACGCCATTCATTTCACCCTGGCCAACGACGACGGCTCCCGGCCGGAAAACTTTACCAAGGCGGATGTGGTCCTGGTGGGCGTGTCCCGCTCCGGCAAGACCCCCACCTGCCTGTACCTGGCCCTGCATTTCGGGCTCAAGGCCGCCAACTATCCCCTCACCGAGGAGGATTTCGCGGTCGGTGGCATTCCTCCCTTTCTGATCCCGGTGCGGGACAAGCTATTCGGCCTGACCATCGACCCCCAGCGCCTGCTGCGCATCCGCCAGGAGCGCCGCCCCAACAGTGAATATGCCGCCCCGCATCGCTGTCAGGACGAGGTGCGCAAGGCGCTGGCCATTTTCGGCAAGCTGGACATCCCGGTGTTCGACACCACCAGCAACTCCATCGAGGAGATTTCGTCCCGGATCATGAAGAATCTGTTCAAGAAGTCGGAAATCCAGGGCGCCTAGAGGCTGGCCGCCTTGAAGGTATTGCAGGCGTTCAGGTCCCCGCTTTCCATGCCTCGTTTGAACCAGCGCACCCGTTGTTCCGAGGTGCCGTGGGTGAAGCTGTCCGGCGTGACCCGGCCCTGGGCCTGGCGTTGTAAACGGTCGTCGCCGATGGCGCTGGCGGCGGTCAGAGCCTGTTCTACTTCGCCCGGCTCCAGGCGATGGCCGATGTTTTCCGCCCGGTAGCCCCAGACCCCGGCGAAACAGTCCGCCTGGAGTTCCAGACGCACCGAGAGGGCGTTGGCCTGGGCCTTGCCCTGGGCCTTTTGCTGGGCGCTGTGGACCTTATCCGAAATGCCCAGCAGATTCTGCACGTGGTGGCCCACCTCGTGGGCGATCACGTAGGCCTGGGCAAATTCTCCCGGCGCCTTGAACCGGGTCTTAAGTTCGCTGAAGAACTCTAGGTCGATGTACACCTTCTGGTCGCCAGGGCAGTAGAAGGGTCCCATGGCGGTCTCGCCAGTGCCACAGGCGGTGGGCACCGCGCCGCTGAACAGCACCAGCTTGGGATCCCGGTAGGTTTCACCATTCTGCTTGAACAGCACCCGCCAGGTATCTTCCGTGTCCGCCAACACCTTGGACACGAAGCGGGCGGTCGCGTCGTCCGCCGGTGGATGCCGGGCCGGTGCGGACTGCTGCTGCCCGGCCCCCTGGGGCGACATCAAGCTCAACACCAGGGACGGGTCGATACCAAAGAAATAGCTGGCCGCCAAGGCCACCAATACCGCCCCGACGCCCGCCCGGCCACCGGGCAGGCCGCCCTGACCCCGGCGGTCTTCCACATTGTCGCTTTCCCGCTGATCGTCTAGACGCATCTCATTGCTCCTAAAAAGGGATTCCCTAGCTGGCCCTGCGCCGCCACACCAGGTAGGCCAGGACCGGGACGCCCGCCAGCCACAACAGCCAGGGTCCCTGGGCCAGCCAATCCGGCGGCTGGGGTTTGACCGGCGTGCCAGCGGCTACCAACCCGATCCGGATTAGGGCCGCCAGGGATAGCATGGTAAACCAAAGCCCTAATACCAGTCCCTCATGACCAATCCGGCCCATACCCAGGGCACCGCCGATACCGGCCATGAAAATGACGCCCCAAGCGCCGCCCGCCAGCAGGTGCCACAGGATCAGAAGTTCCAGATTGGGGGCTTGCAGGCTGCCCCATAGGGCTACCGCACCCACCAGGGCGGCGCCCATCAGCAGCCGGTCGCCGCCCCAGCGCCGCGCCGCCCAGGCGCCGGGAAACACCGCCAGTTTGAAGCCCACCCAGAATAGGGGCAGCAGCCAGACCAGGTGCTGGGCCTCGGCAAAGCGCAAATATTGGGGCTGCACATTAAACGCGGTGTGCAACTGCATACCCAGGGCCAGCACCAGGGCGCCGCTCAACAGGGCGAACACCCGGCCCGGCCTGGTCGGCTCCGGCGCCGGCTCAGGGAATGCCTCCCCCTGACGGCGCCGTTCCAGCACCACCAGGGGCAGGGTGGCGGCGATCAGACTCAAGCCAGTGAGGGCAAACGGCAACCTGGGGTCCAGGCCGCGCAGGATCTCCCCCAAGTAGGGCGACACCGCCCCGCCCAGGGCCAGGCCCACCAGGACCAGCGCCGCCAGGCCAGGAACCCGGGGCTTGGCGGCGTATTTCATCAGCAGCACCAGGGGCGGCGCCCGCAGCACCGAAGCGGTGCCCACCCAGAGGAAGATGAGGACCAACAACAGGGTGCCGCGCCCTGGCAACTGGTCGGCGGCCGCCACCTGGGGCAGCAGCATGAAGCCGACTGCGGACAGGGCGTTGACGCCCACCAACCAGGGACCGATGCGCCCCAGCGCCCGCTCGACCCGGTCCGCCGCGTAACCCATCAGGGTATCGGTGACGGCGAATACCAGTTGATCGGCGACGATGATCCAGATGAACCAGCCGGGGTCCAGCCCCGCTAGGCGCAGCAGATCCTTGAGGTAGGTGGTGTAGACCACCCAAGCGGTGAAAAACAAGAACTGGGCGACGGCGATCAGGACCGCGAGACGTTGGTCGGAATCCACGGCTGGTTCCCCTGGGCAAGCCCGCGCCGGGGCGCGGGAGTGGCTAAGGACCCCTAGATCAGGCGGCGGTTGGCGTGCCTTGCAAGAAGTCCAGGATGGCCCGATTAGCCGCTTCCGGCACTTCGAGCGGGAAGAAATGGCCCGACTGGGGCAGGATCACCACCTGACTGTTGGGTATGGCCCGCCCCAGCAGTTCCGCGTTACCGGTGGGCACCACCAAATCCTGGGCGCCGAACAGCACCAGGGTGGGGATGGCCAGTTCCGCCAGGCGCGCCTCGAAACCAGGACTGGTGCCACCCAAGGCAGTGCCGACTCCCAACTGAGCCATATAACCCACCGGGTCCACCGGAAACCGCAGCCGCCGGTCGGTCCAGAGGTTGATGAGTTCCGGATGGGACACCGCGAAGCCCGGAAAACAACTCACCGCCAACCCCTGCATGAGCCGGGTGGCGGCGTCCATCTGGGTGTCCACCAGCACCGCCAGGGCGTCGCTGGTGATGGGGATGGCGTTGGGTCCGCCAAAGTGGGTGGACGCCAGGATCAACCGGGATACCCGCTGGGGATAGTCCAGGGCCAGGGCCTGGGCCACGAAGCCGCCCATGGAATGCCCAAGCACCTGGGCGCGCTCGATGCCCAAGGCATCCAGCAGACCCACCAGATCCGCCGCCATCTGCTCGGCGCTGTAGGGACCGGGCGGACTGTCGCTATCCCCCACGCCCCGGTTATCCGGGGTAATCACCCGGAACCACCGGGCCAGTTCCGGGGCCATGCGATGCCATTGCCAGCGGTCATAGCCGAGCCCGGCGATCAGCACCAGGGGCTCGCCGGCCCCCTGCTCGTCGTAGGCGATTCCAATCCCATTTGCTTGTACTTTTGGCATTATTTTTCAGATTCCCATGGAGCGAGAATGGCCCCAACCGGCACGTTGGGCGCGCCAGCCGGGCAAGTGGGAGCCCAGCATAACGGATTCCGGCGCCCGCTACCCGGCGCTAGTCCAGCCGCAACACCTTGGCGCCCCGGGCGCGCCGGGTCTTGAGGTCCACCAGGGCGCGGTTGGCATCCGCCAGCGGATATTCCTCCACCTGGGGGCGGATCGGAATTTCCGCCGCCAGCGCCAGGAACTCACGAATGTCCCGGCGCGCCACGTTGGCCACGCTCTTGATCTCCTTTTCCATCCAGAGTTGCGACGGATAGTCCAGACCGAGCCAGGCGGACTGGTCCCCCGCTTCCTTACGAATGGCGTTGATGACCAGACGGCCGCCCGGCGCCAACGCCCCCAGGGCCGCCAGCACCGGCGTCCAGGCCGGCGTGGTGTCGATGACCGCCGCCAGGGGCTCGGGGGCCGGTGTCTGGGTGGCGCCGCTCCAAGTGGCGCCCAGTTCTAGGGCGAAGGCCCGCTCCTCCGGGTCCCGGGCGAACACGTATAGGGGCGATTGGGGGTACAGATGGCGGGCCAGCTTGAGCACCAAATGGGCCGAGGCGCCAAACCCCTGGAGCCCCAGGGGCTGGCCATCCACCAGCCTGGCCAGGCGCAGGGAGCGATGGCCGATGGCGCCGGCACACAGCAGGGGCGCTGCTTCGGCGTCCGTGAACACTGGGGGAATCCGGAACGCGGACCCGGCCGGCACGCACAGAAATTCCGCGTAGCCGCCGTGCCGGTCTCGGCCGGTGGCCAGAAACTCGGCGCACAGATTCTCGTCGCCGGCCCGGCAATGGCGGCAGTGACCGCAGGACGAATGGAACCAGCCGACTCCGACCCGGTCGCCAAGGGCAAAATCCGGGGTTCCCGGGCCCAGCTCCACCACCCGCCCCACCGCCTGGTGACCCGGAATCACCGGCAGATGGGGTGGCGTCGCCCGGCCCTCGATTTCATCCAGTTCCGTGTGACATACGCCGCAGGCGCCCACCTGGATCAGCAGTTCGCCGGGACCCGGCTGGGGCCGGGGCCAATACCGGCTGGCCAAGGGACTGGAGCCGGCGGTCACCGGGCCGGTTTGGTCGAGTAGCATGGCTCGCATAGGATGTTCACCTGAGCAACAGGGGGGGCTTGGCGGCCTGGCGAAGGCTCCCTAGGCCAAGCATAGCGCCCCCGGAGTCATCGGGGGATTTGATAACATCCGGGCCATTGATCGAACCGGACTGTGGCAACCATGAATCTTAGGGACATCAAGTACCTGATCGCCGTAGCGGAATACCGCCATTTTGGCCGTGCGGCGGAACGCTGCCACGTCAGCCAGCCCACCCTGAGCGGCCAGATCCGCAAGCTGGAGGACGAACTGGGCGTTACCCTGTTCGAACGCACTAACCGCACCGTGCGGGTGACGCCGGTGGGTGAATCCATCCTCACCCACGCCCGGCTGCTGCTGGAGCAGGCGGACGCCATGCAACAGCTCGCCCGCGCCCACCGGGACCCCCTGTCCGGGCCCCTGCGGGTGGGGGCGATTCCCACCCTCAGCCCCTATCTCATGCCCCTGGTGCTGGTGCCCCTGCGGCGGCGCTGGCCCCAATTGCGGCTGGTGTTGTCCGAGGAACTGACCCAGGTCCTGGTGCAGCGGCTGCGCGCCCACGAGATCGACGCCGCCCTGCTGGCGACGCCGGTGGATTACCCGGACCTGACCCGCATCCCCCTGTTCGAGGAACCCTTCTGGCTCGCCCACCCCCGGGACCATGAGCTGTACACCAAGGACGAAATCAACCGGGAAGACCTGGATGCCATTGAATTGCTGCTGCTATCCGAGGGCCACTGCCTGAGCCAACAGGTGATGGAAATCTGCCGGGGCCAGGACCGCCCCCGCCAGGGCGAAATGGCGGACCTGCGGGCTTCCAGCCTGGAAACCCTGCTGCAACTGGTGGGGGCCGGCTTCGGCTGCACCCTGGTGCCAGCCCTAGCGGTGCGGGGCAGTTGGACCACCGACTCAGGTATTATCGCCCGCCCCCTGAATCTACCGGACGCGTTCCGGCGCGTGGAATTGGTATTCCGCCAAACCTTCCCGCGCCGCCAAGCCCTGGATGCCCTAGTGGAAATCATCCAAACCAACCTGCCGAACACGGTCCGGCGCCTGTGAACCAGCCCGGCGGGGGCAACCAATCCCCCCGCCCCCGGTCCAACTCCAGAATCACCCACGGGAGCATCGCGCAATGAACAGACTCTGGCTAGCCCTGCTGCTGACCGCCCCGGCGGCCCAAGCCGGGGATACTTGGATCAGCCCAGGCCTATGGGAAGTCCGGGTCACCAAACAACTGCTGGATGGCGTGGACCTGACGCCCCAGGTCGCCCTACTCCAGTCCCAGTTACCCCGGTGGATGGCGAGCCTGCCGCCGGAACAGCGCAGCCAGGTAGGCGCCATGCTCGGCAAACAGGGCATCCCCGGCCAGGCCCTGGCCAATGTCTGCGTGAGCCCGGCAATGGCCGCCCATGACCAACTCCCCCTGCCCCCGGAAGCCAACTGCGAAGCCACCCACTTCCGGCGGGATGGCCCTAGGGTCGAGTTCGGCCTCACCTGCCTCGGCAAAAAACGCACCCTCACCGGCTCCGGAGACGCGCTGCTGGCCGGGGACCGCATCAGCGCCCGGGTACGACTGGACAGCGCCGGCAAGGGCGGCCCCCACCGCATCGACTCCGAGGCGGAACTCCGCTACCTGGGCCGGGACTGCGGCGACATCAAACCCGCCGATCTGATCGCCAAAGAATGGCGCCGGGACCGGCACCGTTAAGCCCGTTGCCGGCTTGGACCAGGGTGGATGTCGGGCAACAGTGCTCTTGTTCCCAATTTGCCTGGCTAAAATCCCCAAATATTCTTGGCTTACCGGCTAATAACGCCCTAATAGGGTTATATACCCGTAACCCCTAAGAAGGCATAGAAGCCATGA
>CAZIHO010000065.1:0-11597 GCA_964538875.1 uncultured Chromatiaceae bacterium
AACAGGGCGGTCAGGGCAGCGATCGCAGCAAGCTTCTTCATTATCTATCTCCAATATAATCATAGAGTTGTTCTTGGATTAGCGCCTCGGAACCCTGTCCTCAGCCCATGGAGATCAGTATATTAGTATTTTCTAATTCTTGCAAGTATTTTTGCTGCAATTTGAAGAGCCTTGGCACCACCCTCCCCGACCAGCTCTGGCCGCTGGAGAAACCGGTTGTCTCGCACCTGGTTGGCAAATAATTACGTTTTATGGCTACTTTAGATCTACCACAGCGCGCCATCCTAGTGCTAGCTACCCGACCCGCTTCCGAAGAGAAGCAGGGAATCCCCCATCCCATGGCGTCGCGGTGACCTACCCGATGGGCGGGGCGGAACCCTGGGGCATGGAGAACCAGCCTTGACGAGACGATCAGGCGCGCTAGACCGGCCAAGGGACGGGACCCGAATATCGGGCGATACTGGGCCCGCTTCAGGGCCAAGGCGATGATCGGATGGGTTTGACTCGAATTCGAGCCAAGCCCGCCATGCAGCGCCTGTCCCAGGTCAGCGAGGAGTGCTGGCCAGTGAACGGGTATGAGTCCGGCGGTATCGCACCAGGGCAAGCGGATTGCCGGGCGGAGGGATGGTGGCGATGCACCATCCCCAGGGATTCATCAGCGATTGGAACCCACGATCTGATGGGCCAGGTCCACGACCCGGTTGGCCATATCCAGGTATTCTTGACGATAGTTGGCCAGCAGCCCGTCTTCCGACGCCCAGTAGTCCTTGCCCGAAACACCGTGCTGGTGTTCGTAATCGATAAATTGCTTCTGTAGGTCAATCATCTGATCGATCAGGGCTTGCTTTTCCTTGACCAGGGCTGCGATGTCGCTCATGTCGTTCTCCACGTTTGGCTGCGTGCGGGAAAGGGACGGGGCTATATGAGTGCCTACCGAAATTTTAATATACCATGACCGTCCGGCTCAAAGGCATATACCGGGCCTATCCCTTCTGGGATAGGGATCAGCAGGAACAAACCACCGGCGCCGGCGCGTGGGGGCGCAGGGCCCCGGTCAATTCGCTGATCTGGGCGACGCCATGGCGGTCCAGGTAGGCGGACAGACCGGCGTTGATCTTGGGGCACACCAGGGGGTCGTAGAACAGGGCGGTGCCGACGCCCACGGCGCTGGCGCCGGCGAGCAGGAATTCCAGGGCATCCTGGGCGTTGGTCACCCCCCCCTGGCCGATAATGGGGATCCGGTGGGGGCGGCACACCTGGTAAACCTGGTGCACCTTAAGCACCGCCACCGGCTTGATGGCGGGTCCGGATAGGCCGCCCTGGTTGTTGCCCAGCACCGGCTCCCGGCGTTCTACGTCGATGGCCATGCCCATCAGGGTGTTGATGGCGGCAAAGGCGTCGGTGCCGGCCTCGATGCAGCCGCGGGCATTGCCGGCGATGTCGGTCTGGTTGGGGGATAGCTTGGTAATCAGGGGCTTGCGGGTGGCGCGCCGGCAGGCTTCCACCACCCGGGCCGACATGGCGGGATCGTTGCCGAACGCCACGCCGCCTTCCTTGACGTTGGGACAGGAGATGTTGATCTCCATTGCCGCCACCGGGGAATCGTCGAAGCGGCGGGTGACCTCGTAATATTCCTCGATGGTGGAGCCGGACACGTTGGCGATGAAATGGGTCTCATCCAGACGCAACTCCGGCAAGATGTCCGCCACCACCTGCTCCACGCCCGGATTCTGGAGGCCGATGGCGTTGAGTAAGCCCTGGGGAGTTTCGCATAGGCGGTGGGGCGGATTCCCGAGCCGCGCCGCCAGGGTGGTGCCCTTGAGGCACACGGCGCCCACGTCCCGGTTCGAGAAGCCCCGCACCCGGGTATACTCCTCGCCGAATCCGACACAGCCGGACAGCAATACCAGGGGGGTACGGAACTTGAGTCCGCAGAAATCCACCGCCAGCCGGGGATCGATCGCCTCGCTCATCTATACAGTCTCCCAAGCCGCGCGCAACCGGACGCGGCGCCGGCCAAATCCCTAATCCCTGGACCCGTGCCTTGCTGCACCTTGTCCTCTACCAACCGGAAATCCCGCCCAACACCGGGAACATCATCCGTCTGTGCGCCAACACCGGCGCTGCTCTGCACCTGATCCATCCCCTCGGCTTCGTCCTAGACGACCGGCGCCTGCGCCGCGCCGGTTTGGACTACCGGGAGTGGGCGCACATACAGGAACATGCCAGCCTGGCGGAGTTCCTCGACCGGACCCACCCCCAGCGCCTGCTCGCCTGCTCCACCAAGGGCCGCCACCATTACACGGACATTCGCTATCAGGCTGCCGACGCCCTGTTACTCGGCCCGGAAACCCGGGGCCTGCCGGACGAGGTGCTGGCCCTGGTGGAGCCTGAGCACATCCTGCGCATCCCCATGCAAGCGGGCAGCCGCAGTTTGAATCTGTCCAACGCGGCGGCGGTGCTGGTGTACGAGGCGTGGCGACAACTGGGATTTCCCGGCGGCGGCTGAGGCCAGCGCCCCAACCCGTTTCCTAGTCGTCCCATTCCGCCTTGCGGGATCGTTCTAACAGGGCCAGCGCCGCTTCCCGGGGGGATACACCCTCATACAGCACTCGATACACCTGGGCCGAAATCGGCATCTCCACCCCCAGACTTTGGGCCTTGGCCCACACCACCTGGGCGGCGCCGATACCCTCCACTTCCTGGCCGATGACCGCCCTGGCCTGGGCGATGTCCAGCCCCCGCGCCAGGTGCAACCCCAGGCGCCGGTTGCGGGACTGGTCGTCAGTGCAGGTCAAGGCCAGGTCGCCGAGACCCGCCAGCCCCATGAAGCTGGCCATCTGGCCTCCTAAGGCCAGGCCTAGCCGGGTCAATTCCACCAAGCCACGGGTAATCAGGGCGGCGCGGGTATTGGCACCAAACCCCAGACCGTCCGCGATTCCAGCGGCGATGGCCAGCACGTTTTTGGTCGCGCCGCCCACCTGGACGCCGATGGGATCGCTCTGGGTATAGGCCCTGAATCGATCCGTGTGTAGATAATCAGCCACCCGCTGGGCATGGGTTGGGCTGAACGAAGCGACCGTGACGGCGGTGGGTAGACCCCGCGCCACCTCACCGGCGAAGGTGGGGCCAGACACCACCGCCAAATCCCGGTCGCCCAGAATCTGGCCCGCCACCTCGTGGAGCAGGCGCCCGTCGCCGGGATTGAAGCCTTTGGTGGCCCAGCAGACCCCGGCTGCCGGTGGCAGCAGGGGTGCCACTTGCTCCACCACTGCGGCGAAGGCATGGCTGGGAACGGCGATAAGGACTTCAGCGGTACTCGCCAGCGCCTCCGACAAATCGGAAGTGACCCCTAACAGGTCCGGGAAAGGGACGCCGGGCAACAGGGCGCGGTTTTCCCGGTCCTGGGCCAGGGCGCGAATGTCAGCGGGTAGATGTCCCCATAGCAGCACCGGACGCCCCGCCCGGCTCAGGGAGATGGCCAGGGCGGTGCCCCAGGAGCCCGCTCCCAACACCGCGATGGACATGGCGCCGGGATCCGGCACCGAGCCTATTGGACTGCCGCCGGGTCCTGTCCACCGGCCTCGGCCTGGCGCATCATCATTTGCTGTTGATGCTGAAAGAACAGGGCGTCGAAATTCACCGGCTGCAACAACATTTGCGGGAAGCTGCCCTTGGTGATCAGGTCGCTGATCGCTTCACGGGCATAGGGGAACAGGGTAGCGGGACAGTAGGCGCCCAACAGCATGGGCATTTCTTCTTCCGGGAAGCCCAGTATGGTGAAAATGCCGGCTTGCTGAATTTCCACCAAATAGGCGGTCTTGTCCTCGATCTTGGCGGTCAGGGTGAGGGTCAGAACTACCTCGAAGGTACTCGCCTCCAATTGGTTGACCTGGGTGTTGAGATTGAGACCAGTCTCCGGATGCCATTCCTGGCGGAAAATCGCCGGGGAATTGGGGGTTTCAAAGGAGAGGTCCTTGATGTAGATGCGTTGCAGCATGAACTGGCGTTCCGGCGGCATGGCGGCTTGACCCTGATCGGACATAGGTGTTTCCCTGGCTTAAGGTTGAAGGAGGGATGGGATTCGGACGCGCCCCTTGGCCGCCGCCCTTACTTGGTCTTCTTGCGGGTGAGGGGCAAATTGGCGTTTTGCCAGGCCAGAATCCCGCCCTGGAGATTGAACACCTGAGTAAATCCCGCCTTGCGCAAGGTCCGGCAGGCCAGTTGGGACTGGGCGCCGGAACGGCAACTCACGATGACCGGTTGATCCTTGTGCTTTTCCAAAATGGCCAACTGCTGGCCCAGTCCGTTCACCGGAATATTCACGGCGTTGAGGATATGGCCCTGGGCGAAATCCGCCGCTGCCCGCACGTCCACCACCACCGCGTCTTGATGATTGATCAGATCGGTGGCCTTGGTGGGGTCCACCGAGCCTTGACTGCCCAGCATGAGGTTGTGCACCAACAACCCCATGACCACGAATAAGGCCATGAACAAGGCCAGATGACTATTGACAAATGTGAAATATTGCTCCATGAACCCCGCCTAGCACTGAGGATACCACCCAGATCCGCGACGCCCCGCCCCACCCTCTGGCCAAGGCCCGCAAGCGGCAACCTTGCGCCTCCAGCGCCGGCGGGAACCTTCCGGCTAGTGGTCGTGACTGCAGAAAACCTGGCGCATCATATCAATTAGGCTGAGGGTGCGGGAATCGCTCACCCGGTAGTACACCCGGTTGGCGTCCTTGCGGGAGGCCAGGATGCCCTTGTCCCGCAGAATCGCCAGGTGTTGGGAAATGTTGCTTTGGGAAGTACCCACCTGATCCACGATGTCTTGCACACTGACTTCCTGATCCCCCAGGGTGCACAAAATTTTCAAGCGCAGGGGATGGGACATGGCCTTCAAGGAACGGGAGGCACGATCAATGTCCTCGTCGCCGATGGCCAGATCCAGGTCCTCATCGTCGCCGAAGGCGTCGGCGGCACAGGTCCCGGCGGCGGTGTTCGGAAATTCCATGGAAGGTCCTCGAAGTTTTTTCAGCATCAATTAAAAGATAATAATCGGCTTGTGGCGCTACTTGAAGGGCTTGATGACAAGGATTGCGCCACTTCTGCGCCCGGCTGGCTGGCAAGCCTGGCCGGCGGCGCATTGTCGGGTAAAATGACCCCCGTGAAAACCAACGCCTGGCTGCCAGGCGAGCGTCGATCCGGGCACTTTTGCCAAGTCGTCTGGGTCCATCGAATCTAGGGACGCCGGCTTGCCTCGACTGCCGGCCTCCCGTCAAAATGGCTTGCCCCCTTGATTCGGCTGGCCTGCGGCCTGGATCCCGCGCCGCGTACCCCATGCAATTCAGGAAATCAATGCAATGAAGCGGTCCTTTTTTCAAGTGACTCTGTTGACCAGCACCCTGGCGTTTGGCACCGGATTGGCGGTTCCAGCGGCGGGTGGAGCGGAAAGCGGCGGCGATGGCGCGGAAATCCCCCTCAAGGAACTGCGGGCCTTTGCCGAGGTTTTCGGCCGCATCAAGAGCGACTATGTGGAGCCTGTATCCGACAAGGTGCTGCTGGAACACGCCATTCGCGGCATGTTGGCGGGCCTGGATCCCCATTCTGCCTACCTGGACGCGGACGAATACAAGGATATTCAGGTCGGCACCAGCGGCGAATTTGGCGGTCTGGGCATCGAGGTTGGCATGGATGATGGCTTCGTCAAGGTCATCGCGCCCATCGACGATACTCCGGCCCAGCGGGCCGGGCTCAAAAGCGGCGACCTCTTGATCCGTCTGGATGACAAGCCGGTCAAGGGCATGAGCCTGAACGAAGCGGTCAACATGATGCGGGGTAAGCCGGGCAGCAAGATCGAGCTGACTGTGGTCCGGGAAGGCACCGACAAGCCCTTCAAGGTGGTCATCGAGCGGGACATCATCCGGGTTGCCAGCGTCAAGACCAAGGTGTTGGAGCCGGGCTACGGCTACATCCGCATCACCCACTTTCAATCCCGCACCGGGGACGATCTGACCCGCGCCGTGGACAAGCTCAAAAAGGACGCCGGCGGACTCAAGGGCGTAGTGCTGGATCTGCGCAATAATCCGGGCGGCGTGCTCAACGCGGCGGTGGCGGTAAGTGATGCCTTTCTGGAACAGGGGCTGATCGTGTATACCGCAGGCCGTGGCGAGGAGGCCAAGATGGAGTTCAAGGCCGGTCCCGAGGACATTCTGTCCGGCGCCCCCATGGTGGTACTGGTGAATGGGGGCTCGGCGTCCGCGTCAGAAATCGTCGCCGGCGCCCTCCAGGACAGTAAGCGGGCCCTCATCATGGGGGAGCCCACGTTCGGCAAGGGATCGGTGCAGACCATCATCCCCCTGGACCGCAACAGCGCCGTCAAGCTGACCACCGCCCGCTACTTCACGCCCGCCGGCCGTTCCATCCAGGCGGAGGGCATCAAGCCGGACATCCCCCTCGGCAACGTCAAGCTGGAAGTCCAGAAGCCTTCGGACCTGAAGCCCCTCAAGGAAGCGGATCTGAACCGCCACCTGGGTAACGGGGAGGCGCCGAGTACCCCGGCCGAGAACGGCGACAAGGACGCCAAGCCCCTGGTGGAAACGGACTTTCAACTGAGCGAGGCCCTGAATCTGCTCAAGGGCTTGAGCATCATGCGGGAGCCGGCGCGGCGCGGCTAGGACGCTAGGGAGCGGGCGCCCCCAGGCTAAGGGCCGGGCGGCTGGCCTGGAGCCGGGGTGCCGCCCGCCGCCGGGTTGCCCCGGCTGCCGGACCCTGGAATCTGCACGTCGCCCTGTCCCAAGTATTTCAAACCCATCCACCGAAGGAGTGAACTATGGCACGTGTGCTCATCCCCCTTGCCCAAGGCTGCGAGGAATTGGAAGCAGTAACCCTCATTGATCTGTTGCGCCGGGCAGACATCGAAGTGGTCACGGCGGGACTGGACGGCGCGCCGGTGACGGCTAGCCGGGGTACGGTGTTGATCCCGGACACCAGCCTGGATCAGGTCATGGACCAGGATTTTGATCTCATGGTGCTGCCCGGCGGATTGCCCGGCTCCGACCACCTCGACCAGGATCCCCGCATTCACCAACTCCTGCGACGCCTGGCGGATGCCGGCCGCTACACCGCCGCCATCTGCGCGGCGCCCAAGGTGCTGGCTAGTGCCGGCCTGCTGGATGGCCGCTCCGCCACCGCCTATCCGGGCGTGCTGAGCGCCTTTCCCCAGGTTCAGGCCAAGGACCTGGCGGTGGTAGGCGACGGACGGGTCATCACCTCCCGGGGACCTGGCACCGCCATGGACTTCGCCCTGCATCTGATCGAAACCCTGGTGGGCGCCGCCACCCGCAACCAAGTAGAGGCGGCCCTGGTTCGTTCATGAGCCCCGCTGCCCTCGCCGGGCAAGCCCGCGCCGCCAAGGAGTTGCTGGACGCGGGCCGCTTTGCCGCGGCCATGAAAATCTATCAGGCGGTCAGCCGCGACCACCCGGACAACGCCCAAGCGGCGCTGATGGTGGGCTTGTGCCGTACGCGGCTGGGACAGCGGGACCAGGCCCTGCGCCAGTACCGGGAGGTTACCCGGCGCTGGCCGACCTTCCTGCCCGGCTACTTCAACCTGGGCAACCTGTACGCCGAGCAACGTCTCTGGCCCCAGGCCCAGGAGGCTTACCAGCGCTGCCTGGCCCTTGATCCGGGCCTATGGGCCGCCTACGTTCAGTTGGTCCAGATCCTGACCCACCTGGGCCAAGCCAGCGCGGCGGCGGAACTGCTGGACACCGCCCGCCAGCGGCTCCCCTACCAGGCGGACCGGTGGCGGGATCTAGGGGACCTACAAGCCCAGGCCGGCGATTTGACCGGCGCCATCCGCACCTACCGGGAACTGGCGGACCGCCAGGGCGATGCGGGCTGGCTGCTCGGCAACCTGGGCTCGTTGCTAGCCCGGGCCGGACAGGCGGAGGACGCGGCCGCCGTGCTGACCCGCGCCGCCGGGCTACCGGACGCGGACGCCCTCAGTCACTACAACCTGGTACATGCCCTGTTACTGCTGGACCAGATCCAGGACGCCCAGGTCCACGCCCAACGGGTCCTGGACCAGTTTCCGCTCCAGCCGGCGGCCCAGTTGGCCTGGGCCAGCGTCAGCGCGGTACGGGGTGATTTCGCCGCTGCCGAAAGCGCCCTGGCGCGCATGGCGGAACTGCCCCCGGATCCCCGCCTGCCGGTGGAAGCCCAGGCGCGCCTGTCACCGCCCTGGCCGGATTCCTTCCCCATCCCCTGGGTGGCTGGGGGTCTGTACGCCGCCTGGTGGCTGGAACAGATTGAACGCTGCGATTGGCGGGAGTACACCCGCAAACGGGAACGCCTGGCAAGCCTGGTCCCAGTCGCGGACCCCATCCCGCCAGGCGCGCCGCCGCTGGCACCCTTCGACGCCCTCATCCTGCCGGTCAGCCCGGCGGCCCGCTTGACCCTGGCCAAGCAATACAGCCGGGCGCTCCAGGACTATATGAACCCCTGGCGGCAGCCGGCTGCGCCGGCTGGCCGGCACCCAGCCAAGGGTCCCTTGCGGGTCGGTTATTGCTCGCCGGATTTTCGGGATCATCCCATCGGCCACCTGGCGCGGGACCTGTTTCGCCTCCATGACCGGAGTCATGTGCGGGCCTTCGCCTACGATCTGCACCCACCGGACCATGACGGCTTTATCCGGAGCATGGGCCTCGGCCAGGGCCAGTACCGCAACCTGGCCGCCCTGTCCAACCGGGAGGCGGCGAGGCGCATCGCCGCCGATGGCATCCAGATCCTGGTGGACCTGTGCGGTTACACCCGTTACAACCGGGCGGAAATCCTGGCCCTGCGGCCGGCGCCGATCCAGATCAGTTCCATGGGCTTTCCGGGCAGCATGGGCGCCGATTTCATGGATTACCTGATCGGCTCCGAGTTGCTGATTCCCCCGGAGCATGAAGGCCTCTACTCGGAAAAGATTCTGCGCCTGCCGGACGCCCACAACCTGGTCAGCGGCTGGCCCCAACCCGGTGATCCGGGTCCGCGCAGCCGCTGGGGCTTGCCGGACCAGGGTCCGGTGTTGGCCAGTTTCAATTCCTATTACAAAATCGAGCCCCAAGTATTTGACATCTGGATGGGACTGCTGCGGGACTTCCCCGACACCCGGCTGTGGCTGCTGGCGGAAACCCCGGACGTGCGCCGGCGCCTGGTCGCGGAAGCCGGCAGCCGGGGCGTGGCCCCGGAGCACATCATCTTCGCCGGGCGGGTTTCGCCCCAAGAACACCTGACCCGCCTAGGACTGGCGGATCTCTATCTGGACACCCTGGTGTACAGCGCCTTTACCACCCTCAGCATGGCCCTGTGGGCCGGCGTGCCGGTGCTGGCCTGCCTGGGCGACGGCTACGCCAGCCGCATGGGCGCGGTGGCGGTGGCCACGGCGGGATTACCGGACCTGGTGGCCGCCGACCCCCGCGCCTACCAACAACTGGCCAGGGAGTTGCTCCAGGATCCGGCCCGCCTGGCCGGGCTGCGCGCCCGCCTCAAGGACCAGGGACCCCACAACCGCCTGTTCGACAAGCATCGCTATCTGGCCCATTTGGAATCCGGCTATCGGCTGATCTGGGACCGCCATCTATCCGGCGCGGCACCGGACCACATCCGGGTTCCGGCCCTGGATCTGTCCCCGGCCGGGGGGCGCCCTAGATGAGCCACTGGGTCCTGGCGATGCTTCCGGTTGCCCTGTGGGGGTTGAGCCTCTGGCTTACCCGGCGTTTTAGCCTGCCCGAGTCGGTTTTTTATATTCCGGACCCGCCCAACGACCGCTCCCTGCATGACCGGCCGGTGCCCCGATCCGGCGGCGTGGCGATCCTGCTGGCGGCGGGCCTGGGAATTATCGCCCTCCATAGCCTGATCGGCTTATCGACGCCCCTGCTGGCCACCCTCATGGCCGGCTTCGCCCTGGGCTGGCTGTCCTTCGTAGAGGACCGCTGGGGCTTGCCGCGCCGCTATCGGCTGGTGGCCCAAGTGGGCGCCGCCCTGCTGGTGATGGGTTTCGGCGGGCTGTCCCTGGCGCCGCTGGCGATTCCCGGTGGCCAACTACACCTGGAACCCTGGCTGGCCTGGCCACTGACGCTGCTGTACATCGTCTGGATGACCAATCTCTATAACTTCATGGACGGCATGGACGGCTTCGCCGGCGGCATGGCGGTATTTGGTTTTGGCACCCTGGCCTGGTTGGGCTGGTCCGGCGGCGCCCTGGAATTTGCCCTAACGGCCCTTGCAATCGGGGCGGCGGCCGGCGGATTCCTGGTCTGGAATTTTCCCCCGGCGCGTATTTTCATGGGCGATAGCGGTAGCATCTTCCTCGGCTTCCTGGCCGGCACCCTGTCCCTGCAAGGCGCCAGCCAGGGCCTGTTTCCCCTATGGGTGGCCTTGCTAGTGTTCTCGCCCTTTGTGGTGGACGCCACTTTCACGCTCCTGCGCCGTCTGGTCCAGGGCGAACGGATCTGGCTGGCCCATCGCGGCCACATTTACCAGCGCCTGGTGCGACTGGGCTGGGGCCATCGCCCGGTCCTGTTGCGCGCCTATGGGCTGATGGCTGTCTGTGCCGCCAGCGCCGTGCAAGCAACCCGCATGGCGGCGGCGGAGCAGGTCTGGCTGCTGGCTATGTGGGCGGCTATCTATGGATTGATCGTCCTCAAGACCCGCTGGCTGGAGGATCGCCCCGCCGGATCGACCGGGCTATGAATCATGCTTTTTAGTCTTTTACAGCGAATTTCGCCGCCATTCCCCTCCCCCACCCAGGGGAGTGAGCGTTAAACTGGGCGCCCATGACCCCTCTGGGACGAGATACGGGCACCAAAATCAATCCCTTGGGCAATAGGTGAGAAAGACCCATGCAAAAGCCAATGACATCCGTTTCCCTGGGCCTTGCGGCCGCCGTGACCACCCTGCTGCTGTTGAGCGGCTGCCAAACCGCACCCAGCGTCAACGACCAAGCAGTTACCAAGGTGCGAGGCAGCGGCCAGGTGTATCAGGCCTCCGGCAAGTTAAAGGCGGTTGAGCACAAGAAACGGGACTTGGCGGTCAAGTACCCGGATGGGCGCATGGTCAAGGTCCATTGCGAACCCGAGGTGACCAATTTCGAACAGTTACGGCTGGACCGGGACATCACGGCCTCGTTCGAGGACATCGCCGAGCTAGTCCCGGCGGGGCAGGCACAGGGCGGTGCTGCGGCGGCCCAGGGTAAGCGGCCAGGGGGTTCGCCCCCCAAGCTCACGGAACTGAACGCCCAGTTGGTCAAGGTGGACCCGGCGACCCGCCAAGTGACCCTGCGTGAATCCAGCGGCGCCACCCACGTCCTCAACGCCGCGCCCGAAGTGCAAAACCTGGCGGAACTGGCGCCCGGCACGCCGGTGGTGGCCCGCTTCTTCAGCGCGGTTCGCATCGACCTGGGCAGCCGCTAAGCGCCGCCGAACCCAGACCCGGCGGCCGGGGTCGCCAGTCAGCGGGGTTCCTGGTCCCGTGCAATCAAACAGGTCCCGGAGCGGCGGTCATAACAGGCCAGCCGGTCCGGGTCCCGCCGCCGCCCTAGCAGGCCAGC
>CAZIHO010000065.1:11697-19335 GCA_964538875.1 uncultured Chromatiaceae bacterium
GCCGGGGTCAACCCAGCCTGCTAGAATCTCAGTTTTTCGGCCCGGATCACGCCGCCATGCCTAAGGAACATTTTGATATTTACTTCACGGGGCAACTGCTGGCTGGCCAAGACCCCGCAGCGGCCAGGGAACAGGTGGCCCGGTTGTTCAAGGTGAACGACAGCCAACTGAAGGCGCTATTTTCTGGCATCCCGGTGGCGGTCAAGCGCGGCGTGGATTTAGACACGGCGGCTAAGTACCGGGCCCTGTTTCGCCAAGCCGGCGCCCTGGTCGAAATCCGCTCCGCCGCCGAGCCGGGTGCCAGTGCCAAACCGTCGCCTATGCCAGCACCTAAGCCAGCCGCCACCGATGCGGGCTGGGAACTGGCGCCGCCGAACACGGGGAGCCTGGAAGGCTACGCGCCGTCAACGCGGCCGGCGCCCTTGCCGGATATCAGCGCCATGGGGCTGGACGCGCCAGGCACCATCCTGGACGAGCGGCTGCCCCTGCCGGAGGTGGACCTGGATACCAGCGGCATGGACCTGGTGGGGGGAGACTGGTCCCTGGAGGACTGCCAACCCGCCTTGGCACCTCCTCCGCCGCCAGACATCAGCGGTCTGAGCCTGGGCGCGCCGGGTGCTCCCCTAGACCCCCTGCCGCCACCGCCGGCCGCGCCGCTGCCCGATATCAGCCAACTGGGGCTGGAGGAACCCGCCCCCGTGCGCCCCTTCAACAAGCCATGAGTAGTACTGTCATGCTGGATTGCCTGGTCATCGGAGGCGGAATTAGCGGCCTCGGACTTGCCCATTGGTGCGCTCGCCGCGGGCTTCGTACCCAAGTGTTGGAAAAGTCCCCCCAGGTTGGGGGTTGCCTGGCCAGCCACGCCTTCCAGGGCGCCGAGGACTTTTGGGTGGAGATGGGCGCCCACACTTGCTACAACAGCTACGGACATTTGCTGGACATCGGCAACGACCTGGGCCTGCGCGGCTCCCTGGCGCCCAAGGCCAAGTTGCGCTTTCAAATGTTGGTGGGGAACAGGCTCCAATCCATTGTCTCGCGGCTGTTTCTTTGGCAATTGGTCCGCTCCCTCCCACGCCTGTTCACCGCCAAGAAAACCAACCAATACGTGGCCGGGTATTACTCCAAGGTGTTGGGCATCCATAACTATCAAAGGGTGTTTGGGCCCGCCTTTGACGCCGTGATTTGCCAACCGGCGGACCTGTTTCCGGCAGACCTGTTATTCCGCCGCAAACGGCGCCGCAAGGGCTTTCCCCGGAGTTTCACCCTGCCCCAGGGATTGGGGACCATCCCGGCGGCCATGGCGGCGCAACCGGGCCTTGAAGTGGTCACGGGCCAAGGGGCGGCGCGGGTGGCCAAGACCGGCGACGGCTATCAGGTCACCCAGGACGATGGTCAGGTGCTCCGGTGCCGCCACTTGGCGGTGGCGGTGGCGCCCGACCAAGCCGCAAGTCTGTTGGCGGACTGTCATCCCGAACTAACGGAAACCCTGGCCCGGATTCGCATGGCCAAGATCGAGTCGGTGGGCGTGATGGTAGCCAAAGAGGCCACCAGCCTGCCGCCCCTGGCCGGCATCATCGCCTCCCGGCATATTTTTTACTCGGCGGTATCCAGGGATTATTTGGCGCACCCCAGCTACCGGGGCTTCACCTTCCATTTCCGCCCGGATCGCAGTGAGGAATGGGAACAGCGGGGGTGGATCCAGCAGGCGCTCAAGGTTCCGGAATCCGCCCTGATCGGCGTGGAACGGCGCCTCAACCGGCTACCCGCGCTACGGGTAGGACATCATGCCCTGGTCCAGGACCTAGACGCCAAGCTAGCCGGCCTGCCCCTGGCCCTGCTCGGCAACTATTTTCTGGGGGTGTCCATCGAGGATTGCCTAACCCGCTCCGCCAGCGAGTTTCGGCGCCTGTGGGGATGACTCCCGCCTTCAGGCTTCGCCCTGCAACTCCTGGATAAAGCGGCCGATGTCGTCCCGCAGCCCGATCACTACCAGGATGTCGCCCGGCTGAATGCGGTGGGCGTTGCGGCTGGAATTGAACATCATTTCCTTGCCGCGCGTCCGGTCCACCACGCCGAGCAGGATCAGGTTGTTGTCCCGGCGCAAATCCAGCAAATGCATGGGCGCGCCGATCAGCTGGACCCCAGCCGGTACTTCCACCTCGGCCAAGTCCAAATTGGCGTCGCCAAACAGGGTCCCTTCCAGGGTTTCCACCAGCCAGGGGCGATGGATCAACTCATGGATCTTGAGCGCGGTCATGGTGTAGGGATCGATCACCCGGCTTGCGCCGGCCGCCAGGAGCTTGCTGCCAGAATCCGCAGATTCGGTGATGCAGACGATTTCCAGGCTAGGGTCCAGGGCGCGAGCGGCGATGGTCAGAAAGACGTTCTTGGACTCCTCGGGAAACAGGCAGAAAATTAGCCGCACCTCATTGCCGATGCCCAGGTTGCGCAGGGCTGCATCGTCGGCGATGTCCACCACATTGGCTTGAAAATCCTTAGCCCGGGCCGCCGCCACCTCGGAATAGTTGTCGCCGATCAACATCAGCTCCATGCCGTTGCGGCGCAGTTGTTCCCCCACTTCCTGGCCTAGGAAGCCACACCCGAAAATGACGATGGATTGTTTTTGCATTGGTTATACCCGGCTCCCGTCCACCGACTCGCGGAAATGCAGCACACTGTAAGGATGGCCGAACACCACGATCAAGTCATTCATGCGCAAGGAAAAATCGGCACTCGGATTGAAATAAAAATTTTTATCCCCGATGGGAAAGACCGAGGTTCCAGCGTGCTCCCGATCGCTGCCCCAGCCAATGATGCCGAACAGGATCAACCGATACTGGTCCAAATACAGGTTATCGATACGACAGCCGTCCAGGGACGAGCCCCCATGCACCCGTACCGCGTCGATGCGCAGGGTTTCCTTGCCGGTGAACATTCCATAGACCACATCGAACGCCACCGGCAGCCCCACCAACTCGGCGGCCACCATGGTCACCAGACGAAATGGGGTGACCGTGTGGTCCGCGCCAGCCAGGCGGAGTTTACTCATGTTGGCCGCGTTGTTGGCCCGGGAAATGATCTCCAAGCGGGGATTGAGCTGCCGGGCGGATAGGGTGATATAGACGTTGATCACGTCATCGCCGGTCAGGCACAGCACCCGCCGCGCCCGGTCGATATGGGCTCGCTCCAGCAGGTCGCTGCTATCGGCCCGCCCCAGCACCGCCAGATAGCCCCGTTGTTTGGCCAATTCCACCAATTCCGGATACTGGTCGATAATCAGGAAGCGCTCCTTTTCCCGGTGCAGGCGTTCCGCCACCACCTGGCCCACCCGCCCAAATCCGCACAGGATGGTATGCCGGCCCCGCTTGCCGATCACCGCGAACACACGCCTCGTACGCTCCTCCGGTAACTTGTCGGTCATGGCAGCAATGATGACCGAGGTAAACACCGCCACGATGCTGAGCCCAATCACAATCAACACCATCGCCACCAGGCGCCCTTCCGGGGTCACCGCGACCAGGTCCCCGTAGCCCACCGTGGCGATGGTCACCACTGAGAAATACACGGCGTCGAACAGGCCGGTGATCTGGGCCCCCGCGTGCTCCGCCTCGAACACATAAAACGCGGAGGCCGCAGCCAGGACCACAAATGCCGAAAAGACACCGAGGCTCATGAGTTCGATACGCTTTTCCGCCAGCACCCGGCCCACGGAACTGATGCTTTGCACATAGCGAAATAGCTTGAACAGGCGCGCCAGCAACAGCACCCGCACGATCCCCTCGGCATGTAAATTGGGCATGATGGCCAGCAGATCCACCACGGATAGGGGGGAACGGATGAAATCCCACTTAGCGCGGACAATGGCGCGCAACGGCGGCCCAACCTCGAACGGGGCGTTGAGATATTCCGACCGCTGGTGATACTCCAGGATGATGGCGTGGGCGTCATTGCAGACCCAGAGGCGCAGCAGGTATTCCACCACCAGAATCAGCACCACCAGGTTATTGAATAGATCGCCAGGCAGTCCTAGGGGATGGCGCTCTTCATAGATGAGCACCGACACGCTGACCAAGATCAGCCCGATCATCGCTAGATCAAATAGGCGCCGGATCGGACTGGTCGGCCCCTCCAATAACTCATACACCCACTCCTTGGCGTGCCGATAGCGGCGGGAATCTTCCAGCAGATAGCTCAGCCTCAACAATTGCTGGCTCAGGATCATACAATAATACCGTATACGGTTTTTAACGCTTGTTTCGATAAGGCAAGGGGCGTATCAGATAGCCACTAACCCCACCAGGATGGTCCACCCTGGCCCTAAATCCTGCTGGGAGCGCCATCAGCCGGTCCCGCCCCAGCGCCGGCTCGCCCTGGCCAGCAAATCTACCATGAGCGGCCTGGCGTTTGGCAAATCCGGGAGGATTTCCCCTTGCCCATCCCATGGCCGCGTGTCGGCGACCTCCGCTGGCCTGAAGCCAGGCAGTTCTAAGTCACAGGGAATAACAAACGCCGGCCAGGGACCACCAGCGCCAAGCCAACCGGCCAGACCTGACCAAATACTTTCTAGCCATTTTGGTCGGTATGGTTGTTTGTGCCCGACATCCGCAGCGGACCGCTTTTAGATAGTCGGGCAACGCTGCGATTTTTTCCCAATTTACTTGGCTCGACGACATCTCCGATAGGACAGGGCGGCGGTTGGGGCGCACCTATGGCCAAGAGGTAGGCGCATTCGTGACGGCAACGGGGGCAGTGCGCGGACGAGGCGTCGCGTTTCGGGAACATCCGGTCATGCCGACGGCGGAGGGCACCGCATCTGCCCAACGAACCCCGCAGCATCAAAAAAATTCGCGTAACTGCCTTCTACCCCCGCCCCCAAGCGATGCGCCGCCGGCAAAACGGGGTCCCATGTTGAAAAGACCAGCCTTCCTTATATCAGGATTACGGTTGACAAGTTTCCTATTGTCAGCCTATGTTATTACTGGTGTACTAACAAGGTGAGCGCCATGCTGACTCTCAAACTGACCACGATCGGCAATTCCATGGGCTTCGTCCTGCCCAGGGAGGCGGTGGACAAACTCCATCTCGAAAAAGGCGACCGGCTATACCTGACCGAATCCCCCGACGGGTTTCGGCTGACGCCCTATCACCCGGAATTCGAACGGCAAATGATCGAGGCGCGCAGGATCATGAAAAAGCGCCGTGACGCCTTGCGGGAGCTGGCAAAGTAATGGCGGTCGTCTGGATCGAGGAAACGGTGGTCCTGGCCCTGCACGAGGAACACCTGGCGGAGCATGGCGGCGCGGTCGGGATTCGTGATCGCGGGTTGCTGGAATCCGCCTTATGCCATTCGCAACACTTGGCCCATTCCGGGGATGCGGACCTAGCCTCGCTGGCTGCCGCTTACGGCTTCGGGATTGCCCGCAATCATCCTTTTGTGGACGGCAACAAGCGAACCGCATTGACCCTGACCGAACTTTTCCTAGTCCTCAACGGCCAGGAGCTGACGGCCGACGATGCGTCCTGCGTGACCACCCTGCTGTTGCTCGCGGCGGGTGACCTGCCGGAAGCCGCCTTTGGAGACTGGATCAGAGACAACATCCGCCCGATGGGATCGGCGGCGGCCTAGGCGATTGGGGTAAAGATGCCTCCACGCTGGCGGCCACCGATGACATCCTGGCCCGAGGCCGACGGCCCGATTGTGTGCCCCCGAACACCGGAATTTAAGCCGGTCCGTACGGCGTTATCTCCGAGAAAACCCGTGCGCTGGGCGACCACCCCTCATATGAAGTGCCGGCGTTTCGTCGCCTGATTGCCGCTTCACGACATACGCGCCCATATGGCCGGATTTTCCAGTCACAGGAGTGCTTACCCGCTTACAAGACGGCAGTCACCGAAAAATGTTGCCCGATCTACCCGGCTGGCCTGAAGCCAGGCAGTCCTAAGTCACAGGGAATAACAAACCCCGGCCAGGGACCACCCGCGCCAAACCAACCGGCCAGACCTCACCCAATGCAGGTGGTCAGGCGGAATGCCCCGCCGGGGACGGTGCGGAATCAACGAATCATCGTCAAAACGAACAGTATTGAGACCTGACCCCGGCGACCAGCTAGGCTTTTGTCCGATCGCCGAAACGACGTCTAACCGGGGACGGCATCCTGACATCTAATTACTGGTTTACGCTATATAAAGTCAAGAGTTATCGTTTGACACGACTTCATTGGGATGAGATATTTTTATGCGGTAGTTTTACGCATAACCGCGCTGGGGAAAGCGTCGGATTTGACGTCGAATTGTAGTTAGACTGAAAGGGAGACTATTCTTGTGAATCGTCGATATCAGGTATTCGTAAGCTCAACATATTTAGACTTGAAAGATGAACGTCGTGAGGTGATGCAAACATTACTTGAAATGGAGTGTATCCCAGCCGGCATGGAGCTGTTCCCCGCAGCAGACGATGACGCTTGGGAATTAATTAAATCGGTAATCAACCAGTCTGACTATTATCTCGTAGTAGTAGGGGGCAAGTACGGATCAATAGACAATACTGGGATAAGCTATACAGAAAAGGAATACGATTACGCCCTATCTCAGGGAATACCAGTCGCCGCATTTTTGCATGAATCTCCATCTAAGATATCTGTTGAACATTCAGAGCTTAATCATGACGCAAGGGAGAAATTGGAGCGTTTTCGTGGGAAGTTAAAAGAAAACCATCACTGTAAATATTGGCAGTCTAGTGATGACTTAGGCGGTAAGGTTGCAAAGAGTATGAATTTATTCTTCCGCAGCAAGCCACGAATCGGGTGGATTAAGGCAGACTCATTACCTCAAGAAGTTGTTGAAAGAATACAGGCATACAAAGACAGAATTGAAGAGTTGGAAATTGAAATTGAGCGGATGACTGTAGAAGCACCGGAAGGCATAGAGGACCTGGAATCCGGTAGCGATGAATTTTCGTTCTCACTTAATATCAGAGTTGAAGAAAAAGAAGAGCTAAAGGCTGTAGAGGTTCGGACTAGTTGGGACGAACTCTTCACATCGGTGGGGCCTTCGCTTGAAGATGGCATCTCTGAACAAAGCTATAGATCACAGCTAGCGCAAGCAGGCAAGCGGATTTACCAAAAAAATAGATCACGCATAAAAATTAGTACTGCAACAATTGGCGTCGAGGCGTTTCAGACCATCAAATACCAATTTATGACCCTTGGTTTGGTTACTAAGTACCAAAGCGACGACTATCAACGTAGCATCCATTGGAGTCTCACGAGGTTTGGTCAGCATAAGCTCGCAAAAAGTTTAGTTAGAAAGAAAGTCTAACGTGCGCTTTCACTCGGATCCCTCGCCGCGCGGCGAGCTCTGCGGTAACGCAGTGTTCAGTAGTAGCGCGGCGGGGGTCCGGTGAAGCTTGGTGTAATGTTTTTTAGGAGAAAAATATGAGCGATTTGGAAAAGCTTCGGAGGCAATATGAGGACATGTCTTTCAATGAGTTAGTTCGTGTTCGTGACAACGCCGTTCTGTCATCTGATGTACGCGGGGTTTTAGAGAAAGTGCTGAAAGCTAAGGAGGCTGATCGCTTTTTCGGAAAAGGACTTGAAGAAAAGGCAAAAGAGCTTTTTGAAGCTAGCCCTCTTGTTAAGG
>CAZIHO010000066.1:0-19308 GCA_964538875.1 uncultured Chromatiaceae bacterium
GCGCTTTGCGTCTTGAAAAATGGCATGGATGGCCATTTTTCAAGGTCCCCTTAAGGATCGGCGCCTTAGCAGTCGGCGGACCAGCGACGCCCCTTTGTATAGTCGCCTGGCCAGGCAGGGAAGCACGGCCCGAGTCGGTGGCCTAAGAACCGATGGATGGCCAAGGTCGGGACAACCACGTTGAAATTGCCTGGATCCGCTGTTTCAACACCTGATGAGGCCCGGATCCTGGAAGTTGTTGGGTAAGTCATGAGCCAAAACGAGCATTCCTACCAGCACGCGCCTGAAGACGCCAAGTACAACGAGGCGGAATTGGGACTAGCGGGACGCACGGCCCGCTTCTTCATTCGATCGCCCCTCTCGCCCCTGTTCTATTTCGCCATGATGCTCATGGGGCTGCTGGGGTTGTTGATGACGCCCCGGCAGGAGGACCCGCAAATCTCCGTGCCCATGATCGACATCTTCGTCCAGTACCCAGGCACCTCCGCCGAACAGGTGGCCAATCTGGCGATCCAGCCCCTAGAACGGATCATCAGTGAAATCAAGGGCGTCAAACACGTCTATTCGGCCACCATGCGCGGGCAAGGCATGGTCACGGTGGAATTTGACGTGGGCCAGAAGATGGGCCCGTCCCTGGTCAAGATCAATGAAAAATTGGCCACCAACATGGACCTGATCCCCCCCGGCGTACAACCGCCGCTGGTGAAGGCCAAGGGTATCGACGACGTGCCGGTGGTGAATGTCACCCTCTGGTCCCGGGACATGGACGGCGACGGAACCCCAGACGTGGACGACGGCCAACTGCGCATGTTGGCCCAGGACGTGATGCAGAGCATCAAGGAAATTCCTGACACCGGCAACAGCTTCGTGGTAGGTGGACGCTCGGAACAAATGACCGTGGAGGTCTCTCCGGAACGTCTGTCCGGCTACGGCATCAGCCTGGACCAGGTGGCCCAAACCATTCAGACCGCCAACGCCGAGGCCCAAGCCGGCGGTGTCGAGGCCCATGGCAGCCGCATCACGGTCCTGACCGGCTCCTTTCTGCGCAGCGTGGATGACATCAACCGGTTGGTGGTGGGAACCCACAACCAGGTGCCCATCTACGTCCGTGACGTAGCCAGGGTTTGGCAGGGGCCGGAGGACGCCAGCCAACTGGTGGCCTTTTACACGGGACCCGCCGGCCCCTCCCACCTGCGCGCCGACGGCATCCCAGCGGTGACCATCGCCATCGCCAAGAAGGAAGGCACCAACGGTGTCGCAGTGGCCAACTCGATCCTGACTCGGGTCAAGGAATTGCAGGGCAACCGCATTCCGGCCAACGTGGAAGTCTCGGTGACCCGGGATTACGGCCAAACCGCCAATGACAAGGTCAATGAGCTCATCTTCAAGCTGTTCATGGCCACCGGCTTCGTGTTCTTGCTGGTCTTGATGTCGTTCCGGGCCCTCAAGCCCGCTATCGTGGTGGTGATCGTCATCCCGGTGGTCTTGCTGATGACGGTGTTTTCCGCCTGGGTCACCGGCTATACCATCGACCGGGTATCCCTATTCGCCCTTATTTTCTCCATCGGCATCCTAGTGGACGATGCCATCGTGGTGGTGGAAAACATCTACCGGCGCTGGCTGGAAGAGGGCAAGACCGATGAGGAAACTGCCGTGGACGCGGTGCGGGAAGTGGGCAACCCCACCATCCTGGCCACCTTCACGGTCATCGCGGCCCTGCTGCCCATGGGCTTCGTGCGGGGCATGATGGGGCCCTACATGATGCCGATCCCGGCCCTGGGTTCGGTGGCCATGCTCATTTCCCTGTTTGCGGCCTTCGTCTTCACCCCCTATCTGGCCATTTCCAAGTGGCTGCGGCCGAGCATGAGCTATCTGCGTACCGCCGAGATCCGGGAGCACAAGGAAGCGGACAAACTGGAAGGACTGTTCCGGCGCGTGCTCACACCCCTGATCGAAAGCCGCTTCAAGCAACGGATGTTTCGGCTGGGAATGTGGGTGACCTTTATGGTCATGTGCAGCTTCTTCTACTTCAAATGGGTACCGGTCAAGATGTTGCCCCTGGACAACAAGCCGGAATTCTCCGTGGTACTGGACATGCCGGAGGGAACCGCCCTGCCGGTGACCGCCAATATGCTCCATCAGGTGGCGGAGACGATTCGGCAAATGCCGGAGGTGACCGCCGCCCAAAGTTATGCCGGTACCGCCCGCCCGTTCGACTTCAATGGCATGGTACGGCATTACTACCTGCGCCGGGACCCCTGGCAAGGCGAGGTACAGGTACAACTGCTGCATAAGAGCAAGCGCAAGCGCTCCAGCCACCAAATCGCGGTGCAAGCGCGCGAGTTGCTGGATGAGGTAGTGAAAGGTAGCGGCGCTCGTTTTGCGGTGGTGGAAATGCCCCCCGGGCCGCCGGTGTTGCAATCCATCGTCGCTGAGGTGCATGGACCCTTCCCGGAAGTACGGCGCCAGTTCGCCCGTGATCTCACCGGGTTCTTCCACCAGGCGGAATCCACCCGGGACGTGGATAACTATTTACGGGACCCCTACGACTACTGGCGCTTTGACGTGGATACGGAAAAGGCGGTGCGGCGCGGTATCTCGGTGGATTCCATCAACCGCAACATGGCTATGGCCCTTGGCGGAACCAGCCTGGGCGACGTCAAGCAGCGCTCCGGCCATGAACCAGTGAAAATTGTCATCCAGGTGCCCCTGGCCAAGCGCTCGGAAGTAGTGCGGCTCGGGGATCTGCCGATCATGGCCCAGGGCGGCGGCACCATTCCGCTGCGCGAGTTGGGCGAATTCCACAAGGTTCCGGTGGAGGACATCGTCTATCACAAGGACTTGCGCCCAGTGGAATACGTGGTGGCGGACGTAGGCGGCAAGCTGGCGGCGCCGGTTTACGGCATGTTCCAGATCCAAGACCTGCTGGCGGCCAAGGATTACGTGGCTCCCGATGGGGTGCGCCTCCACCAGAGCAGCGTTACGGACGACGGCTTTTACTGGATGAAGCCGCCCCCGGATGATTCCCGCTCGTCCCTGGAGTGGACCGGCGAATGGACCGTCACCTTTGAAACCTTCCGGGACATGGGTGGCGCCTTCATGGTGGCGCTGGTGTTGATCTATATCTTGGTGGTCTGGGAATTCGGCAATTTCCGCATTCCCCTGATTATCATGGCGCCCATTCCCCTGACGTTGCTAGGCATCATCCCGGCCCACTTCGTCATGTTCTATTTTGGACTGGGCGGCGAGTTCACCGCCACCTCCATGATCGGCTGGATTGCGCTGGCCGGCATCATCGTGCGCAACTCCATCCTGCTGGTGGACTTTGCTATCCACGAACTGCAAAAGGGCGTGCCGGTGGCGGAAGCAGTGATCCGCTCCTGCAAGACCCGGACCCGGCCCATCATGATTACCGCCCTAGCGTTGGTGTGTGGGTCCAGTGTCATCTTCACCGATCCCATCTTCCAAGGCATGGCCATCTCCCTGGCGTCCGGCGTCATGGTGTCCACCATCTTGACCCTGATCGTCATTCCCCTGGGTTGCATCAATGCCAGCCAAGCCCTGTGCGAAGTGGCCGCCGCCACTGCCGGCCACGGCGTGGAAATGCCGCCCTGCTCGTCCGACGTCAAGGTGCAACCGGCCCGCCCCCGGGGCCGCCGCGCCGGCTGGGGCATAGCCCTGTGGGGGAACCTGATTGGCGCCATCACCATGGTGTTCTACGCGCTGCGGGGCATCTTCCTGCTACTGTCCCAGATGATCGGCAAGCGCTTTTCCAAGCCTAAGCCGCGGGCGGCGGCGCCCGCGCCCCGGCCGGATCCTGGACCCGCCACGCCACCGGCCTCCTCCGCACCGCCCGCACCAGCCGCCCCACCGGCGATGGCGCCGCCGGTGCCAGCCGCCCCCTCCACTCCGCCCCCGCCGCCAGCGCCACAAACTCAGGCGGCCAAGGCAGACGCGCTGCCCAGGGTGGCCGCGCCGGCGCCCATTCCGAAACCCCTCAAGGCTGAAACGGCGGCACCAACCACGCAAGCCCCAACCGTCAAGGCGGAGGCAACCGAGGTGGCGGGCGATTCAGTCGCCAAACCAGCGGCTACCGAGCCGGCTCCGGCGCCCTCCCCGGCCCAACACCAGCAGGCATCCACTCCGGCCCCGGCGGCGGATGCCCCGGCTGGGCGGCGCGCCCTGAAGGCGGCCGTGGCGGCCCGCTCGACACAGGCGGCCAAAACCCCGGAACTCCGGGCGGTAGCGCCGACGCCTGAACCTGGCCCTACTGCGGATGACCGCAACCCGGCCCTGTCCCAGAAGAAAGCCGGCCGGCGGGGCATTCGTCTCAAAATCGGCGGCACCGGGGAAACCAAGGGCTTTGATTAACTTCGGCACGACACTGGGCCTGGGACTGCACCCAGTGGGAGGCCGGGGACCCAAGATGGACGATCAGCAAATGACCGGGCCATCGCCTTGGTCATGGGGACAGACTAGCCAAAGGCGGATAGATTCATGATCACCGTGATCGGAAGCTTGAAAGGCGGGTCCGGGAAAAGCACCGTGACCTTTAATTTGGCGGTCTGGCTCGCCATGGCGGAAGTCAAGATATTAGTCATCGACGGGGACCCCCAAGCCACCCTCTCGGACGTGGCGGAAGTGCGCGCTGAGGAAGGCTTCGAGCCGGCGATTCAGGTGTTGGACGGCGATGGATTGACCGAGGAACGGGTCAAGCAGGCGGACGAAACTCTGATCGACATCGGCACGGCCAGCATGGACAACATCCGCAAGGCGCTGGCGTTCGCTGACCGGGTGGTGGTGCCGGTGCCCCCGTCCCAGGCGGACATCTGGTCCACCCAGCGATTTATTCAGTTCGTCCAGTCCATCACCGGCGAGCGCCGGCTGGAAATGCTCGGCTTCATCAACCGGGGCGACACCCACCATGCGGTACGGGAAACCAACGAGGCCGCCGCTGCCCTGGTCTCCTTGCCTGGTATTCGCTTTATCAAGCCCCGCCTATCCCAGCGCACCGTCTACCGGCGCTCGTTCAGCGAAGGCCTGGCGGTGTTCGAAATGGAACCCAGGGGCAAGGGCGCCATGGAGTTCAATGCCCTAATCGCTGCCCTCTACCCGCGCTTGGTCAGTTGATCGATCAGCGGGCTACCCGGCGCCCCGCAGGCCGCCGGGTAGTCTGATTCCCCATGGGATCAGGACTCACAAGGGCAGGGCAAGGCCACACTCAGTCGATGGTGGAGCAACACTTCGATTCGACAGAGCAGGCAGCGGAATATTCCTCCGGCCAGGGCAACCAAGATGCCGCTCAGGATTAGGGCCCAAAACACATAGTCCACCCAGGCAAATCCCGCCGTCGCCTCGGGACCATAGATGGCTAGGGAACCGATGCCGAACAAGGACGCCGCCACCAAAGAAAAGAAGATGGGTAACATCGCCGTGCCTCCAAAGAGATTCACTATATTAGCAATTAATAAATTAGTTGAACTCGAGTGAAATTGCAAGTGTGGTTCGCCCAATTTCGCCAGCCACCGGCACAAGCTGGGTTCGGTCAACTGTTCCCGCTCCCAGAGCCTGGACCCATCGGCCAGACTTGAGCCCAGATTGACCTGTCCCTTATAGTCGCCCATCCCTTAACCGCCGAGACCCGTCCATGGACGAATTTTCCCCCCATTCCCAACCGCTGATCGCGACGGTTCCCCCTCTCGCGGCTCATCCGGCCCGGCCAGTATGGGAATGGAACGGTGATTATGCCCGCTCCGCCCGCTTCGACCTGGCCGGCAGCGTCCGTCGCTGGCCCCTATGGGGGCTGCTGGGATGGCAGGACGTGATGTTGCGTTACCGGCGCTCCTTCATCGGCCCCTTTTGGCTGACCATCAGCATGGGCGTGATGGTGTTCTCCCTCGGCTATATCTACGGCGGCATCTTCGTCCTGGATCTCGACAACTACCTCCCGTTCCTCACCATCGGCTTTCTGGTCTGGGGCTTGATTACCGCCATGCTCAGCGACGGCTGCCAGACCTTTATCGAGATCGAATGGATCATCCGCCAAGTGGACCTGCCCCTGTCCATGTTCCCGTTGCGGGTGGTCTGGCGAAATCTGATCGTGTTTCTCCACAACGCAGTGATCTACCTGGTGCTCCTGCTCCTGTTCAGCCTGCGACCCGGCTGGACGCTGCTGCTGGCCATTCCCGGTTTGCTGCTGGTGCTGGCCAACGGGCTCTGGTGCGCCATGCTGCTCGGCATGCTGTCGGCCCGTTTTCGGGACCTGCCCCAAATCGTATCCAGCGTGCTGCAAGTGGCCTTCTTCATCACGCCCATCATCTGGCTACCCCACATGGCGGCCAATCGGCCTCTATTGATGGAAGCCAACCCCTTCTATCACTTCATCGAGGTGGTGCGAGCGCCGATGCTGGGGCAACTGCCCAGCCTGTCCAACTGGGGGGTAACGCTCGGCATCGGCATCGCCGGCTGGATCGGCACCTATCTGTTTTTTCGCCGCTACCACGGCCGCATCGCTTATTGGGTCTAGCCCATGGAAAGTCCGTCCATCTTGCTTGAGGATGTGTGGGTCGAGTACGCCATCTATGGACTGGCCAACCGATCCATGAAACACGCCCTGGTTCGCCTAGCCTCCCGGGGCAAGGTGCTCACCGAGGACAGCGGCGAACTATGCAGGGTGCGCGCCCTGCGGGGCATCAATCTAACGGTTCGGGAAGGAGATCGCCTGGGCCTGGTAGGCGCCAACGGCGCCGGCAAGACCACGCTGATGCGGGTCATCGCCGGGGTCATGAAACCGGCCCGAGGCCGGGTACGGCGGGTGGGACTCACCTCCGCCCTGTTCGACGTGTCCCTGGGCATGAACGGCGAGGCGGATGGTTGGGACAACATCCGCCTGCGCGGTCTGTACCTGGGCTTTACCCCAGCGGAAATCCGCGCCCGCACCGACGAAATCGTCGCCTTCAGCGACCTCACCCCAGAACAGTTATCCCGTCCGGTGCGCACCTATTCCAGCGGCATGCAGGTCAAACTGGCGTTCGCTATTTCCACTTCCCTATTTCCGGACATACTGCTGCTGGACGAGTGGATCTGGGTGGGCGACGCCCAGTTTCGCGACAAGGCCCAGGAGCGCATGATGACCATGGCCTACAACTCCAGCATTTTGGTGATCGCTTCTCACGTGGACCAGGTCATTCACAGCCTCTGCTCCCGGGCGGTGTGCCTCCACGACGGCGAGATCCTGGCGGACGGAACCGTTCCAGAAACCCTAGCCTTCTACCACGAATTGACCCACACCGCCGAAGAGTAGGGCGCCTAGGTGAGCGCTCCCGACCCGCGCCCCCTGGTTTCGGTACTGCTGCCGGTGCGGGATGGAGGAGCCTATCTCCGCCCTGCCCTAGCCAGCATCCTCGACCAACGGGGAGTGTCCCTGGAAGTCATCGCCATTGATGACGGCTCCCGGGATGGCAGCGGCCACTTGCTACGGGAAACTGCCGCCAGAGACGCCCGGGTTCGCCTGTTGCCGGGACCGGAACGGGGCATCGCCCAGGTCCTCAACTTGGGGCTAGGCCAAGCGCGGGGCACCTATATTGCCCGCATGGACGCCGATGACATCGCCCTCCCCGGCCGATTGGCGGCCCAGGCCACCTATTTGGAGCGGCACCCGGAGGTGGGCGTGCTCGGCAGCCAGGCCCTATCCATCGACGCCCTTGGCCGCCCGTCCCGGCCGGTTCGGGTTCCGGTGGGAGCCGCCCAGGTACGAGCAGCCCTCGACACCAGTTCGCCCCTGATTCACCCGGCCGTCATGATGCGCCGCGACCTAGTGCTCCAAGTAGGCGGCTACCGGCCTCTGTTCGAGCCGGCGGAAGATTATGACCTCTGGTTACGCTTGGCGGCCCTGACCGAACTGGACAATCTGAAGGACAGCTACCTGCTGTACCGCCGCCATCCGGTGCAACAATCCCGGCGCCGCGCTTACCAACAAGCGCGCGCCAGCGCCCTGGCCCTGTATATGGCCCAACGGCAGCGCCAGGGCCGGACCGATCCCTGCAGCGGCTGGCCCGGTCTGGCCGGCTGGCAAAGCCAGCTCGCCCAACAGGAACCCGATGCCATCCTTCGCATTCGCCGTTTGACCGCCGCCAGCCTGGTGGATAACGGCGGCACCCTGCGGGGATCCGGCGGCCGCTATTGGCATCTCATTCGTCGCGGCGCCGCTTTCCAGACCGATCCTGAGCTACGCCGGCGCTTGGCCCTAGCCGCCGTTCGCCATCAACTCCAATTAGCCCGCGCCGGGCGCCTTGGCGAGGCCGTCTGGTCCCTTGTTACCGATATGGTATACTGGAGGTCAACTCTTTTATTCGCTGTTCTGCGTCACGGTCGCGGCTATTAGCGAAAAATGCGCGGCCCATGGCTGTAACAGCCGCCCTTAGAGCTGCGGACTCGCCGATCGCCATCGGTTGATTTCATTCAGGGCCATGGCAGGCCACCGCGCATTCCCTACCTAAGGATCATTGACCAAGACCCCGTTTCCATTAATTGTTTTAACCCACAAGGCAAGTTAGATGAGCGATACGATTGAACATTGGCGCAAGCTGGCGGCGAGTCTAGAGCAAATCAGCCGGGGCGAGGCTCTGGCCGATCAATGGACCGCCCAGGCCCCGGTGGCCAGCGCGCCAAGAAAAACCAATCAAATGGAGGACTTTTTCAACGCTCGCAAGGAAGGTTGGGGCATTTGGAAATGGCGGCACTATTTCGATATTTATGAGCGCCACTTTAGCCGGTTTCGCGGCACTGAGGTCAACATTCTCGAAGTGGGCGTCTATAGCGGTGGCAGCCTAGACATGTGGCGGGACTATTTTGGCCCCAAGGCCCGTCTATTCGGCATGGATATCCAACCCGCCTGCAAGATCTTTGAACGGGACGGCACCCAGATCATGATCGGTGACCAGGGCGACCGGGAATTCTGGCGCCAATTCCGGGAACAGGTTCCCCAACTGGATATCGTCATCGATGATGGCAGTCACATCCCGGAACACCAGTCGGTCACCATGGAGGAGTTGTTGCCCCATTTGCGGCCCGGCGGCGTATTCCTGTGCGAAGATGTACATCACGAAGATAACGCCTTTACCTGGATGACGCAGGCCCTGACCCAAAAGCTCAACTACTGCGCTGGCGCGGTAGCCAACGCGGACCCGGAACGCTCCATCACCAGCCCCACTTCGGCATTCCAATCCGCGGTAGGATCGGTGCATTTCTACCCCTTCATCACCGTCATCGAGCGCAACGCCTTCGCCATACCCGAGTTTGTCGCCGCCAAGCACGGCACCCAATGGTTGTGACCGGCGACTCATAGGGCCTCGCTGATGGTTCCGGGAGATGCCTTGACCGGCTGAATCCCGGTCGCTCCATTGCATCTGAGGCCCCGAAGCCCTAGGCGCCCTCCCCTGGGGGGCGTCTAGGGAAATGCAGGTTATCCCCTGCTCCGCGCCGGTTCCCACCTCCCTGACGGAAGCCCTCCGCTTGAGATATGTCCAGCTATCTACCTAAAAGTTCGGTCATTTCCGATATGATTTCCACCATCGTCCGCCACACCATCCACGGACTCAGGGAGTCGATACGAATCATGCGCACTGCCAACCTCACCGAACCCGGCCCAGAAGTACTCATGTACCGGGGCCTACGCCTAGAGTTGCCCCGGTCGATGCTCACCGATCCCATTCGTGACGCATTCACCAAGAATTATTATGAAGCGGCGGAATCCGATGAATTAGGATACCTGCTGCAAGAGGGGGAAGTAGTCCTGGAGATCGGCGCCGGTATCGGCTTCATTTCTACCCTGTGCGCCAAGGACTCAAGGGTCCGCAAGGTGTTCGCGGTGGAGGCCAACCCGGAACTGATCCCCATTTGCCGCCGGACCTATCAACTGAACCAGGTTTCCGTGGAGTTATTCCATGAAATGCTAGGTACCGAGGACGGCACCGCCCTGTTCCACCTGCACCGGGACTTTTGGGCTTCCTCCGCTACCGCCTGGAACGGCAGCCAACAGGTGGAAGTGCCAAAGACCTCGTTTCAAAAGCGCCTTGACCAGATTTCACCGAGCCTATTGATCGTGGACATCGAGGGGGGTGAATTCGATCTATTTGATGGCGTCCAAATGCCTAGCGTGAAAAAGATCTTGATGGAAATCCATCAAAACGTCATCGGTCGCGCCGGCGTCAAAAAGGTATTCGACACCCTGAGCGCGCAAAACTTCCACTATGACCAGTGGCATTCCAGCCGGGGTATCGTCACCTTTAGCAAGATAGACCGGGACGCGGCCTAGCACATGATTTCCGCTGCCCAATTTCCGCTGGCCTTCATTCTGTTGGCTCACGACAATTGGCCGCATCTGCAACAACTGGTCAAGTATTTCGCTGCCGATCCGGCGGACACCCTCGTCATCCATATCGATGGCCGGGTTCCCAACGTCGTTTTTGAACGGGTCAAACAGCAATTGGGACGCCCCAACGTCCTATTCTCCAACCGTCTAAAATGCCATTGGGGTCATTTCAGCCTGGTGGAAGCGACTCTGGCCGGGATTCAAACCCTGGCAGCATCTGGGCGTCCATTTCGTTATGCCTCGCTGCTGAGTGGGGTGGATTACCCCATCAAACCCCAGGCGCGCTTGCGCCGTTTTCTTGCCGAATGTGGCGATCAGGAGTTCATCGAAGCCTACAACATGTATTTTGAGCGCTGGGTCATTTCCGGCTCCTATACCGAGCGCTATGAATACATCTACCCGTTCGGGCGCTATGTCTATCATCAGAAGTTGTTCAGGCTTTGGGAGCTATTTCAGGCCAAGCGGGACCGGCGCCGTTCCATGCCCAAGGGCTTGGTACCGTTCAGCGGCTCCCAATGGTGGACCCTGACCAGCCAGGCCATTCAGGCCATTCTGACCGCCGTGCAAGACCGGGAACTCATGGAGTTTTTCCGGGTCACCTTCGTGCCGGATGAAATGTTTTTCCAGACCCTGCTCATGAATTCGGCGCGACGCCCCCGGGTGAGCTTCCGGAATTTGCGCAAGATCCGCTGGGAAGGGGGCGGTTGGCCCCATATTTTCACGGAGGAGGATTTCGACGAACTCAAGGCATCCGACGCCTTCCTGGCCCGGAAAATCACCCTATCCAAGTCCCAGGCCCTCATTAGGCGGATTCATGCCCATTTGTTATAGCGCCCTGCTGAGGCGGTATCGAACCCGGCTCAGATCCCTGGTCAACCGCTTTCGGCTACACCGTCCCGAGTCTCTGCATTTTAATTACCGGGGCCTCGCGGTGCCTTACGCTGCCTTTGACGACCTGGACGATTGGGACCCGGAGCTATTGTCTGGGCGGCATTTTGCACCCGAAGTGTCCCTCCTTTGGCACGTCGCCCAGCGCTCCCACCCAGATGGCATTCTATTGGCGGTGGAGGAATTCGGCCTATTCGCCCTGTATGTGGCGACCCAAATTTTTCCACAGCACCGGGTCAGTGCGGTTTTCTCCACCCCGAGCTATTTCATTCAGGCGCGCCGGCTATTTCAATTACTCGATTTGCCCTGCGTGGCCTGGTGCCAGAATCCCCGGAACCGGGAGCCGGCGCTGGCGGATGCCCGCATCAATTTGATTTTCGTGTCCCGTCTGCACCGCCTCCCGTTCCTGGCCCAACTGCCCGGCGACTGCCTGATGCTGTCCCTGGAGGGAGACCTGGACCCGGTGGTTGATACGGGGGTACTGCGGAACCGGGAAATCGCCCTCATGGTGCTGCCCAAGCCACCGGTCCATTCATCCCGGCGGCGCGCGCAACTGAACCGGCTATCCTTCGCCCTGGCGGAACAGGGGCTGTTTGTGGATGCCCGCGCCACTCAGGGCCAGCGCATCGCGGTGCGCCGCTGGCACCAGCGGGTGCAACCCTACTAACCGGCGGGTCCGAACTTATTTCAGGGCGGGGTTGACCGGCGCCCGGGGATGGGTATGCCGGAAGCGCTCATAGAGTTCCAGGGTTTGGGCGACCACGATTTCCTCGCCAAACTCCTGTTCCACCATTCGCCGGCCCTCGTGACCCATGCGCTGCCGGGCGGCGGGATCTGCAGCCAGTTGAGCGATGGCGGCGGCCAATTGCTGGGGATCATGGATGGGCACCAGCAAGCCGTTCAGGCCGTGGCGCACGATTTCCCGGCAGCCGGGCATGTCGGTGGTAATGATCGGGCGCCCGCAGGCGGCCGCCTCCAGCAGGCTGCGGGGAATGCCCTCCCGGTAGTAGCTGGGCAGCACGGCGATATGGCTATCCCGCCACACAGCGTCGATGTCGTCCTGAAAGCCGAGCCATTCCACCACCCCCTCCTGGTGCCATTCCCGCAAGCGGGCCGCTGGAACGGCGGCCTGACTGCCTTCATCCGTGTCCCCCACTAGCCGAATCAGCAGGTCCGCGCCCTGCCCCCGCAGCAGACGCGCCGCCTCCACCAAATCCGCCACGCCCTTGTGCCACAACATGCGCGACACCATGGTCACCACCACCCGGCCACTAGGGGGCGGGGCGGGCACGAAGCACCCGGTATTGACGCCGACGCCCCGAATCAACCGCAGGCGTTCCGGTTCGATCCCCACCACCTTGCGCAGGTAATCATAATCATCCGGATTTTCGACAATGGTGATGGAGCGCTTGGAGCGAAAGGCAAACCGAAATGCTTGCCTGAGCAACAACCGCATCAGCCGGGCCCGCCAATCCGAGCGGGAAAAGGCCTGCCCCAGCCCGGCCAGGTTGTTGACGATGCCGGGAATCGGCACCCCGATGGCGGCCAGGGAGCCGATCAGACTAGGCTTCATGGCCACCTGATGCACCATGTCCGGCCGCACGCGCCGGTACAGGCGGCGGATTTCCAGGGTTTCCAGCAGCAACTTGGGCAGATTGAAATGGCCACGCCGCCATTTCAGGGGCTCCAGGACAAAGCCCCGCCGCGCCAACAGATCCAAGTCGCCATTGTCCCGCGCCGCCACCACCACCCGGAGGCCCAGATGGCGGGCGCCATCCGCCAGGGGAATGCGGTGCAGGTTGAAATACCAGTCTTCGGTGACCAGGAACAGTAGCGTGGGACGGAGGCTCTCTTCGCCGGCCGGCGTCACCTGCTCGGCCTGGCCGTCAAATAAGGCTCCGCCGACGCCCTTGTCCATGAGGTTCAGGGGCAACTCACGGGCGCGGCGCCCGGCCAGGGAACCCATCGCCAGCGCCAGGTTCCCGTTGCTTGGCACCCTCTGTCATCATTTACCCAGGCTCCTCGCCGCTGACTAGTCCTATTTCCTGATCCCTGTACCCCCGGCCAGCAGCAACTGCCGGGCGCCGGGACCCAGCCAGGCCGGCCTTCCATGGTAACCCGCCGGGACCGGCACTGCCGGCTAGGACAGTTGTGTCTGCCGTTGATGTCCGGCCTGGGCCAATTCGTCCAGGTATTCCCGCCAGTTTTGCTGATGTTCCACCCCTAGGGCGTAAAGATAGCCCCAAGAATAGATGCCGGTATTGTGCTCGTCGTCAAAATAGAGACGCACGCCATAGTTTCCGGCTGGCTCGATGCGTTCGATGCCCACGTTTTCCTTGCCAACTTGCAACACCCGCTGGCCGGGACCATGACCCTGCACCTCGGCGGACGGGGAAAATACCCGTAAATACTCGCAGGGCAAATTGAAACAACTGCCGTCGTCAAACTGGACTTCCAGCACCCGGGATTGGCGGTGCAGGTTCAATTCCGTGGGATTGGGTTTACTCATCTGGTTCTAGTTCCTCGCCGATTCGGAAAAAAGCCGGCCGCACGCTTATAGAATGTAACGGGACAAGTCCTCATTGGCCGCCAAGTCCTTGAGGGAGCGGTCCACATAGGCCGCGTCCAGAACCACCCGCTCGCCGGCCCGGTCCGGCGCCTGGAAGGAAACCTCCTCCAGCAGCCGTTCCAGGACCGTATGCAGCCGCCGGGCGCCGATATTCTCGGTGCCCGCGTTGACCTGCCAGGCGATTTCGGCGATGCGGCGAATGCCGTCGGGGGTAAATTCCAGCTCCAGGTTCTCGGTGGCCAACAGGGCCTTGTACTGATCCGTCAGGGAAGCGTCCGGTTCGGTCAAGATGCGGACGAAGTCCTCGATGCTCAAGGCCCCCAGTTCCACCCGAATCGGCAAACGGCCCTGAAGTTCCGGAATCAGGTCCGACGGCTTGGACAAATGAAAGGCGCCGGAGGCGATGAACAGGATGTGATCGGTGCGCACGGTGCCGTACTTGGTGGACACGGTGCAGCCTTCCACCAGGGGCAATAGATCCCGCTGCACCCCTTCCCGGGACACATCCGGACCCCCGTATTCGCCCCGCTTGGCCACCTTGTCGATCTCATCAAGGAACACGATGCCGTTTTGTTCCACGGATGCCAGGGCGCGCAGCTTGAGGTCCTCGTCATTGATGCGCTTGCCCGCCTCCTCGTCCCGCAACAGCTTGAAGGCATCCTTGACCCGCAGGTTGCGCCGCCGGGTGCGGCCACTGCTCAGATTTTGGAACAGGCCCTGGAGTTGGCTGGTCATTTCCTCCATGCCGGGCGGCGCCATGATCTCCACGCCCACCGGCGTGCTGCTCACCTCGACGTTGACTTCCTTCTCGTCCAGTTCACCGGCGCGCAGCTTTTCCCGGAACCGCTCCCGGGTGGTGGAGGAAATCACCGGCGCTGCCACCAGGCTTTCTTCCTCGAAACTGCTGGGCTTGGGGGACGGCAGCAGGCTGTCCAGAATCCGCTCCTCGGCGGCCAGGGACGCGGCCAGACCTACCTTCTTCATTTCTTCCTCGCGCAGCATCTTGACCGCGCTGTCCACCAAGTCCCGGATGATGGATTCCACGTCCCGGCCCACGTAGCCCACCTCGGTGAACTTGGTGGCCTCCACCTTGATGAAAGGAGCATTGGCGAGCCGCGCCAGACGCCGGGCGATCTCGGTCTTGCCGACCCCGGTGGGGCCGATCATCAGAATATTCTTGGGCGTGATTTCCGAACGCAGGGGCTCCGGGATTTGGGCGCGCCGCCAGCGGTTGCGCAGCGCCACAGCCACCGCCCGCTTGGCGTCCGCCTGTCCGACGATGTGCTTATCGAGTTCCTCGACGATATTCCGGGGGGTTATTTCCGCCATGCTGTCACTTCTCAAATAGGGTGGCGCCGGCGCCCGGCGCGGCTCGGGACTGGGGCGACCTAGACCGTAGAATCCAGTTCTTCCAGGAGCAGCCGATGGTTGGTGTAGACACAGATGTCGGCGGCGATCCCCAGGGACTTTTCCACGATGTCCCGGGCCGCCAGGTCCGTGTTTTCCATCAGCGCCCTGGCCGCCGCCTGGGCGAAGGGACCTCCCGAACCGATGGCCATCAGGTCATGTTCTGGCTCGATCACGTCGCCGGTGCCGGAAATAATCAGGGAAGACTGGGCGTCAGCGACGCACAGCAGCGCCTCCAACCGGCGCAGCAGCCGGTCGGTACGCCAGTCCTTGGCCAGTTCTACCGCCGCCCGGGCCAGGTGGCCGTGGTATTTCTCCAGCTTACCCTCGAAGCGCTCGAACAGGGTAAAGGCGTCGGCGGTGGCACCGGCGAACCCGGCCAACACCTGTTCCTTATACAGACGCCGCACCTTGCGAGCGTTGGACTTGAGCACCAGGGAACCCATGGACACCTGGCCGTCACCACCGATCACCACCTTGCCGCCACGGCGCACGGACAGGATGGTGGTACCCCGAAAAGATTCCATGCTGACCCCGCCTAGCAAAAAGTTGAATGGTACTGGAAGCCCGGCGCCGGAATAAGGTCTGGCCGGAGCCCGCCGCGTTGCCCCGGCCGGGTCCGGATTTGCCGCCGGACCGCCCCAGGTCAAGTCGGATCCGGGTCCTTGCGCGCCCGCTTGGCGCGGGGGTGGGCCTGGTCGTACACCTGGGCTAGATGCTGAAAATCCAGATGCGTGTAGATCTGGGTGGTGCCGATGTCGGCGTGACCCAGCAACTCCTGGACCGCCCGCAGGTCGCCGGAGGATTCCAGCAGATGACTGGCAAAGGAATGCCGCAGCAAATGGGGATGCAGCCCCCTGGGCGCCCCCTTGGTCAGAGCCCAGCGATCCAGGCGCACCTGCACGGTGCGCGGATGGATGCGCCCGCCCCGCCGGCTGACGAACAGGGCCGTTTCCCCCGCACCCGCCAAGCCGGGCCGCTGCTTGAGCCAGGCGGCCAAGGCGGTCAAGGCCTTGCCACCCACTGGCACCAGGCGGGTCTTGGCGCCCTTGCCGGTCACTTCCAGGCTGCCGTCCCTAGTGTCGATGTCGCCCAAATTCAGGGACACCAACTCAGCTAGACGCAGCCCCGAGGAATAGAGCAATTCCAAAATCGCCTGATCCCGGATTTCCAGGGGATCCTGGGGCGGCTGATCCAGCAGATGGCCCAATTCGTCGGTGCTCAGAGTCACCGGCAGACGCAGGGGCGGCTTGGGCGCCCGCACGCCCTGGGCCGGGTTGCTGGATCCCTGGCTCTCCCGGTTCAGATAGCGAAACAGGCTGCGCAGCGCCGCCAGTTCCCGGCGCAGGGAGCGTCCGCCCAAGCCTTGGCGATGCCGAAATGCCACATAGGCCCGTACCCGGGGCCCGTCCAGCCCCTCCCAAGCAACGATGCCCTGCTGTTCCAGCCAGCCGCCCAGTTGGGTCAGGTCCCGCCGATAGGCTTCCTGGGTACGGGGCGACAGACGCCGCTCATCCCGCACATGGCCGATGAAGCGCTCCAGCCACTCGCGCCAAGGCGCCGGTTGCGGGCCGTCCGCCTCTGGCCCGGTTGGTGGCGCCGGATTCGCCATCAGACGCCCGGCAGGCTGACCCGGCCCAGCTTGGCGGTCACCACTTCCGCCAGCCGCTCCAGTAATTCCGTGCCCATGCCGGGATGAAACCGGTCCGGGTCGCCACTGCCAATGGCCAGCAACCCCTGGTCATGGGTAACGCCCAGGGGCAACAGCACCGCCGACTGGACCGCCTCGGCCTGGTCCCCGAATAGGCAGCGCCGCCGTTCATGAGTCAACCGCCCGCACAGGGGCCGCCCCGACTCCAGCAGACCGCTCAGCTCCCGGCGGCAGGGATCCTGATCCTGAGGCGCCAGATGCAATGCCACCGCGTCCGCCTCGAACTGCTCCCGCAACCGCGCCTGGAGAATTTCCACCAGGCGGGCATAGTCCCCGGCTTGGATCAATTCCAAGTTCATCTCATGCAGGCGCCGGGTCAGCCGGTCGTTATCCCGGGCGACCTCCACCAACTGCCGGATCTGCTCCTTATAGCGTCCTAACTCAGCTCGCAGCGCCTCCACTTGGCGCTCGATCAGGGACACCGACCCCTCGCCGGCCGAATGGGGCACCCGCAACTGCACCAACAGATCCGCGTGGCGATCAAAAAAATCCCCATGGCGGGTCAGATAGGCCACCACCGCCTGCTCCAGGCCCGAATCATCCGCCAACGCCACTCGAATCGGCTTATCGGTCATACCTCGATCTCCCCCACAAAAACCGAAACCGCTGGACCCGTCATCCAGACCGGCTCCGCGCCCCCTTGCCATTCGATGGACAAGTCCCCGCCGGGCAACCTGACCCGGACCTGGGCATCCAGCCAGCCGCGCCGCCGCCCCGCCACCACCGCCGCGCAGGCGCCGGTACCACAGGCTAGGGTCTCGCCGGCGCCCCGTTCGTAGACCCGCAACCGCACTTGCCCAGCATCCAGCACTTGCAGAAAGCCCACGTTGACCCGGCGCGGAAAGCGGGGATGGGCCTCGATGCGGGGTCCCAGCCGCGCCACCGGCGCCTGGTCCAGGGACTCGACCCGCAGCACCGCGTGGGGATTGCCCATGGACAGCACGCTGATCTCCAGCCGCTCCCCATCCACCTCCAACCCATAGGCATCCGCCTCGGCCGGGGCCTCGAAGGGAATATCCGCCGGAGCAAACCGGGGCGGACCCATGTTCACCCGCACCCGGCCGTCGTCCTCCAGTTGCAACTGAATCGGCCCGGCGGCGGTGCCCACGTCGATCAGGTCCCGGTCCGTCAACCCCTGATCCCGCACGAACCGGGCAAAACAGCGGGCGCCATTGCCGCACTGCTCCACCTCGGAACCGTCGCCGTTGAAAATCCGGTAATGAAACTGGGTACCGGGCTGGCGCGGCGCTTCCACCAACAGGAGTTGGTCGCAACCCACGCCGAAATGCCGGTCGGCCAAACTCCGGCACTGGGCCGGGGTCGGCACGAAGGACTGGCGCACCCCGTCGATGACCAGAAAATCGTTGCCCAGGCCCTGCATCTTGGTGAAACGCAAGCGCATCGTGAAACCCTAACGGCGGCCGGACACGGTCAAGTGGCGGTCGCTGACCCGCTCCACTGCCAGGTGGGCCAAGCCTGCCCCGCGCAATTGCTCCGCCACTTCCTCCGGCGTGAAGGCCGCCGCCAGGGAATTGCGAAAATCCCGCCGCAGCACCGCCGGGGAATCCGCCGCATGGACCGCCACCAAATCATCGATGGCCTGCTCCGACTCGGGCCGGAACAGATCCATCACCAGCACCCAGGCACCGGGCCGGGCCGCCCGGCGCAGGCTCTCCCAGAACACCGCCGGGTCCCCCAGGTGATGCAGCAGACTATTGGAAATGACCACATCATAGGCCGCCGCCGGCAACCGGGCACTGGGCAGCAGGTCCTCCACCAACTGGATGCGCCCCGCCACGTCCGGCGCCGCCATCAACACCTGGGCCGCCTCCACCAGCATGGCCGCCGATCCATCCAGGGCGTCGATCTGGCAGTCTGGATAGGCGCGGGCCAGGCGCACGCAAATATCCGCCGGACCGCAACCCAAATCCAGCACCCGCGCCGGCCCTAGGGGACCCGGATGCAACTGGCGAAAGCGCTCCAGGAACAGGGCGTTTGGCGCAGAAAAATCCTCCGCTGCGTAGGCGCGCGCCTGCTCCGGCTCATCCATCAACTCAGGCTCAGGAACTCGCTGGAGCATGGCTAGGCCCTCGGTGGTGGAACCGGATAAGAAGGTTCTTCCACTGGCTTGGCTGGCGGCGCCGGACGCCCCCGCTCCTCCCCCGGTTTAGGCGGCGGATGCAGGGGACCCTTTTGTCCGCACCCGCCGAGCCAATACAGGCACCCCAACAGCAACCACATCCAATGACGCGACACACGGCGACCCATGACACAGGCTCCCTGGCTGGAAAAGCGCGAGTATACGCCCACCGTTGCCGGGAAACGACTCGGCGGGCTAGACCCGCCCGGCAGGTTCCGGCC
>CAZIHO010000067.1:0-19216 GCA_964538875.1 uncultured Chromatiaceae bacterium
TCCCAAGGACGATACACCGGGTTGCACCATCGAAGCCCTGGAATTCACGGACCTGGAAGATGCCTTCAGCGCTGCCAACACCGTGGTGTTGGGGGTTAGCCCGGACAGTTGCGTCAGCCACGGCGCGTTCCGGGACAAGCACGGGATCGCCGTGCGCCTGCTGGCGGATACTGACGGGGAAACCGCGCTGTCCTACGGCGTATGGCAAGAGCGCATGGCCCACGGCAAGGCAGTGTCCGGCCTGGTCCGTTCCACCTTCATCATTGATCGGGACGGCACCCTGCGCCATGCCCTGTACGATGTCAAACCCAAGGGCCACGCCGAGGAAATCCTGCGCCTGGTCAAGGAGCTGTAGAGGCCAAGATCGCTAGCAGGGCCATAGGCCCAGGCTCGACCCGGGGCCGGCTCCAAGTCCATCTGCTAACCACCAAGGGGCACCTAGGTTGTGAAGTTGCGCGCCCAGATCCTGGTCTTTCTGCTGATTTTTGGCCTGACTCCCCTGTTGGGCGCGGTGGTCATTAACCTGCCACTGGTGTTTGGCAACCTGGAGCTTTTCTACCACAAGGCCTATTTACAGAATCTGCGGGCCGATTTCCGGGACCTGGATCAGCACTTGGCCAGCCGGCATGAAATGGTGCGGCTGCTGGCCAAGTTGCCGGAACCAGGCACCATCCTGGGGGAAACGGACGACAAGGAGCAGATTGACCTGGCCCGGGCCCGCTATACCCAGTGGATCAATCAAATCCTGCAAGATCAGTTGGACATCATCCAAATCGTATTCCTGGATGACCTGGGCCAAGCCCGCTTCTGGTTGGAGCGGCATGCCGATAGCCACCAATGGCTCCCCACCACCCAGGTGCCGGACCGGCCACCGGAGGACTTCCTGCGCGCCGCCGGGCGCATGGAACCGGGCGGGGTGCTGGTCAGCCGGATTCGTCTCCATTCCCAGCCGGATCCCCGCCGGCTCATGAGCCTCTATATGCTGAGCCCCATCGCCGATAATCCGGACGGGGGTCAAGGGATGCTGGGGTCCGTCTACATCAGCGTGGACGTGGGCGGCATCGCCCGTTTCTACCGCAACACCCTGTGGGTGAACAATAACGGTTCCTACGTCATTGCCGGCCAACCGCCCAGCGAAAAGCCCCAGGCGTTCGCGGATTTTCCCGGTCTGGAGCAAATTTTCGAGCGGGATAACCTGGACCTGTGGAAGGGGCCGGGCGGACAGCAGGTCATTTGGGTGCCCATGTTCTTGACTGAGGATTCCGGACCCCTGTGGGTCGGCCGGCAAGTGGACCCCTCACCCCTAGCCGCGTTCCGTAACTCCCTGACCTTGCGGGTGTTGGGCATCATCCTGGGACTGGTGATCATGGTCATGATTCTGGCGCGCTGGATCGCGGTGCGCCTGGAACGATTCGGTCAGGAATTGCGGCGGGGCATCGGTCTGATGCTCAAAGAAGACCAGGTGGTGGCCTTTAATTGGAAAGGCCCCCGGGAGGTCCGGGCCCTGGGCGACGATTTGACCGAACTGGCCAAAACCCACTCGGAACATGCCCGCACCCTGCGCGAGCACGCCCGAGAATTGGAGGAGTCCAACCGCTATAAGTCGGAATTTCTGGCGAATGTGAGTCACGAACTGCGCACGCCCCTCAATTCGATCCTCCTGCTATCCAAGATGCTGGCGGAGCCCCAGTCCGGGCTGTCGCCGGTCCAGACCAAACAGGCCAGCGTCATTCATCAGGCGGGCAAAGATCTGCAAACCCTGATCGACAACATCCTGGATCACTCTCGCATCGACGCCGGGGAAGTGAGCCTGCTGCTGGAATGGCAACCGATCCAGCCCCTGATCGACAACCTAGTGGAATTGGTGCAGCCCCAATTTGATCAGAAGGGGCTCTATTTGGCCCTGGAATGGGCGCCGGATTGTCCGGCCCAGATTCGTTCTGACGGCGACAAGGTGCGCCAGATCCTGAAAAATTTCCTATCTAACGCGGTGAAGTTCACGGAACGGGGCGGCGTGGTGATCCGGGTGGAGGGTCTCGGGCAGGGTAGCCACGCCATGGCGATCCGGGTCCGGGATAGCGGCATCGGCATCCCGGCCGACAAGCAGGATTTGGTCTTTGAGGCGTTCAAGCAAGCGGACGGCTCCACCAGCCGCCGCTTTGGCGGCACCGGCTTGGGGCTCTCCATCAGCCGGGAATTGGCCCGCCTGCTGGGTGGCCGCATCGAGCTGGATAGCCGGGAAGGTCAGGGCTCCACCTTTTCCCTGTTATTGCCCCTGGATCCGGAAGGCAGTGCCTCGGAACCGCCCCCATTGCCGCGACCGCCGCCGCCGGTGGCCGAGCCGCGACCCGCACCGAGCAATGAACCCCGTTTCCAAGGTCAGCGGGTCCTGGTAGTGGCGCGGGAGCTGGGGCTGCTATTGGAATGGACGCCGCTGCTGGAATCCTGGGGCCTAGAGGTTTCTGCGGCGGCAGACCGGGACGAGACCCTGGAGAGTCTGCGGGACGAACCCTGTGCCTTGGTGCTGCTGGATCTGGACATGTCGGTGGCGGACGGCTGTGCTACCATCCGGGCGGTGCGTAACGAATTTGACTCCCAACAGTTGCCGATTCTGGTTCTGACCAATGATGAGGATAGCGTGGGACCCTGCGTGGCGGCTGGTGCCGCCGAGGTGGCGCGGCGACCCTCGCCGCCCGCCCGCCTGCGGGACATCCTAGGTCGGTACCTGCCGGTTTCCTGACTCCCTGTACCGCGTTGAACATGAATAGATACGCCGGGTTCAAGGTGCTCATGGTGGATGACCATGAGCATAATCTTTTTACTCTGCGTACCCTGATCGAAAAACACATGAGCGTCGCCATCCTGGAGGCCACCTCGGGACGCCAGGCGGTGGACATGGCGCTCCAGGATCCGGGCATCGACCTCATCATCCTGGATGTGCAGATGCCGGAAATGGACGGTTTCCAAACCGCATCCCTGCTCAAGATCCGCAAGCGCACCCGGGACATCCCGATCATCTTCCTCACTGCCGCGTTCAAGACTGAGGAGTTCCAGCAAAAGGGCTATGAGGTCGGCGCCGCCGACTATTTGCTCAAGCCCATCGATGACACCCAGCTCATCAATAAGATCAGCACCTATTTCCGTCTGATCGAAAAAGAGCGGGAACTCAATCGAATTCTGGAGGAAAAAGTAGCGGAACGTACCCGGGAGCTTGCCCAGGCTAAACAATACCTTGAGAATATTATAAAATTCATGGGTGAAGCCTTGTTGGTCCTGGCGCCCTCCGGCGAGATCAAATCCGCCAACCCGGCCGCGTGCCGGATGCTGGATTACGCCGAGACCGACCTGGTAGGAATGGCCATCGGCGACGTTTTCGAGGAAGAGGGGGATGAGGTGGCGGACGCTTTTTTTGGCACCTGGCTGGAAGCCCTCATCCGGGTCGGCGCTCTGAGCCAGATCGACGCCCGTTTTATTGCCAAGGATGGACGGCGGGTGCCGATCCTGTTTTCCCGCACCGCCATCACTGGCGCGGATGGAACCGCCATCACGGACATTATTTGCATTGCCAAGGACATGACCGGCTTTGTCCGGCAAGCCGATGCCTGAGAACCGGCGGCGGCCCTCGGGAATGGTTTTAGCTAGGGGCTTTTTATGAATGACGAAACCCGCGATAACGACGAGTCCCGCGACCTAGCCGAGGAAGAGTATCCAGATATCCCCGGCGACGAGGATACCGCGCTCACGGCCAACACCCTCAAGGCCATGGCCCACCCACTGCGGTGGAAAATCCTCTGTTCCCTGGGGGACCGGGAACTCTCGGTGGGGGAAATCGTGGATCGCACCGGCACGTCCCAGAGCAACATATCCCAACACCTGGAACAACTCCGCAACAAGAACATCGTGTTGGCCCGCAAGGACGCCAACCGGATCTATTACCGGATCCGCAACGCCCAGTTGCTGGAACTCATCAGCATCATGCGCGGGGTCCTCTGTCCCGCCAACCTGGACGATCGCTACCCTCGTAGCTGAAGCGCAAGCTTCAGTACCGGCCCGGCAAGCCGGGAAGCTAAAGCCGGGCGGGTTGGCGCCGCTATTCCACCTAGCAGGGTGACGCAGGTGGCGGTTGTGGCTCTGGAGCCGGGCTCGATAGCAGTACCCTCGGCCGGTCCCAATCAGCTAGCAAAGTCGGCGCTCCTGTCTAGCGGGCGGGTCCTGTATTGGGACTCGCCCCCGTGCCGTTCCGGTAGCTGGAGGATCCATGAAGCGGCTCCTGATAGGAATGATTTGTTGGCTGCTGGCCGGGCTGCATGGCGCCGGCGCGGCCATTGCTGCGGAGGGTCCAGACGCCCGGATACTGATCGACGTGTCCGGCAGCATGAAGGGCACGGACCCCGACAATCTGCGCCGGCCGGCCTTGCGTTTGCTGGTCGGGCTACTGCCCACCGGCGCACGGGCCGGCGTCTGGACCTTTGCCGAACAGACCCAACCCTTTGCGGCGCTGGGCCAGGTTAACGACGCCTGGCGTACCCAGGCCCTGGCCAAGGCCGGCCAGATACATTCCCGGGGCCAGTTTACCCATATCGAAGAGGCCATCAATCGCGCCAGTGCCGATTGGCGCGGCCCAGCCGCAGGAAGCCAGCGTCACCTGGTTCTGCTGACCGACGGCATGGTGGACGTGTCACCGGACCGGGCCGACAGCGCCCGCTCCCGGGAGCGGATTTTGACCGAGGGGTTGCCCCGGTTGCGGGGACTAGGGGTCAAGATCCATACAGTCGCCCTTTCGGAGCAGGCGGACCATGAGTTGCTGCGCAAGTTGTCCGAGCAGTCCGGCGGATGGTACGAGCAGGTGCAATCTGCCACCCAGTTGCAACGGGTATTCCTGCGGATTTTCGAGAAAGTGGGCAACCCGGATACGGTACCTTTGAAGGACAATAAATTCCGGGTAGACCGTAATATCCGGGAAATCACCCTGCTGGTGTTCAGGTCTTCTCCCCAGGAGCCGACCCGGGTTCTGATGCCCAACGGGCAGGCCCTGGGTCCGGATAGCCCCTCGCCCAACCTTAAGTGGCATAAGGATGAAGGGTACGATTTAGTCACCATACGGGAACCCATGGCCGGGGATTGGCAGGTGCAAGCCCAAGCGGATCCGGATAACCGGGTGGTAGTTCTGACCGACCTGAAGATGGAAGTCGGCGCCATTCCAGACCGGATCCTGTTGGGGCAGCCGGTGCCGGTGGAAATGGGGTTTACGGACCGGGGCGAGCGGGTGAACCAGAAGGCCTTCATCGACCGGGTCCGGGTGACCGCCACCCAGGTGGGACCCGGCGGAACATCCAATCCGGACCTGGAGTTACGGGACGACGGTCAGGGTGACGACAGCATGGCCTACGATGGTCGCTTCCAATTACGTTTTACGCCCCGGGGCCAGGACGGCGCTGCGCAACTTATCCTAAGCGCTGAAGCCCCCACCTTTGTCCGGGAAAAGCGCCTGTTATTTGAACTTCAGGTTCCGGCCAAGGCCAGTCTCAAGGGAGGCGGAGGGACCCTGGAATTGCTGGTGGTGCCCCAGTCTGGCATCGACCTCGCGTCCGTGCAGCCTTTCGCCGAGCTTGAGTTGGCGGACGGGACACGGCTGCCCTTGCTGTTGGAGCAGCGTCCGGATCACAGCCAGGCGGCCAAGATCGACACCAGCGGCTTATCTGGCAAGGTTCAGGCCCGGGTGCGGGTGCGCGCCAACTTGCCGGATGGCACCGTCCTGGAGGCAGAATTGGAGCCTCTACCGATCCCGGACTTGCCCCCGACTCCGGAAGCCCCGCCGGTGCCGCCCCAGGAGCAGCCGCCGGCGAGTCCGGCCGCTCCGGCCCCCGAACCGCCGCCAGAGCCCAAGGGCTTGTTGGGCGTTCATTATGGCTGGTGGTTCGGCGGTGCCAATGTCATCCTGCTCTTGGTGGGCGGCGGCTTATGGTGGTGGCTGCGCCGGCGGGGCACCAAACAGGCCATCCTGTTGGTGGACGAGGGCGAGGCCCCCGCCACCGGCGCCTCCTAGGAGACCACGCTGATGCTGGAATTCAGTCCCCTGACGGTCATGCTGGTGGGCGAGGTGCTGGCGGCCCTGGTAGCAGCCCTGGCCGCGCTTAGCTGGCTCGGCATGCGCCGGCGGCGGCGCGATCGCTTGGCGGCCATGCGCTTGGCGGCTCTGGTGCGGGACCGGGACCCGCAGCGTGCTGCTGACCTGCGGACCCTGCTGGAGAAGAGTTACCAATACCAGGGCGAGCGGTTGGACCAGACGCTGGCACAATTGATCCGGACCGAAAAGCTCCTCTACCAAAAGATCCTCAATGTTTACATCAAGCGGGACGCCGCCAATTTGGAGGTGCTCAATGAGCCGGTGGACGCCCTGGTGGGGGGCTACTGGAAGCTAGATCTTCCCCAGGGCGCGGGTAGCGAATCGGCCAAGAATCCACCCGGCATGGATGATTTGATCGACAAGCTGCTCACGGAAAACGAGGCCTTGAAGGTGGAACTCAAGATCACCAGCGAGACCCTGACCCGCATGTTGAGCGATTACTCCAACATGTTCGACAAGCCGGACGGGGAGGCGGACCAGGTAGATCTGGGTGAGCCGCCACAACCCGCGCCCGCCCCGGCCGCTGACGAGGAAATCCAGGAGCTGGACATGCCCTTGGGGGGGGCGGACCAGGATGACCTGATGGCGGATATGGGCGATCTTTGGGGCGGGGTGAGCCCGGTGGCGGAACCGGACCGCACCCAAGTATTGAGCCCGGCCGCTGGCGGCAACATCGACCTAGCGGAGCCGGACGACCTGGATGACCTGTTTGCCTCCACGGCGGCCCCCAGCGCCACCCTAGGCGCCGGCGAAAATGAAAATCTAGACGATATTTGGGCCCAGGCGCTGGCGGAGCAGGAAAAGACAGCTCATAAGGGCTGACGCCTCTCTCCATGGGAGAGGCGTCAGCGCCGGATCAGGGGGTGACGATGGCGGCGGTTTCCTGGTCCGTGTCGCCGGTGTTGTCGGTCCAGGACAGGGTCAGCTTGTCCCCCGCCTTGGCGCCCTTGAATTTGAAGGACAGGAACGGATTCTTGGACACGGCGCCACCCCAGTTGCAGGTTAGCAGGGCCTTACCGTTGACCTCAGCCTTCACGGCTTGAATGAAATGGGCGGGATAAACCTCGTTGGTATCCTTATTTTTCCGCAGACCCGTTTCCATTTCGTGGCTAATCAGAGCCTTGACGGTGGTGACACCCTCTTGCAGGGTGGCGCGAATCTTGATGGTGCCGGTTGCCATGATCTTGTTTCCTATATTCCAGGGGTTGCCAGGCTGAACAGGGCTAGGCCGGGGCGCTAGCCGCCGCAGCCGCCGACCGTGACCTTGACCGGCTTGCGGGCGCCGTACAGCTTACCCTCCGCCTTGACCAAGCCCATCACGTCCCCAGTCTTGCCCATCTTGATCCGGGTCGAGACAAAGGGCTCCATGTCCTGGCCCAATTGGAACTCGGCCACCACCGGATTGGCGTTGGCCAGGGAAATGATGGCCATGCTGGTAACGCCCTTCAGGGCCGTTTCCACGGTGATCGGCACCACCGCGCCGTTCTCGGCAATATCCGGAGCCTTCAACTGGACTTCATTGCCCTCAGTCAGGGCATCGGAGCCGTACAGGCCCGTGAGGGCCGGCTTGAGATCGGTGGCCTCGAACACCTCCTTAGGCCAGGCGGCCAATACCCGCTGGGGCGCTAGCAGGCCGGTGCCTGCGGTGATTGCCAGGGCACCGGTGGCCAAGGCACCTTGTAGAACAATGCGACGTTGGTGGTCGATCATGGAACCTTACTCCAGGGTAACGGGGCCTAAAGGATGCAGCACTTCCTTGGGCCAGCGCGGGTAGGGTGATTTCCGTGCCGGCGTACTCCGATTTCGGGGCGTCACCGGAGTGGGTGGCGATTACCGGGGCTATCCTGGGGTTGGCAACCGCCGGTGGATAGCATAGCCAATGGTCGCCGATGCGCAAACTAGGCCCCGTACCCGGCGCCGGGGAGCCGGCTAGCCTTTTCTTTCCGCCTTTTTTTCTTCTACCAACTCGTCCCTGAGTTCCCGCAGCTTGGCTTGGATGCGGGATGCGTCATAGAACTCCAATTTGTCCGACTTGAGCGCCGCTTGCAGTTGTTGCACCGCCTTTTCGAGTTGGCCGTTCAAATAGTTGGACTCCGCCAGGTCCAAATGGGCATTACCCTGGTTGCCGGTGGCTAGGTAGGCCCGGGAGCGCAGTTCGTATAGAGCGGGTTTGTCGGGCCGCTGTTCGATGGCCCGGTCCAATACCTTGATGGCGCGGGACGCCTGGCCGTTTTGCACCAGCAATTCCGCAAAAAACTGGGATAGGGGATAGTTGCCCGGAAATAGCTCCAAGGCGGTGCCCACCGTGGTCATGGCCTGTTTGGCTTGCCCGGACTCCTTCTCGATCTTGGCCTTCACCAAGTTGTAGGCAATGCTGGAGGGGCGCTTGGCGATCAGTTTGCCAACCTGGGCAGCGGCGGCCTGGTATTGACGATCCTTGAGCAGGGCCAGGGCGTAGCCATAGCGTTCGCCATCCTCGTCCGGGAAATGGCCGTCCTTGAGGGTCTTGGCGAAATGGTTCACCGCTTCCTTGGGGTTGGTCATGCCCCGGACCCGCAGGGCGGCCCGGATCAGGTGGTATTGGTAATCCTCGGAGCGCTTGGTTTGGGGAAAGCTGTCCGCCCGGCCCAGGGCGTCGGCGATGCGGCTGGTGTTGACCGGATGGGTACGCAGAAACTCCGGCGCTTTGTTTTCATACAGACGGCTGGTCTTGTTCATGCGATCAAAAAACACCGCCATGGCGCGGGGATCGAATCCGGCTGCTGCCAAGATTTGGATACCGACCCGGTCCGCCTCCTGCTCATTGTCCCGGGTGAAATTGATCTGCTGCTGGGCCAGACCAGCGGAAATGCCGGTCACCGCGGCAGCCCCCACGTCGCCCTTGGTGGTGGCGCCCAGCACCACCGCCGCCAGCAGCATGGCGGCGGCCGGAAGGGTCAGGTTCTTGGCGCTCTCGAAGCTGCGCAGCAGGTGTTCCTGGGTGACGTGGGCGATTTCGTGGGCCAGCACCGAGGCTAATTCGCTTTCACTCTCGGTGGTCAGCACCAGCCCGGAAAAGATGCCGATGTGGCCGGCCGGTCCGGCGAAGGCGTTGACCTGGGGCGAATCCGCCAGAAAAAATGAGAATTGGTAGCGGCCGCGCTGGGCCGCCTGGGCTAGGCGCTGGCCCAGGTCCTCGATGTAATCCGCCAGCAGGGGGTCCTCGACCACCGTCACCACCCGGCGCACGCCCCGCATGAAGGCCTTGCCGAGTTGCTGCTCTTCCCCTTGGCTCATGAGGGAGCCGGCGCTGGCGCCCATGTCCGGCAGTTCGATGGAACCGGCCCGGACCTGGGGCAGTACCGCTAGCAACAGGGCGCAACCGGCACACAGCCAGCGCGACGAACGGGAGCGGCGAAGTGGGGCTTTGGACATGGCGGGGCCGGTCTCCAGGTAAGGATGCGTGGCCAAATTCTAGCGGCTGGGAAATTCCCCGGCCTGGCGCGCTGGATTAGTTGAGTTGGACCCGGTCCCCCCAGGGAACCGGTCGAGGACCTTTGACCAGCCAGAGCACCGGGAAGTTCGGCTCGGACGGCGGAAATTCCCCCTCCGCGTCGGTGAAATAGAGCAACAGGTCCGGCCGTGCGCCCTGTTCGGCGACCCAATCGAACACCGGCCGGAACCGGGTGCCGCCACCGCCCACCAGTTGGTCTGGGGCGCGAAACTCCTCCCAGGGCTCAAAGGTCCAAGGACTGCCAGGCGCCAGGGCGGCGTCGCAGGGCAGCAGGGTGACCCGGGCCCGCACCAGGCCCTTGAGGGCGTTGACCTCGGCCACGAACTCCTGGATTTCCTGGGCGTTGATGGAGCCGCTGGTGTCCAGGCCGATGACCAGGTCGGTCTGGTGGCTGCGCAGCCGCGGCAGAATGAAATCTCCCTCACGCCGGGACGGCCGCTGGTAACTGAAGTCGTCCTGGGCCAGTCCGGTCAGGTAGCGATGCAGCAATTGCCGCCAGGGCAGGGGCGGTTGCAGCAGGGCGCCGATCAAGCGGCCCAGACTGCCCCCCAACCGGCCCGCCTGGCGCGCCTGCTGGGCGGCGCCCGCCAGCCGTTGGCGCCACTGGACGTCCAGGGTCTCCCGCTGGTCCGGCGTCAGGGGGGGTGGCGCCCGCCCGGCCTGGGGTTGGCCGGCGCTGGTTTGTCCCTGGTGATCCTGCCCATCGCTGGGGGGCGGCGTCTGCTCCGGGCCCCGGTCGCTGCCGTCGTAGGCATGCAGGTCCAGGGACTCGGAACGGTCGTCCTCCTGGATCAGGGGGTAGATTTCCTCGGCGGTCATGCCCAGGAAATGGGGCAGCACCCGGGCCTGGGGGGGCGGCGTCAGCCCTTCCTCCACCAACAGCGGATTCACCGCCAGGTCACAGGCCAGATCCCAGCGGTGGCGTATCCGGTGGCCCCGGCGGGCAAAGTGGGACAGGGCGCAGTGCAGGGCTTCGTGGGCCAGCATGAATTGGGTCTGGGCCAGGGTCAATTGGGCTACGTAGGCCGGGTTGTAATAGAGATGCCGGGCGTCGGTGCCCAGGGTGGGACACCAGGCGGGGTCCGCCGCTTTAGGCGGCAGACGCAGCACCAGGGCGCCCAGGAAGGGGTGGTCCAGGATCAGCCGGGTGCGGGCGGCGGCGAGACGGGTTTCGATGGCGTCCACGGCGGCCCCTAGTCGTATAACACGATGTCCGCCACCGCCTGAGCCCAGTCGGCGAATTCCGGCGCCTCGAAGATCGGGTTGCCCAGCGCCCGGTGCAGGTCGGAAACCAGCATGATGCCGATTTCCCGCACCGGGAAGCGTTTGGCGAAATTGAGCACATGCCCCAGCGCCGGGCGCGCCTCCGGGGTCCGTTGGGCGCGCCGGACCCGGCCCACCAGGGCGGTGGCCAGCGCGTATTGCAGATCGATTTCCGTGGGCACCGGCACCTCCTGTCCCGCCAATACCGCATCCAGGTCCGGCAGCCGGTCCAGACTGCTCAGAAAGGCGTGCAGTTCCACCCCCGCTGCCGGTCCCACGCAGGCTTGCAGACAACCCGCCAACAATTCCGGGTGATGCTCGAACTTGGCCAGGCCCCGGTGGGCGAATTCCCAGGAGCGGGGGGTGGGGAAGGCCACTGGGTTGTGGGCTGGATCGAAGTCGAACAAGAGTTCTGGCCGAAAGCGCAGGAAGGCGATGACGCGCTCGTCGATGCCCTGGGCGTAGGCCCAGGTCAACCAGTCATCCAAGTGGGTTTCCACCTCGAAATGGGAAAAGCGGTTGGCCAGGGGCGCGGGCATACCGTAGGTGACGCCCCGGTCCCCCTGGCGGTTGCCGGCGGCGAAAATCGCCCAGCCTGCGGGCACCTGATATTCTCCGAGCCGCCGGTCCAGGATGAGTTGGTAGGCGGCGGCGGATACTGCCGGCGGCGCTGAGGTGATTTCGTCCAGGAACAGCACGCCGGCCGGACCCTGGCGATCCGCGTCTGGCAGCAGGGCCGGAATCGCCCATTCCACCCGGTCGCCGGCCCGAAACGGGATGCCGCGCAGGTCGCTGGGCTCCATTTGGGACAGGCGAATGTCGATCACCGGAACCTGTTGACGGGCCGCCACCTGGGCCACCATCTGGGATTTACCAACCCCCGGCGGCCCCCACAGCATGACGGGGGTGTGCTGGCCGCTGCCGGCGCTGGCCAGTTCCCGGGCCAGAACGGTCATGACGTGGGCTGGACGCATGGTGGATCCTTAGGGGTGGGGGTGATTCAAACGGCCAATATGGGATCCCTTCCCGCCAGGGCAAGCGGGTCCCCTGTGCGGGACCCGTTTTCCGGGTCGCCAGGAGCCGGGATTTAACTTCAGCCAGACGAATTTTAGCTTGTGATTATTTGCCGATATATGCAAGAATTCGGGGTTATTAGCAGTTCCTTGGTTAGACCGGAGAGACAAGACAAATGAATCAGACCTACTACGACGCCGTGACCAAGATGGAACAGATGGGTGTCGACGAGGAGTATATTCAGGGTTGGCAGGCGGGCTATTTGCAAAACCCCAAGCGGGAAGAGCAGCGTCTTACCGACGCCTACGAAGCCGGCTATACCGATGGCGAGGAGAAATCCACGGATAATTTCGGGGAATGGGCCAGCAACTGAGCCCAATCTCGCCCCCCGGAGCCGGTCCCCGCGGCTCCCTTCCGGTTAGCGTTGCCCAGCGGTAGCCCGGCCAGTCGGTTTGCCCGGATCCCCGCTTTGCCTCGGCGTGGGTAGAATAGGGGACCCTTAGGTCACCCCGGGCCAATACCCGGGGGCCCTCCCCAAGACTCAAGGTTCCACAGGGTTGGCGCCGGCGTCCCTGTTTCCCACGCTCCGAAATTGACTCGCACCCATGGCCCTATTCGCCCAGCGCGACCCCGAGTCGGAACAAGACGAGCCGCCACCGCGCCCTGGCCGTTTTTGGCGGCGGCTGTTCGGTTTGCTGGTGTTCCTCCTGGTGGGCCTGGGGCTGGTGGGCGGCCTGTACGCCCTGTATCTGGATCAGGTGGTGCGGGACAAGTTCGAGGGTAAGCGCTGGGCGCTGCCCGCCCGTGTCTATGCCCAACCCCTAGAGTTGTTCGCCGGCCGGGCCCTGACCGGCGATCAGTTGGCGGAAGAACTGGACCGGCTTGGCTATACCAAGGTTCGTCAGCCAGAGCGCAGCGGTTCTTACTCACGGGACAAGGATCGCTTCCAGGTGCGTACGCGCCCGTTTCAGTTTTGGGATGGCGCGGAACCGACTCGGTTCCTGGAGATCCAGATCAATGGGGGCCAAATCGAGCGGGTGCGCAGCGCGGATGGGGGCGGAGACATTCCGCTGGCGCGCCTGGACCCAGCCCTGATCGCCAGCATCTACCCCACCCATCACGAAGACCGGGTGCTGCTCAAGCGGGAAGAACTGCCAGAAGGGCTCATCAAAACCCTGCTGGCCGTGGAGGACCGTAACTATTACGAGCACCACGGGGTTTCGCCGCTCGCCATCCTGCGCGCCATCTTGCGTAACGTCCAGGCCGGGCGCACGGTGCAGGGCGGTAGCACCCTGACCCAGCAACTGGTCAAGAATTTTTATTTGTCGAGCAAGCGCAGCCTGGGGCGCAAGGCCAACGAGGCCATCATGGCGTTCCTGTTGGACCTGCGTTATTCCAAGGATGAGATCCTGGAAGCCTACGTCAATGAGATTTACATGGGCCAAGACGGCGACCGGGCCATCCATGGCCTAGGGCTGGCGAGCCATTTCTTTTTCAACCGGCGGGTGGAAGACCTGGATCTGCCCCGGATCGCCCTGCTGGTGGGGATGATCAAGGGGCCGTCCTATTATGATCCCCGCTCCCATCCCCAACGGGCCAAGGAGCGGCGTGATCTGGTCTTGGATCTGCTGCTGGAGCAGAACTTGATCACCCCAGAGATGGTGACCCAGGCCAAGCAGGCGGGTCTGGGGGTGAGTGAGAAGGGCGGCCGGCCAGCGGGCCGTTATCCGGCGTTCCTGGAATTGGTACGCCGCCAGATGCAGCGGGATTACCGGGAGGAGGATCTACGCTCCGCCGGCTTAAGCATTTTCACTACCCTGAATCCCCTGGTTCAGGCCCAGACGGAACAGGCTTTGGCGACCCGCCTGGCCAACCTGGAAAAGACCACCAAGGCCAGGGAACTGGAAGGCGCCGCCGTGGTGGTGGGGGTCGAGAATGGCGAGGCGCTGGCGCTAGCGGGGGGGCGTCAAGCGGGCTTCGCCGGCTATAACCGGGCCCTGGACGCACGCCGCTCTATCGGCTCCCTCATCAAGCCGGTGATTTACCTGGAGGCCCTCAGCTACTCCTCCCGCTACCATCTGGCCAGTATGCTCCAGGACGAGCCCATCGAGGTGCGGGTCAAGGGCGCAGCGCCTTGGCGCCCGGATAACTATGACGGGAAATCCCACGGCACGGTCCCCCTGTATCTGGCGCTGGCCAAGTCCTATAACCTGGCCACGGTACGGCTCGGCATGGACCTGGGTTTGGACCGCATCAGCCGCCGTTTACGGGAATTGGGCGTCGACCAACCGATTCCAGAAGTCCCCTCGCTGCTATTGGGCTCCCTGTCCCTGTCACCCCTGGAAGTGGCTCAGGTGTACCAGACCATGGCCGGTGGCGGCTTCCGTACCCCCCTCCGGGCGGTGCGGGAGGTGCTGGACGCGGACGGGCGCACCCTCAACCGCTATCCCTTGCGGGTCCAGCAAGCGGCGGATCCCCAGGCGGTGCATCTGCTTGGCTGGGCCATGCGCCAGGTGGTGGAGCAAGGCACCGCCAGGGATCTGGTCAAACGGTTGCCGGCCGGTTTTAAGGTGGCGGGCAAGACCGGCACCACCAACGATTACCGGGACAGTTGGTTCGCCGGCTTCACCGGCGACAAGCTGGCGGTGGTGTGGATCGGCCGGGATGACAATGAACCCATGGGCCTAACCGGCGCCAACGGCGCCATGCGGGTATGGGGTGATATTATTGCCGCCAGTCCAGGCAAATCCCTGGAACTGGTCCCGCCCGAGGGCGTGAAAAATTTGGCGATTGACAAGCACACCGGACAGTTGGCCGGGAGCTGTTCCGATGCCCTGCAATTGCCCTTCATCCGCGGCAGCGGACCCCAGGAAACGGCGCCCTGCGGTGGTGATTCCGATTATCTGGATGATTACAGGAGGCTTGGTCTATGAGAGCGTCCACGATCGGCGCTGTCGCGCTGGTGGCGATCTTGCTGCAGGGCTGCGCGGGCTATGGAACCCGGGCCACCCCAGCACCGGTATCCGATGCCGGTAAGCCGCCCCCCCGGGCCACCGCGCCGGTCCGCCCGGAAAAGCCCGCAGTGCAAGTCTACGCCTTTCGCGGGAGTGGGGCCGTCGACGAGAATTCCTCGGGGCCTGTCTACACGCCGCCGCCCCCACCACCGGCCAACGGTGATGGGCCGTCACCGGCGCATCCCACCACCAGTTGGCAGCCCTATTCGGGCGGGGGTCCGGTGGGTGGTGCAGATAAGGATCCGCCGCCCCCGAACGGCGAATCCCGGCCCCGGCCGCCGCCGCCGGATACGGCAAGTCCATCCGGTGATCGTCCCCCGCCTGGCGACCGGCCGCCCCCTGCTGACCGGTCACCCCTTGGCGACCGGCCGCCGCCGCCCAAGAGCGGGGGACAGCAGGACCTGGCCATGCGCACTCCGCCGGCACCCATGCAGGCGTCCAAGCCGGTGGAAATGCTGGTCAAGCAGGCGGAAAGCCAGCAAGCGTCCGGAGACCTGACTGGTGCCGCCGCATCCCTGGAGCGGGCCATCGGCATCGAGGCCCGTAACGCCCACCTATGGAACCGGTTGGCACGGGTGCGCCTAGCCGATGGTCAAGCGGCCCAAGCCGGCGACCTGGCGGCCAAGTCCAACGCCCTAGCCGGGGATGCGCCCGCCCTCAAGCAGGATAATTGGCGCATCATCGCCGCCGCCCGTCGTCAGGCTGGGGACGCGGCGGGTGCCCGGGAAGCGGACGACCGGGCCGGCCGTTAGGGCTGCCGGCGGGGCCAGGGCTGGCCCCGGGGCGATCTGCGAACCGACTTCCGCCGCCCGCCCGGCTTGAAGTAAACTGGCGGCCCAAGCAACGCATCGAACCAGCGCCGCAGGCTCCCGCCCTTGGTCAAACTCTACGCCCCGGAAAAGCTCATCGCCCAGGCCCGCCGTTTGGCGGCGGACTACCGTCGCACTATGGGCCGCCCCTTGCCCGGCGTCAGTAATGAAATCGCCGAACACGACGCCATTCGGCTACTCAATCTAGAGCCGCGTCCCCAGGGCTATCAGGAAGGGGGCTACCAGGCCTTGGATCCGGCTAGGGGTAACGCCCGGGTGCAAATCAAGAGCCGCGCCATTTTCGATGAAGCCAAGGGTGGGCAGCGCATCGGCCAACTCAACATGGACGCGCCCTGGGATATCCTGGTCCTGGTGCTCCTGGACGGCGAATACGAGCCCTACGAAATCTACGCGGTGGACCGGGACGAGGTGGCGGCCGCCACCCAGGGCGTCAGCGCGGCCCGCGCCAAGCGCGGCGCCCTGTCGGTGGCAAGGCTCAAGATCATCGGCCGCTTGGCCTGGACCCGGGAAGATGGCCTGGAACCGGAGGTGTGGGACAACCAGGCCTCCTGAGCGGGGCGCCGGTCCCCACCCCAATCCAGCATGAACGACTTGCACCAGGTTCTGGGTCCCGAGGGGCTGCTGTCGCAACGGGTGTCCGGCTTCAGCTTTCGCCCCCAACAGTTGGCCATGGCCGAGGCGGTGGCCCGGACCATCGAGAGCGGTGGACGGCTGGTGTGCGAAGCGGGCACCGGCACCGGCAAGACCTTCGCCTACCTGGTGCCGGCGCTCCTGTCCGGGCGCAAGGTCATGGTGTCCACCGGTACCCGCAACCTCCAGGATCAGCTATTTCACCGGGACCTGCCGGTGGTGCGCCAAGCCCTGGCGGTGGGGGGCTCGGTGGCGTTGCTCAAGGGCCGCTCCAACTACCTGTGCCTGCACCGGCTGGACAGCGCCAGCGCCGCAGCGCGTCTGCCGGCGGACCTCTGGCCGTCCCTGGCCAGGGTGCGGGCCTGGGCCGGCCGTACCCGGTTTGGCGACATCGTGGAACTGGGGCTGCCGGAGGATTCCCCGGTGTGGCCCTGGGTCACCTCCAGCACCGATAACTGCCTGGGCCAGGATTGCCCCCATTGGGGACCCTGCTATTTGGCCGAAGCCCGGCGTCGCGCCCAGGAGGCGGATTTGGTGGTCATCAACCATCATCTGCTGTGCGCCGACCTGGCCCTGAAGGGGGAAGGTTTCGGCGAGGTGCTGCCGGGGGCCGACTGTTTTATTCTGGACGAGGCCCATCAGCTCCCGGAAGTGGCCACCAGCTTCTTCGGCTCCAGCCTGTCGGGACGCCAACTGCTGGACCTGGCTCGGGACCTGGAGACCGAATACCACCAGGAAGCGGGGGATACCCCGGAGCTGCTGGTCCGCAATGAGCACCTCAAACAGGGTGCCCGGGAACTGCGCCTGAGCCTGGGCCTGGAGTCCCGGCGCGGCGCCTGGACCGAAATCGCCGGGGATGGAGCCGTTGGGGCCGCTCTGGATCAGGTGGGGCAAGCCCTGGCCGGCATGGCGGAGTTGCTGGAAGCCATGGGTAGCCGCGGCAAGGGACTGGATTCTTGCCTGGCCCGTTGCGCCGACCTCAGTCAGCGTCTGGCCAGCCTGGCGGAGCCGGATTTGGGCACCGACATCCTCTGGTTTGAAACCCAAAACCAGGGCTTTCGCTTCAACCGCACACCCCTGGACATCGCCGAAGTGTTCCAAGGTCACCTGGACGCCCGCCAGTCCGCCTGGGTATTCACCTCGGCGACCCTGGCGGTGGGGGATAGCTTCGACCACTTCTCCCGCCAACTGGGTATCGAGGGTGCCGAACAGGGCCTCTGGGACAGCCCCTTCGACTATCCCCGCCAAGCGTTGCTGTACCTGCCCAGCGGCCTGCCGGAGCCCCAGGCGGCGGACTTCAACCGGGCGGTGGCCAAACTGGCGGAGCCCATCCTCCAGGCCAGCCAGGGCCGGGCCTTCATGCTCTTCACCAGCCACCGGGCGCTCCAGGAGGCGGCGGCATGGCTCAAGGGACGGGTGCCCTTTCCCTTGCTGATCCAGGGCAGTGCCCCCAGGGCGGAACTGCTGGAGCGCTTCCGGGTGTCCGGCAACGGGGTCCTGCTGGGAACCGCCAGTTTTTGGGAAGGGGTGGATGTGCGTGGCGAAGCCCTGTCCTGCGTCATCATCGACAAACTGCCGTTCGCATCCCCAGGCGACCCGGTGCTGCAAGCCCGCATCGACGCGGAACGGCGCCGGGGTGGCAAGCCCTTTTTCGATTTTCAACTGCCCCAGGCGGTCATCGCCCTCAAACAGGGGGCCGGCCGTCTGATCCGGGACGAAACCGACCGGGGCGTGCTGGTGATCTGCGATCCCCGCCTGGTCAGCCGGGGCTATGGCCGGAGCTTTCTGGATAGCCTGCCGCCCATGCGCCGCACCCGGGAGCTGGCCGAGGTGCAGGCTTTCTTCCAACCGGAGCAGGGCTAGGACTGAGCGCCTGAGTACAATGGGCGCCGCCCCAGGGAGCCTCCGGAGATTTGCATGCGACTGCTCGCCATCGACACCGCCACCGACGCCTGTTCCGCCGCCCTGTACCTGGACGGCCAAGTACGGGAATTGCTGGAAATCCAGCCCCGACGGCATGGTGCCCTCATCCTGGGCATGATGGAACAACTGCTGGTGGATGCAGGACTGCGTCTCACCCAACTGGACGCCTTGGCGTTCGGCCGGGGACCCGGTGCCTTCACCGGCGTCCGCATCGCTACTGGCGTCATCCAGGGTGCCGCGTTCGGCGCCGGCCTGCCGGTGGTGCCGGTGTCCACCCTGGCGGCCCTGGCCCAGCGCCACCATCGCCTAAACGGTGCAGGCCGGGTGCTGACCGCCTTCGACGCCCGCATGGGGGAAGTCTATTGGGGCGCGTTCCAGATCACCGCCGGGCAGATCGCCGCGCCGGTCATCCCCGAACAAGTGGCCGCTCCGGACCAGGTGTTGCTCCCGGATGGCGACGGCTGGGAAGGTGCGGGCGGCGGCTGGGCGGTCCATGGGGACCAGTTGCGCCAGCGCCTCGGCGCCGCCCTGGGCGCCGTCGATCCAGAGCTGGCCTGCGGCGCCCAGGAAGTCGCCATCCTCGGCGTGGCCGGCTTCCAAGCCGGGCAAGCCGTGGCCCCGGAGCAGGCCCTGCCGGTCTATCTGCGGGACCGGGTCACCTGGCCGGGCAGCGGTAAATAAGCCGGCCCGGTGCTGGAAAGCCCGGCGCACAGAATGAATCATTCCGCCTTACGCGAACGGGGCGACACTGGGCTAGAACTTCGTGCCCCCGCACGCCGGGAACTGTCCCGGCGGTTGACAAGCCCCCGGCAAAACCTCTAAAGTTCCGCCTCCACCCAGCGCCCGTAGCTCAGTTGGATAGAGTATCTGGCTACGAACCAGGGGGTCGGGGGTTCGAATCCCTCCGGGCGCGCCAAAATCA
>CAZIHO010000068.1:0-19141 GCA_964538875.1 uncultured Chromatiaceae bacterium
CTTGAAACTGGCGGGGTATCCCTACCCCGCACGGGCACCTTGAATTTTTCAAGGTACCCTTCAGGTGGTCTCCTAAACCACGCAGGCAGACTAGCAGCTACACCAAGCCCGGAACTGGGCACAGTCTGAGCGGTCAAGAGAGTGATAAAAATCTATTTTTTCCGATGTCCGCCACCGGAGTATCATTGTCCAATAAGAACAAGATTTCGTGAAATGGGCTAATTCTGTTTTCTCGATCAAGGAGTCATCAGATTATGAGCGCACTTCTTTCCGGTCCCGAATATGTTGGCGAACGGCTCCGGATGGCCAGGAGGGAGCGGGGCCTGACGCAGGATCAATTAGGAAAGGATTCCGGCACCAACCAAGCGGTCATTCAAAAGATCGAAAACGGCCGCAGTCAACGACCGCGCCAAATCATGCAAATCGCCGCCGTGCTAGAAGTAAATCCCGCATGGCTGCAATTCGGGGAGCCCTGGGCGCAAAAAGAGCCGCCGCAATAACCGTCACCATTCCAGGATGGGAACGACTCGGGGTACCGGAACCGCGACGACGGTTCGCTAGCCGCCGTCGCGGGCGTTGAAACCGGGGTAGCCCCGGTTCCAACTGGGGTCATGGCTTGGCTGGTGACTGCTCAGCAGGTTCATCGGGAGAATTGAACTCATCCGCGTCTAGCATCTTGTCAGATTCCTCTTCTGGCTGTACGTTCCCGTCGTCGGCATCCTCCCGCAGGTAATCATTGGGCGGCGAGGTTTCGTCCGCTAGCCGTACCGATCCGTCCGGCATATTGGCCAGGTCTTGGAACAGGACCTTGGTGACCCGGTGCTTGTCCATCGCCAGCACTTCCATGCGGGCGCCTTCCAGCTTGATTTCTGTGCCTACCTGGGGAATCGCACCTAGTTGGTCATAAACCAAGCCTCCCAGGGTCACATAGTCGCCTTCCGGGAAGGGGAAATCGACCAAGGCTTCCAAGTCGGTGAGGCGCACACTGGCGTCGATGATGTATTGACTACCGTCCAGTTTCTTTAGATAGCGATAGCGGTGTTGGGTGAACTCGTCCGCGTAATCACCGACGATCTCTTCCAAGATGTCTTCCAAGGTAATGAGACCGGCGGTGCCGCCGTATTCGTCCAGGACGATGGCCATTTGTTGGCGCTTGCGCTTGAAATCCTTGAGAAGTTCGCTGAGAGACCGGGTTTCCGGAATCAGGAATAGGGGCAGCATGATGTCGCTGATCCGGGTCTGCTTGATGGACTCGTTGTCCCTGGCCTCGGCCACGGTATTGAGCAATTCCTTGATCGCCACCATGCCGACCATGTTGTCCAGGGAGCCGTCGTAGATGGGGTAGCGGGCATGGCGTCCCGCCCGGAACAGTTCCAACGCGTCCGCCACCGAGGCATCTTGACTGATGGCGGTGATGTCGGTGCGGGGCACCATGGCGTCCCGTACCCGGTGCTCGTCTAGGTCGAACACGCCCCGGATCATTTGGGTCTCCTCGGCGTTTAACACCCCGTCCTTTTCACTGGCGGTCAGGATGGTGCGGATTTCATCCTCGGATATGGAGAAATGACCGGCCCCATCCTTGGCTAAATCCCGTTGACCGAACACCCACAGCAGGCCCTCGGAGGCTTTGTTCATGATCCAGATGAGGGAGGAGAAGGTGCGGTATAGGGTGTTGATGAGCCAAGCCACCGCTAGGCTAAGGGTCTCCGCCTTGTGAAACGCCAAAACCTTGGGCGCCAACTCGCCACCCACCACGTGCAGGAAGGAGATGATGATAAAACCGAACGCATAGGCGGCGGTATGGGCAATGTTGACCAGCGTCTCGCTGTCACCCATCTGGTGGGCCAGCGCCTCAAATACTGGATCAAACATTTTTTCCATAGTGGTGATACCGATGGCGCCCAAGCCAAGGGACACCAAGGTGATGCCGATCTGAGTCACAGAATAGAATCGCTCTGGTTCATGGTGTAGCAGTTGCACCACCTTGGCGGCCTTATGTCCATTGTCGGCGAGCTGTTTGATCCGGCTGCGGCGGGCGGAGGTCAGGGCAATCTCGGAGCCCACGAAAAAGGCGTTGCCCATGACCAGCACAATGACCAACAGCAAGTTAACTAAAGTGCTTGTATCCATCTTGTCCTCGAATGAATGGCGGGTTGCGACGGGACCGGAATAGCTCCTACCAACAGGCACCAGGCGTTGGAATGCACCTGGGAACCCGATGTCAAGGTAAGGAAAGCGGCGGCCTCCGGCGGTGGGTCGATGGTTTCAGAAGCATGCGCGGGTAGTCAATGCTTGTTATTGTTGCCCGCCTGGGAATGAAATAACCAACGATTTACCCTGGACAGGGCGCAGGTTGGCGGGCATAGGGACTATGTTAGCCCGTTCAGGCTGGCCTATCCATATCCAATGACTGGTATTGGCGGCGGCCGCCAACGGGCAACCCAGTTTCCTGGACAGATGAATGAATCATGGGGAGAACAGGTCCCAAGCACCGGGATCGGCCCCTCGCCATTCGGGGCCAAATTGGGTAATCCAGGGGCGGCCATGCCGGGAGGGTTAGTCGACATGGGCAAGGCTTTTTTGGGGGCAGCGGAGTCCGGGCGCCTCGGCGTAACCGGCTATGTTGGCCTATTCCTGATGTTGGCCGGTGGGGCGGCGGACGCCAATCCACCCGGCCTGGCACCGTCCCCGGATGGGCCGGGACTGCGGGAGTTGGCCGCCCAGTTGGCCAGCGCCCCGCCGGACGCCCGGGCCCATTTCGCCCGTTGTGCCGTGGGCGAATTGGACCAGGCCTATGCCCAGGAGGCGGCCCGGGCCAGGGCAGTGGAGGGGGCGGGTCATGCCGCCGGTCAATGGGCACGCAAGGCGGAGGGCTATCGGGGCAATCTGGGGGGACTGGCGGAGCGCTTGGAGGCCGGCGCCGAAGTGTCGGTGGAGCCGGGGCCCGGTGAATTGATTTATTTGTTCGTGAATGGCAGCCCCCTGGTCATCGATGACCCCCGGGCCGGCCCATCCGGCGGCCTGGCCCAGGCAATTCTATCCTGTCACTGCGCTGACTATCCCTGCCATCCGCGCTGGATTCCTTCTGCCCCCCAGGCCCGGGCCGGGGAGCCGCCGCCCAGCCTCCCAGTTCCGGTGCGGATTCGCTGGAGTTTTAGCGCGGGTGGCGGGGCGGTGTGCGACGGGGGACAGGGATTGGAGTTCAGGTTTCACAACGCGGACCAACTGCCCCGCAAACGGGAACTGTGCCAGAAGCTGGCCGAGGAGTTGGTATGGGTGCTGGAACGCCTCAAGCAACTGCACGCCTTCGCGGAACCCATCGACAGCGACGCCCTGGAAATCCGCTCTAGCGCGGATGGTCAGGACCAGCGGCTGCTGTTTAACCGCCAGGGAGCCTATGTGCGTCTCGCCCTGCCCTACCTCGCGGAGCGTCCGGCGCTGGTCCCGGAAGCCGCCTGCTGGCTGGCGGAGAGAGCCGCTGGCGGCGATGCCCATCTGGTCATCCCGCAGGCGGAGCGCTGGTTGAGCCAAGCGTCCGCTGACCCTGCTAGGGTGGTGCGGGCGGGTCCCTGCGCAGCGTCCGGGAGGCTACCAGCGGCGACTCCGGTTGGGCCTGGCGGGGATGGCGACGGGGTGTTGGACGGCTACTGAGCCTGGCCGGGCGGACCGGTCCAGACAAGAAAACGCCCGGAAGGCGGGGCCAATCCGGGCGTCAGAAGCGGGAGAAGGGGATTGGCGGATGTCCCTATCCGCCGCACCCCCGTTGCACAGTCGGTTATTGGGAAATGGAAGCCGGGGCTTGGGCGCCCACGCCCAGCGCGACCGGGGCCCGGCTGGGGAAGGCGTTGGCCAACGACAAGGCCAGGGCCGCCAGGTAGGGGCTGGACTGCACTAGCAGCACCGACACCCAAAGCATGGCCTCCACGTGGTAGGTACCGAACATCAGCACGATGGCCAGGGCGGCGCTCCACAGCAGCGCCATCATGGTCAGTTCCTCACCAGCCATCAGGATGCCCTGCAGGAATGCCGGCTTGTCCTCCGCCTTGGGGGTGCGCAGGAAGGGCGTGCTGTTGGTGGTCAGGCCCTTGATGATGCCCCGGGCGATGATGTGGGTCAGCGCCATGCCGGCCACCGCCGCACCTAGGCGCTGGGACAGGTTGCAGGGCACCTTGGATTGGTAGAGCACCATGGCGTGGGCCATCTTGAGCAGGAACATACCCAGGGTCGGCAGCAAGAACACCATGAAGGGGAAGCCGAAGTACTGGGGCAACAGCACCAGGCCCAGGGACCAGAGCAGCGCCAGCACCGTAAACACCAGATGCAGGGCGTCGCCGAACCAGGGCAGCCAGCCGGCCACGAAATGGTAACGCTGGGCGGCGGTCAACTTGCCGGGCGCGCCGGGTAGTAGAGAGCGCCAATGGCCCTTGAGAATCTGCACCGCGCCATACACCCAGCGGAACCTTTGCTTGCGGTAGCCGGTGAAGGTTTCCGGGGTGAGGCCCTTGCCGAAGGATTCGTTGACGTATACCGACTCCAGGCCGTCATTCATAAGCCGCAGGCCCAGTTCCGAATCCTCGCAAATGCACCACTCGGACCAGCGGCCCAGCCGCTCCAAGGCCTCGCGGCGGATCAGGGTCATGGTGCCGTGCTGAATGATGGCGTTGCGCTGGGCCCGGTGCACCATGCCGATGTGGAAGAATCCGGAGTATTCCCAATTAATCATGGTCTTGAAGCGATCCGACTCCCAGGCCCGGTTATCCTGGGGCGCCTGCACGAAACCCACCTGGGGCCGGCGGAAATAGGGGGTGAGACGGCGCAACCAGTCGGAGCGCACCTCGTAGTCGCTGTCGATGACACCCACTACCTCGGCGCGGGGGTCGGTCTGGTCGAGACCGAAGTTGAGGGCGCCCGCTTTGAAGCCGGGCCACTTGCCCAGGGTGAAGAAGCGGAAGCGGGGGCCGAGCCATTCGCAATGGGCCTTGACGGGCTCCCAGGTGGCCGCGTCCCGGGTGTTGTTGTCCAACACCAGCACCTCGAAGTTGGGATAGTCCAGGGCCGCCAAGCTGTTCAGGGTGGCCTTGACCACGTCCGGCGGCTCGTTGCAGATGGCCAGATGCAGGGACACCATGGGCAGTTCCGCGTCATGGGTACCGGGCTTGGCAAAGCGGGGTTTCAGGCGCTGGCGCCAGATGAGTTCCACGAACTCAAAGCCGTTCACCAGCATGACCATCAGCAGCATCAACTGGGCGGGCAGCAGGATGCCCCAAGCCAGCCAGCCCCAGGCGTTCAACTCTAGGTTGCCGGGCAGGAACAGGCCCCAAGTGAGCAGGGACGCGGCGGTTTGAATCAGCACGCCGAACACCAGTTGACCCGGCGCCCGGATGCTACGCCAACGGCGCATGAACCAGCCCAGGGGCAGCAAGGCCATGACGCAGGCCACCGCCGCCTGGTATGCCCAGGTCTTGTACTCATACACCGGGCCGGTCATCGGGTATTTCAATTCCCGGTCCGCGTTCAACACACCCCAGTGGGCACCCGCCGGACCTTCGATGGTGGTTTTCCAGGGCTGGTCGAAGGCTTCCATCAGGAAGTAATCCAGGTGTTCCCGCTCGGCGATGCGCATAAAGTTGCGGATGAAGGCAGCCTGGGAGGTGAGGGTCGCCTCGGCGGCCTGGGTCCGGTTGCCCATGCTGGGCCAGCCCACCTCGGCGATCAGGATGGGCTTGTAGGGATACATTTGGCGCAACTTGCGGTAATGCCCCATGACCTGGTCCAGGGCCTGATCGGCGGGGACACCCTCCCAGTAGGGCAACAGGTGCACGGCGATGAAGTTGACCGAACGCACCAATTCCGGGTGCTGCTCCCAGACGTGCCAGGGTTCGGCGGTACTGACCGGCAACTGGGTTTCCCGGCGTACCCGGCGAATGTGGCTGGTGAGGTCTTCCACCGACATGTCCTTCCGCAGCAGCACCTCGTTGCCGACGATCAGGCGGTCGATGTTGCCGTAGGCGCGGGCGTTGTGAATCAGACCCTCCAGTTCCTTCTGGTTACGCTCGGTGCGGGTGTCCAGCCAGGCGCCAGCGGTGACGGTCAAGCCGTGGCGGGCCGCCAGTTCTGGAATCTGTTCCATGCCGTCGACGGATGAATAGGTGCGGATGTTGCGTACCCAGCCGGACAGGCGGGCCACGTCCGCCTCGATCTCCTGGCGGCTCGGATATTTGTTTTCATTCGGATTCTGGTCCGGCTGATAGGGACTGAAGGACAGGCCCCGGATCTGGCCACTCCAGTCAGGCGGTTCCACCGGAAGATTCAGTAGGCTCCATGCCACGAAATTGGCCAAGAGAATAAAGATCAGGATGACCAAGCTCGATTTGCGGTTTAGGTTCACTGGTACACTCAACCAAGTTAGAACATGCCTACTAAGGTGCGCAGTACCCTAGCTGATGCCCGCAGGCATCCGCTGGGACTACGCGGTGGAATCCACGCTTCCCTATCAATAACCATTTTTCCGAGATTCCCGACCGCCGCTGGGGCGGGCGGCGCGTCTCCGGGACCGGGGCGCCGATGGAAGCTTCGGTGCTGATTGGGCTTATTGTTCCCTGAAGGCCAGTCCCTGTTCAGCACAGCTATATGGTCGTTGAACCCTGGATTTCTGTCAAGCCAGGTATTAGGGAAAACCCTGGGTCGTATTGAAGGGATCGCCATTCTGTTGGGGCGAAAAAATTCCGCTAACAATGCCTATAAAAGATATTTACGCCTTTTTTAGGGGGGCAGGTATTGGGCATGGGTTAGGGTTTTCCCTAGTCCCAGTGGCCGCAATTTTTAGGATTTTTATTGCATTCAGCCAGCGGTCAGCCTGGCCGGGCCGAAGAGCCTCCACGGGACCCAAATTCAGGGGATGCCTGCCCCTGGATTTGACCCCACGAGGAGGGGGGGAAGGTGCCCCGACCGGTGCCGGATCCCTTGTATTCCCTGGTTCCCTGGGGGACCATAGGCACTCGCTGCAAAGCAGCATTTCTACGGATGTCCAGCGGTCAAGTCCTGGCCATCCGGACTGCCCGCGCGGAACCGGCGACAGGGTATCGGTTCTCACTCAGTCAATAACGGGCCTCATCATTTTTTACGCGGCGGAGACGGCAAATGAAGCAGAAGGACACTGGGGCAACCCCCCGGGTTTTTTCTTATGAGCAGGGCGATGGTAAGAACAAGCGGCTGCTGGGTGGCAAGGGCGCCAACCTGTGTGAAATGACCCAGATCGGGCTACGGGTTCCGCCGGGTTTTGTCATCTCTACCGACGCCTGTCTCGAATACCTGGATGATGCCCAGCGCAATTTGCCGGATGGGCTCATGGACGAGGTGCGCGAGCACTTGCGGGAACTGGAGCGGAAAAGCGGCAAGAGCTTTAACGGTGCGGATAACCCGCTGCTGGTTTCCGTGCGCTCCGGGTCCGCCATGTCCATGCCCGGCATGATGGACACCATCTTGAACCTGGGCCTCAACGAGACCACTTTGACCGGCCTCATCGCCCAGACCGGCAACGAGCGGTTTGGTTACGATGCCTACCGGCGCTTTATTCAGCTATTTGGCAAGGTGGCGCTCGGCTTGCCGGACAAAGCGTTCGACGATGAATTCGACGCGGTCAAAAAGGCCGCCAGCGTGAAGCAGGACCTGGACCTAGGCGCCCGGGAGTTACGGGAAATCGCCGAGCGGTTCCTGGCGGTGGTGGAGCGGGCCACCGGCCGGCCGTTCCCCGAGGACCCCATGGAGCAACTGGAAATCGCCATCAAGGCGGTGTTCAACTCCTGGATGGGCAAGCGCGCCGTGGATTACCGGCGGGAATTCAACATCACCACCGACATGGCCAATGGCACGGCGGTCAACGTGGTGGCCATGGTGTTCGGCAATCTGGGGGACGACAGCGCCACTGGGGTGGGCTTTACCCGGTACCCGGACACCGGCGAAAACCGCATGTTCGGCGAATACCTGACCAACGCCCAGGGCGAGGACGTGGTGGCGGGCATCCGCACCCCTAAGCCCATCGACGCGATGCACGAGGAAATGCCGGCTCTGTACCAACAACTGGTCCAACTGCGCAACCAGTTGGAAGCCCATTACAAGGAGGTACAGGACTTCGAATTCACCATTGAGCGGGGTGAACTCTTCTGCCTGCAAACCCGCAACGGCAAGATGAATGCCGTCGCCCAGGTGCGCACGTCCGTGGAAATGGTGCGGGAAGGACTCATCAGCCGGGAACAGGGGCTGTTGCGCATCCAACCAGAATCCCTGGAGCAAATGCTATTCCCGCGCCTGGATCCGGGAGCCAAGGCCAAGCCCCTGGCGCGGGGTCTGGCGGCGTCGCCGGGGGCGGCGGCGGGAGCGGCGGTGTTCGACGCTGACCGCGCCGAACTGCTGGGCCGCAATGGCCAGAAGGTGATACTGCTGCGGGAGGAGACCAAGCCCGAGGATATTCATGGCTTTTTCGCGTCCCAGGGCATCCTCACCGCCCGGGGCGGCAAGACTTCCCACGCGGCGGTGGTGGCGCGGGGCATGGGTAAGCCCTGCGTAGCCGGTGCCGAGGGCATCCATGTGGATGGCGCGATGCGCAAGGCAACCGTGGGTGACGCCATCATCAACGAAGGGGATTTGATTACCATCGATGGTTCCACCGGCGACGTGTATCTGGGCGCAGTACCCATGATGGAGCCGGAATTCACGCCGGAGCTGCATACGCTGCTGGGTTGGGCAGACGAGGCGGCGCGGCTCAAGGTCATGGCCAACGCGGACACGCCGGACGACGCGGAAGAGGCCCTGCGCTTCGGCGCCCAGGGCATCGGCCTGTGCCGCACCGAGCGCATGTTCAACGCCAGCGAGCGCCTGCCCATCGTAGTGGACATGATTCTGGCCGAGGACGAGGTGGCCCGCCAGATCGCCCTAGACAAGCTGTTGCCCATCCAGCGCGGCGACTTCAAGGGCATGCTCAAGGCCATGGCCGGCAAGCAGGTGACGATCCGCTTGCTGGACCCGCCGATTCACGAGTTCTTGCCGTCGGATCAGCAGTTGCAGATGGAGTTGGGACAACTCTATCAACTGCGGGACACCGTGCGGGGCATGAATGTCCTGTCCGACACCATCGACTTCATGTACCGGGGTTCGGTCAGCCCGCCCAGAGTGGATAAATTGGCGGATCCGCGCTTGGTGGAGGAAGCCATCGAGAAGAAGGAGACCATGCTCAAAAAGGTGCGCATCCTGCACGAGGTCAACCCCATGCTAGGCCACCGGGGCGTGCGTCTCGGCATCACCTTCCCGGAAATCTACGCCATGCAGATCCGGGCGGTTTTGGAGGCCACTGCGGAATGCGTCAAGGAAGGCATCAAGGTGTGTCCCGAGATCATGGTGCCCCAGGTGTGCACCAAGCAGGAACTGTTGCGGGTCAAGGACATCGTGGATGGGGTGCGAGCATCGGTGGAATCCCAGCACGGGGTGCGCCTGGACTTCAAGTTCGGTTCCATGCTGGAAGTGGTGCGGGCCTGTATGCGTGCCCAGTCCCTGGCGGACGTGGCGGAATTTTTCTCATTCGGCACCAACGACCTGACCCAGGCCACCTTCTCCTTCTCCCGCGAGGACGCGGAAAACAAGTTTTTGCCCATGTATAACGACAAGGGCATTTTGCAGGACAACCCCTTTGAGGTACTGGACATCAAGGGCGTGGGCAAGCTCATGGATTTGGCGGTCACCTGGGGGCGCGGCACCCGGCCAGATATGAAGGTCGGCATCTGCGGCGAGCACGGTGGTCATCCGGCGTCGATTCGCTTCTGCCACAGCATCGGCCTGAGCTATGTGTCCTGTTCCGGTCCCCGGGTGCCCATTGCACGCATGGCGGCGGCCCACGCGGCCTTGCTGGACAAGGGCGCCTAGGCGGTCGTCGGCAAGGTGTGCGGCACAGGGACGTGCCGGCGCCGGCAACCTCTATCCCAAGCCTGGCTGGGGAACGGCCTGCTTGGGTCCCTGGTAGGGTGGACACTGAGGTGATGAGAAGTCAATTGGCCAAAACCCCAGCATCTCTGATCCTGGGATTGGTGTTGTGGGGGCTTGCCCTGGGCGCCTGGGGCGAGACCTGGCAGGGTCAACTGCAAGGAGGCGGCCAGGTCCAGGTGGACCCTGTGACCCGCAAGCCGGTCCTGCAACATGAAGGCGGCGAGGTTCCCCTGTGGGACGGAGTTCATCAACTGGATTCTGGTTCGGTGGTGATCGTGCGCCAGGGAGTCGCGGTTCCCAGTGAAGGCATGTACGGCACCTGGAACGGCCAGCAGGCGCCAGAACCGGAGGATGAGTTGGTGCCGGTGTGCGAGCGGCTGGTGCGCAAGACCTGTGGTTTCCATGAAGAATGCTTCCAATCCAGCGGCTGCAACCTCGCCCTACAAGTCCGGCGCATGGAGCAGGAGGAGGCGGGCCACGGGCCCCAGGGACAACTGACGGGCGCCGCCCAGGGCTGTCGCCAAGGTCTGGCGGACCCGGCCCTATTCCCCACCTGCGATCAATTAGCGGAAGGCAAGGCGACCCCTTGCCAGAAGCTAGAAATCCAATCCTGCGGAGTCGGCGGTGGCTGCAAGAATGCCGGGGCCTGCGTCTCGGCCCGGCAGTTGGTCGAGCTGGAACGGAACGAACGTCTGCAACGCCAGGACCCCAACGGCTTGACGGACACCGGGCGCCAATGCCAGGAGGCGGCCGGCAACGATTATTTTATTCTCTGCGGTCAATAGGCATTTAATGTCGCAGGTGCTGGGCTCGCTGGGTGGCCGGCCGGTCCCCCTGCCACGCTGGGCCAGCGTCCATGCCCGCCCCAGGGGAATGTTGCAAGCGACCGCGCCCACAAAGATTTTTTCATCCGGCGGGAACTTATATCGAGAGATCGGGGATGTCTGGGCTGGCGGACTGCCAACGGGTCCCGGTGCGGGGGAGGCAAATAGGAGGTTAACGGCATGCTGGACGGCGCGCAAAGTTAAAATCCAGATTCAAAAATTGCAATAACCCCTTGAATTACATTTTTCTTCGGATATTCTGTGCAATACGACCCAGGGCTTGTCGCTGGTCATCATGGGGCTTTGACTACCAGTTTACAAAGGGATACTTCTATGAAATGGCTTCCCGCATCCCTCCTTGGCGCCGGCATCATCTCGCTGGCCGGTTGCGCTCCGGGAACCTCCCAGGCGCCAGTACCCGTCACCTATCCCCGTACCGAGCAACACAAGATGCAGGCGGCCCATCATTGGGACGTGCTAGCGGAATATCAGGCGGAGCGGATTATTTGCGGGATCAAGGATAAGACCAAGCCCATCTATATCGAACCGCCAACCTATACGGACAGCGACTTCAAGCAAGCCTACCACTATATGCTGGGTGAGCACCTGGTCAAGAAAGGCGGCTTGGTAGTCACCAAGCCCCTAACCGGCGCAACCCAGGTGGAATATATCGTGCAAACTTTGACCCACAAGGACCGGGGTTATGTGGCTCCCGCTCCCGGCACCTACACCGCCTTGGGCGGCAGCGCCTATCTGGTGGGTCACGCGATTCAGCACTGGGCCCATCCCGAATTGGTAGCCCTGCCACTGCTGGTTGGCGCCGATATCTTCTCCGGCGGCTGGGCGACGGTTTCCCCCACCGAGGTCATCATCACCACCCGCGTGCAGGAAGGCCACCTGCTGTTGATGTCGGATACGGATGTATTCTACTACAACCCGGGCGATACCAGTCATTATGCGGATAATCACGGTCTCTCGGCGGGCCGGGAATTCCAGGTCGTAGGTCGCTAACGGGAGGGATCAGGTAATGAACAAACTGTTGGCGATCTTGTTAGCGTCCACGGTGGCGGGCGCCGGGCTTGCGGGATGCGAGATGCTGCCCACGCCCAAGGAAGAGCCGCCGGTGGCGGACGTGGTGGGTAGCAGCCATTCAGCGGCGGATGCCCTGATGCAACGGGCCGCCAACTCCCTGCAAGTGGGCGAGACGGTCATCGCCGCCAGCTTCGTGAATGTGGACGACCTTGAGCAGTCCTCGTCCTTCGGACGCATCATTTCCCAGCAGGTGAGTTCCCAGTTCGCTAACCGGGGCTACCGGGTGGTGGAGATGTTGTTGCGCAACAATGTCTATATCAAGCAGGGCGGTGGTGAGTTCCTGCTGTCACGGGAAGTGCGGAATCTGTCCTTGGCCCACAATGCCCAGGCGGTCATCGTCGGCACCTATGCCATGGGGCGCAAGAATATCCTAGTGACCGCCAAGCTGATTCGCGCCACGGACAGCGTGGTGCTCTCGTCGGTGGATTACTCCTTGCCCATCGACCCAGACGTGGGACATATGCTGCGGAGCAAATAGGGTCGTCTTCGTCCCTGCCTCGCCAAAGGCGCCCCCCAAGGGCGCCTTTCGTTTTATGGGGCCTTCCCGGCTCCGAGTGCCGCTAACGCGGCGCCGTACAGAGCCGCCCGGTCATCCAAGATCACCCAAACCGGCATGCGCCGCAGCAGGGGCTCCATGCGGCCCTTGGCAAAATAACCTTCCAGGAAGCGGGACTCCACCAGTGGCACCAACAGCTTGGGGACGATGCCGCCTCCCAGGTACACGCCGCCGGTGGCCATGATCTTGAGGGCCTGATTGCCGGTCTCCCGGCCATACAGATAAAAAAACAGGTCCAGGGTTTGGACGCACACCGGATCCCCGGCGCTGGCGGCGTCCGAAACGGCGGCGGCGGAACTACTACGCGCCAATTCCTCCGCCAAGGCGGGCGGACAAGGCACCCCGGCCCGGTTCCGGAGAAAGCCATGCATCTCCAAAATCCCAGGTCCGGACAGGATTCGCTCCCAACTCACGTGCCCGAAACGCCGTTCCAAATGCTGATAGAGATCCCATTGCAGAGCATCGGCGGGCGCAAAATCCGTGTGTCCGCCTTCCGACGCGAAGGGTCGCCAACGCCCGCCATCCCAGCAGACACCGGCTTCCCCGAGTCCGGTTCCGGCGGCGATCACTGAGCGATTGCCTTGCGGGTCCGGGTGGCCGGGATGCAGCAGATACAGGGCCGTTTCCGGCAGCGTTTGAATTCCCCAGGCGGTGGCTTCCAGGTCGTTGCAGAGACTCACCCGGGGCAGGCCCAGTTCGCCCCGCTCCAGGGCGTTTGCGTCGATGGACCAGGGCAGGTTAGTGGCCTGGCAACGGCGTTCACAAATGGGACCGGCGATGCCCAAACCGACCGCCTGGATGTCCCATTCCCGGGTACCGAGAAACTGGGCCAAGATGGCTTCGAGGGAGGGGAACGCCCCGCTGGGAAAGGTCTGTTCCCGCAAGATGCGCACCCCGTCCGGGGTGGCTTGTAGAAACGCCAGACGAGTCTTGGTGCCGCCGATGTCACCGCCGAGCAGAATGGGGTCGGTCATGGAGGGGCCTGGGTTACCCGGGATAGGAGGATTGTAGCGAAACCAACCGGACCCGGCGGACCCTCCTGGCGTATGATCCACTAAGGAATCTGGATAGGGAGGAACGGGGCTTGGGATAGGTGTCATGGCCTTTTTGGCTGGAGTCTGGCTGGTGCAGCAACTTCCCACGTTGCCAGCGCTGGAGTGGACCTGGCTGGCCTTACCCCTGATTGGGTTGGTGCGATGGTTGCCGGCGCCCCTGGCGTGGGGGGCCGGTGGTTTGCTGTGGGCGTTTCTCCATGCCCATTGGCTGAGCCCGCCGCCCTTGCCGCTGGCGCTGGTGGGTGCCGATGTGCTGGTGGAGGGCCGGATCGCTTCCATCCCCGAAATTTCGAAGCGGGGAACGCGGGTGGATCTGGACGCCCTGTCCCTGGAACTGGACGGCCAAACCCGTTCCTGGCCCCGGCGGGTGCGGCTTGCCTGGTATGGCCAGGTGCCACCCCTGTCAGTGGGAGAACGCTGGCGGTTCAGCCTGCGGCTCAAACCGCTCCACGGTCTGATGAATCCGGGTGGATTCGATTATGAAGGCTGGCTGTTCCAGCACGGCATCAGCGCCCAGGGCACGGTGCGCGCTGATCCAGCGCCGCTACAGCTTGACCAGGGCCATTGGACCTATGGGATCGGCCGGCTGCGCCAGCATCTGGGTGAGGCGCTGGCCCGCCAACTGCCGTCCAGTCCCTACCTGGGCCTGGTGCAGGGCTTAGCGATTGCGGAAACCCAGGCGGTCAGCGCCAGCCAATGGGAGGTGTTGCGTCGCACCGGGACCACCCATTTGCTGGCCATTTCCGGCTCCCACATCGCCATCGTGACCGGATTGGTGTTTTTTCTAGGACGCTGGCTCTGGAGCCGGGCCGGACCCGCGCCCCTGTGGCTGGCTGCGCCCCGTGCGGCGGCCCTCGCGGCGTTGCTGGCAGCATTCGGTTACGCGGCCCTGGCGGGCTTTCCGGTGCCGACCCAGCGGGCAGTGGTGATGGTCGGCGTCGCCATGGGCGCGATCTTGGCGGGCCGCGCCCTACATCCGGGACGCACTCTGGCGTTGGCGCTGCTGGCGGTGTTGGTCTGGGATCCCCTGGCGGTGACCGCCGCAGGCTTTTGGCTGTCCTTCGGCGCGGTGGCGGCCATTCTGTACGGACTGGCCGGTCGCGTCAGCGCCGCTGGCTTGGGCGGCTCCTGGGGACGGGTGCAATGGCTGGTGACGGTGGGCCTGTTGCCCCTGATGTTGACCATTTTCCACCAAGTTTCCCTGTATGCGCCCCTGGCCAACCTGGTCGCGATACCCTGGATCGAGGTGGGCATCGTGCCGCTTCTGTTGGCCGGCACCCTGCTGCTGCCCTGGGCACCGGACTTGGGCGGCTGGCTGGTGAACTGGGCGGATCTGGCCCTGGGGGAACTCTGGCCCCTGCTGGAAACCTTGGCCGCCTGGCCGGGAGCCACCTGGTCTCCACCGGCCGCGCCGGCTTGGGCGCTGGCGTTGGGCCTGGCCGGCGCTTTGTTGTTGCTAGCGCCCCGGGGACTCCCGGGCCGGTGGCTGGGGCTCTTGGCCTTGGCGCCCCTATTGTGGCCCAACGGACCCCGCCCGGCCCCAGGGGACCTATGGCTGGAGGTGCTGGACGTGGGCCAGGGGCTGGCGGTGGTGGCGCGCACCCAGACCCATGCCCTGGTGTACGACACCGGCCCCCGCTTCGGCGCCGAGCGGGACGCCGGCTCCTCGGTGCTGGCGCCCTTTTTGCGCCAGGCTGGCGTGACCCAGGTGGACCTGCTGCTGGTCAGTCATGCGGACCAGGATCACGACGGCGGCAGCCAGTCGTTGCGGGAAGCGCTGCCGGTCCGGGCCATGCTGGGCTCCGGGGGCGAAGCCTGCGCCCAAGGCCAAGCCTGGAACTGGGACGGGGTGGATTTCCAATTGCTGCATCCGCCGGCCGGCGGCACCTGGCGGGGCAACGACGCTAGCTGCGTATTACGGGTGACTTGGGCCGATGGCTCCCTGCTGTTATCTGGCGACATCGGCTGGGCCGCCGAGGCGGCCTTGGTGGCCCACCATGGGGCTGCTTTGGCCAGTCAGGTGTTGGTGGCGCCCCATCATGGCAGTGCCCGCTCGTCCAGTCCGGCGTTTGTCGCCGCCACCCGGCCCCAGTTGGTGATTTACTCCAGCGGCTTTCGCAATCGCTTCGGCTTTCCCCGGCCGGAGGTGGTGGAACGCTACGCCGGGGTTGGCGCCCAGGCCTGGAACACTGCCTCCCAGGGGGCCATTCAGATCCGTTTGGGTCCAGGCAAAGCGCCCCAGGCGCGGGGCTGGCGGGACCAGGCGCGCCGCTATTGGCACTGGGACGGGGATAGGCCGGCGGCTCCGGCCACTGACGCTGGGCCGGAACCTCCGTAGCCGCCTATTGCAACCGGGAAATATCCGCTACCTGTTCCAGACGCGCCTCGATGTGACGCAGCAGCCCCAGCCGGTTATTGCGTAGCGCCGGGTCCGGGTCGTTGACCATCACCTCATCGAAGAAGTGGTCCACCGGCACCCGCAGGGCTGCCAGCAAGGCCAGGGTGGCACCATGGTCCGGACTGGCCGCCAGCCGCTGGTCCAGATCCGCCAGAGCAGCGTATAGATCCCGTTCCGCACCCGCGCCGAGCAGTGCCTCCCGCACCTCCAGGCCCTCGTCCGCGGGTGCTTTGCGCAGGATGTTCTTGATCCGCTTATGGGCGGCGGTGAGGGCCTCGCACTCCGGCAGGGACAGAAACTCCCGCACCGCCCGGATGCGCTGGTCGATGTCGCTGGGCACGGTGGGATTCTTGGCCAACACCGCATCCACCGCATGGGCGCCGATGCCCTGCTCCCCGTAGTAGCCCTTGAGGCGCTCCATGATGTAGTCGAACACCTCGTCCCCAGCTCCGTCCGCCTTGACCTTGCCGGCCAAGGATTCCGCCGCATAGCCGATGATGTGGCGCAGATCCAGGGCCAGGGGCGTTTCAATCAGGATGCGCAGTACGCCGATGGCAGCGCGACGCAGCCCGAAGGGGTCCTTTTCGCCGGTGGGCCGCTTGCCGATGGCGAAAATGCCCACCAGATTATCCAGCTTGTCCGCCAGCGCCAGCACCTGGCCGCAGGGGCTCCGGGGCAGGGCGTCGGCGGCGAAGCGGGGCTGATATTGCTCGCTCATGGCCTGGGCCACACAGGGATCCTCGCCACCCGCCAGGGCGTAGTGATAGCCCATGCTGCCCTGGAGTTCCGGAAATTCCCGCACCATCTGGGTCAGCAGGGCGCTCTTGGCCAGCCGGCCGGAACGGGTCGCCAGGCCCACGTCGAAGCCCAGGTCTTGGGCCAGGCGGCCGGCCACCTGGGCCAGGCGCTCGCTTTTCTCCAGCAGGGTGCCGAGCCGTTCCTGGAACACTACATCCGCCTGCCGGGCTACCAGGGCATCCAGGGAGTTCTTAATGTCCTGCTCCCAGAAGAAAGAGGCGTCCTTGAAGCGGGGCCGGATCACCCGCTCGTTGCCGGCCCGCACCTGGCCGGGATCCAGGCTTTCCAGGTTGGCAATGGCAATGAACTTGGCCGCCAGCCGGCCCTGGGCGTCCTCCAGGGGGAAATACTTTTGGTTCTTGGTCATGGTGGCGATCAGCACTTCCTTGGGCAGCGCCAGGAAGCTCGCCTCGAACTCGCCCACCAGGGGCACCGGCCATTCCACCAGGGCCGCTACCTCGTCCAGCAGGTCCGCTTCCACCACCGCCACCAGGCCCAGGCGCGCCGCTGCCGCTTCCACCCCCCGGCGGATGGCTTGGCGCCGCTGGTCGAAGGACACGATCACCCGGCCCTGCTCCTCCAACACCCGCTCGTAATCGCCGGGGTGGTCGATGCGCAACGGCAGCGGATGATGGACCCGATGGCCCCGGCTCAGCCGGTCGCTGCGTACGCCGTAGATCTCGGCGTCGATGACCTGGGAGCCAAACAGCAGCATGAGCGTATGCACCGGCCGCACGAATTCAGCGCTCAGGTCCGACCAGCGCATACGGCGGGGAATTGGCAGATCCCGCAGCGCCGCTTCCACCAGACCCGGCACCAGGTCCTGGGTGCGGGCGCCCTGGCTGGTCTGGCGATGACAGATCCAGGTGCCCTTGTCGTTGGACTCCCGGTCCAACTCCGCCACGCTCACGCCGCAGGAGCGGGCGAACCCTTGCAAGGCCGGGGATGGGTTGCCGTTCTGGTCGAAGGCCGCAGCAATGGCCGGGCCCCGGCGGGTCAGTTCCCGGTCCGGCTGGGATTCCGCCAGGTCCCGTACCCGCAGCGCCAGGCGCCGGGGGGTGGCAAAGGCCTCCACCGGGCCGTGGGCCAGGTTTTGCTTGTCCAACTGGGCGCCGAATAGCCGCTGGAAGGCCTCGCTCAGGCGCAGCAGGTCCTTGGGCGGCAGTTCCTCGGTGCCGATCTCGATCAACAGGTCTTGGGTCGCACTTGCCATCTGATTCATACCCTAGGAGTCGACAACGGAAAGCCCCGCGCTTCCCGCTGTTTGAAATAAAGCATCGCCACGTCCCGGGCCAGGGTGCGCACCCGCAGGATGAAACGCTGCCGCTCGGTCACCGAGATGGCTTGGCGGGCATCCAGCAAGTTGAAGGTGTGGGATGTCTTGAGCATCTGCTCATAGGCCGGCAGGGGCAGACCCACTTCGATCAGCCGGGCGCTTTCCCGCTCGCACACGTCGAACCAATGGAACAGGGCTTCCACGTCCGCCTGCTCGAAGTTGTAGGTGGACTGCTCCACTTCGTTCTGGTGGTACACATCCCCGTAGGTGATGATGCCCTGGGGACCCCGCGCCCACACCAGGTCGAACACGCTGTCCACGCCTTGCAGATACATGGCGATGCGTTCCAGACCATAGGTGATTTCGCCGGTCACCGGCTTGCAGTCGATGCCGCCCACCTGCTGGAAATAGGTGAACTGGGTCACTTCCATACCATTCAGCCAGACTTCCCAGCCCAGGCCCCAGGCACCCAGGGTGGGGGACTCCCAGTTGTCCTCCACGAAGCGGATGTCGTGGATCCGGGGGTCGATGCCCAGCACAACCAGGGAACCCAGATACAGGTCCTGAATATCCAGGGGCGACGGCTTCAGCACCACCTGATACTGGTAATAGTGCTGGAGCCGGTTCGGATTCTCCCCATAGCGGCCATCCGTGGGCCGCCGCGACGGCTGCACATAGGCGGATCGCCAGGGTTCCGGCCCGATGGCGCGCAGGAAGGTGGAGGGGTGGAAGGTGCCGGCGCCCAGTTCCATGTCGAAGGGCTGGACCACGACACAGCCCCGCTCGGCCCAATACCGCTCCAACGCAAAGATGAGTCCTTGAAAGGTAGATACGTCCGCTTCTGGGATGCTAGAGGTCAAGGTGAAATCCCCCGGTGAAATCAAGAGCCCGGTACGGATGCCGGGCACGGCCGCCGCGCCCAGGCCAGCGCTGAACCATTCAGCGGACCCCCGGCCCAGGGACTGACTGGGTCAGCGTGGCCCTGGCCCCGCCGGCGCGCGGAGGCGCCATTATACGCCCATAAGCGGCGGAAATGCGCCCTAGATTCCAGTCCAAACGGGGCGGGCGCCCAGGCAGTCGTGACCTGACGAACAGGCAGAGAAACAGCCTTATCGACTTTTAAGGACTGTTTCCGGATCCTGCCCCCCGGAGGGGCGTCACTGAGGT
>CAZIHO010000069.1:0-16204 GCA_964538875.1 uncultured Chromatiaceae bacterium
GCGGTCAATGCCCGGCCAGGGACAGACCGGCCGCGCGGCGCAGGAAGGACTGGCTGCCGGCGACCCCGATGAACTGGTTGTTGATGCCGATCCGGCGCACCCGGGGCATGGCGGCTAGGTTGCCGGCGGCATAGAGGTCGCTGAGGGCCTCGATGATGGATGAGCCGAAGCCGCCATTCAATTGATGCTCCTCGACGGTGACGATGTCCCCGAATTTGCTGGCCAGCAACCGCAATTGGGCCGGGGAGTAGCCGCCGACGAACGGCGCGCTATACACCGCCCAGCCGTTGGCCATGCGCTCCACGTCGGCGACCACATCCGCGAGGATGGCGCCGCAGGCGAGGACCAGCGTTCCGCATCCGGGACGCACCTCGATCAGGTGACCCGGCGCAAATTCCAGCGGGCCGTCACCGTGCAGCCTTGGTTCGCCGGCTTTGTTCAACCGCACGTAGGCAGGCCCCCGGTGCCGGACCATGAACTGGGCGGCCGCGACCGCCTCGACCGGATCGGCCGGGGCGCACACCAACATGTTCGGGATGGCCCGCAGCATGGCCAGATCCTCGGTGGTGTGGTGTGACGCGCCCTGGGGCCCGTAGGCATAGCCGGCCCCGACCGCTAGGATTTTGACGTTCGCCTCGTGGTAACAAACGTCGTAGCGGATCTGCTCCATGCAGCGCAAGGTCGGAAAGTTACCGATCGAATAGGTGAATACCTGATATCCCTCCAAGGCTAGGCCCACCGCCACCTGGGTCATGTTCTGCTCGGCAATCCCTACATTGAGAAAGCGGCCGGGAAAACGGGTAGCGAACGGCTCCAGCACGGAATAGCCCAGGTCCCCGCACAACAGGAAGATCTCGTCATGGGTGGCGGCCAGATCGGTCAGGGTATTGATGAACAGGTTACGCATGGCCGGTCTCCAGTTCGCGCCGGGCGGCTTGGTATTGCTCCTCGTCGGGGGACCGGTAGTGCCAGGCCAGCAGGTTCTCCATAAAGCTCACGCCCTTACCCTTGGTGGTGTGGGCGATGACACACTTGGGACGGCCAGAGCGCCTGGTCTTAGCGGCGCTGAGTACCCGCAGGAGGTCGGTCAGGTTGTGGCCGTCCACTTCCTCAGTGTCCCAATTGAACGCCCGCAGCTTATCCGGCAGAGGATCGAGATCCATGACCGAGGCGACCGTGCCGAAGCTCTGGATCTTGTTGTAATCGACAATGGCGACCAGGTTGTCCAGACGATGGTGGCCCGCGAACAAAATGGCCTCCCAGTTGGAGCCTTCGTCCAGCTCGCCGTCGCTGAGCAGGGCAAATACCGTATAAGGGGCGGCGCGCCGCTGGCCGGCAATGGCCACGCCGCAGGCCACACCGAGGGCGTGACCGAGACTGCCGGTGGACAGCTCCACGCCGGGCAGCCGGTGATTGATATGGGAGGTGAAGTAGCTGCCGTCGGCGGTGAATAGCTCCGCCAGGTCGATGGGGCCGAAGAAGCCGCGAATATGGAGGGCCGCGTACAGAGCCGCGCAGGCGTGGCCTTTGCTGTAGAACAGCCGGTCGCGGGCCGCCGCCGCCGGGGCGTCGGGGCTCAGGTTCAACACGGCGCCGTACAGGACGGCGATCAGGTCTGCCACCGACAGGGAGCCGCCGATGTGGGATGTGCGCTTGCGGAAGCACAGCTCCAGGGCGCTCAAGCGGATGTCGCGGGCCAAGTGGGCGAGGTCGATGGGGGGGGTCATGGGCGGTCCGCTCCTGGTGTCATGCAGCGACGACACCAGGCGATGGTGCGGGCGAGGGCGTCGTCCAAGGGAATGTGAATGTCCAATCCCAGCTCGTGCCGGGCGCGGCTGATGTCGGGCACGTACCACTGGTGAGGCCGATCCGGACTTGGCTGCGACAGGATCTGGATATCCGGCCGCTCCACCCCCGCGACCTTGGCCACCCGTTGGGCCAGTTCCAGGATGGACAGGTCCTGGTCCGAACCCACGTTATAGGCCTGGCCGCCCTGGCCGCGCACCAGGATGGCGAGCAACCACACCACCAGGTCGGACGCATACAGGTAGGAGCGCCGGGGCGTCCCGTCGCCCTGGATGACGAACGGGGCGCGCCGTAGCGCATCGCGCACAAAGTTACCCACGGCAAACTGCTTATCCAGGGGAATGCGCGGTCCCACCTGGGCAAACACCCGGGCGGACTTGCACGACAGCCCGTAGGCGTCCGAGTAGGCGCTGCCGAGCCATTCGCTGACCAGCTTCCCGACCCCGTAGGCGGCCTGCGGTGCGGACAGGTCGGGACGGCAGGGATGGTCCTCCGGGACCCGCTCCAGGGGGGGAGGCACGGCTCCGTACACTGCCCCAGAACTGAGTAGCAGGACGTCCCTGGCACCCCGCTCCCGGCACAAGTCCAGTACCCGGCGGGTGCCGGCCGTGGTGACCTCATAGGTATGCAAGGGGCTGTGGGTCGCGATGACGTCCGTGGCGGCATGGATGGCGTGGGTGAAGGGGCCGTCCGGGAAGGGGAAATCCCGCACGTCGCCCGCGACCCAGTCGAGCCAATTGCCCGCCACTAAATCCCCGCTGGCCCAGGCGAATGCTCCGGGATGGCGGCTCAATACCGTGGCCCGCAGGTCCAGGTCCAGGTGGCGGTTGGCGTAGGCCAGCGCCTCCAGGAGCCAGCGGCCGATATAGCCGGTGCCGCCGGTGATAAACAAGCGGGCACCCGCCAGGGCCAACAGGTCGGAGCGGGCCTGGTCCAGGACCTGGTGCAGGTCGTCCTCATCGACCGGAGCCTCATGCATGGCGCAGGAACCCGTTCAGGCGCTGATCGAAGGAAACCCGGTCCCGGACGTAGGAGCCGGACAACTGGGAAATTCGGCTCTTGATGAGGATGACCATGACGGCCAGTGCGATTTCCAGTTCCCGGCCCAGGGGGGTGCGGTCGAAGGCACCCGGATTGACCAGGGGGGTGTTCTGCATGAACGTCAGCCAGTAGACGTAGTCGTAGCCGTCGGTTCCCCAAACGGCATCCTCCCAGTCGACCGCCACCAACCCGGTGCCGGTCCACAGAATGTTGCCGGGGCTCAGGTCACCGTGGCACAGCCGACGCGGCCAACGGGGAATTTGGATCGCGAGGGACTCCAGGCATTCCCCGGCCCGGTAGCGCACTTGGGCGCCGATCAGGCCGAGACCGGCCAGGGCCGCTAAGGCGTCCCGTGCCTCCTCCACCAGCAGGGGCAGATCGTCGCTCAGGGGGATGGACAGTTGGGGCGGTGTGGCGGCGAGCCGCCGCTGATAGTCCGAAATCAAGGCCAATACCGCCCCTATGCCCACTTTATGCGGGGGCGCGCTGAAGTGATCCATCATCAGCCAAAGCCGCCGAGTACCGCCCTCCTCCACCCACAGCGGCGCCACCTCCATGAGGCTGGAGAGAATCTCCAGCTCCTGTCGCAGGCGCCCCGCGCCGTTGGTCCACGCATGGGTTTTGAGAAAACGCGGACGGCCATCGATGACCGCCGCGTAGCCTGTGCCGAGGGTGCCGCCGGTCACGGGCTCCAGTCGGGTGATACCCGGCCCGAGGGCAGCCCGCAGGCACTCCAGCGCCGGGTGGGCGGCTGGGGCCGCCTGCTGGTCCCGGAAATGGCGGAGCTTGCTCAGCATGGTCGCCGTCGGCGGACTAGATGCCGGAGTAATAGGGTGTCAAGTAATCAATACGGTCGTAGCCGAAGTGGCGGGCCAGCGCCGCCGTGGCATAAGCGATCTGGGTTTTTTCCGCTGCGCTCAGTTCGTCAATGATGGCGCGGTTGTATTCGGCGGTGCTCTTCAGCACAGTCCCCCAGGGGGCGATGTGGTCCTTGATCTCCCGGCCGTTCCAACTGGGATAAAGCAGAGCCTCTTCGAACGGCACGCCGATGAACGCGGCAACTTGTTCCATGAAATCCCGTTTGTTTTCTACCAGGTCTTCATAGCGGAAGATGCGCACGTTGGCCGGCAGCATACGGGCGTACATCTCCACCGTCGAGTGATAGATATTCCAGGTAATCAGGTACTTGCCGATGGACTGGGGGAAGGGGCGGCGCTTGGTATCCCGATACGCCGAGAAGGGGTTGCGCACGATGTGCAGGATGCGCACGCCGGGAAAGTCCCGGACCATGCGGTCGGCGTCAATACCGATCGCTGGGGAATAGCCCACGTAGCGCTGGCCGGGCCGTAGCGGCATATGGTGATTGTTCCAGGCGGCAAAGGTGGCGCGGAACAATGCCTCGATCACGGTCCGGCGCGGGTGCGGCGGGGCGCCCAGGATGCGCTGGAACTCGGCGATGCGGTCCGCCTCGTTCAGGTCGAGGTCAACGTCCCGGAACTTGGAAGCGTTGCGCTTGCGCAGAAAGGTTTTGAGCTCCTCGTCGATCATTTGCTCGTACAACTCGACGGCGCTGAGACCTTCGGGGAATTCCGGGTAGCGGTATTGCACCCGCTCCACCGAAGCCAGAAAGTCGTTAAAGTTGCGGTTGCCCAGTTGTGACTCGAAGGGGTAGACCAGCAACTGGGAGTGGCCGTCCAAGTGCCTGTGGGTCACGTTGCCGCCGTGTTCGAATCCGGCCGAGACCATGACCAAGTGGAAGTCGTTCATGTTGATGGCTCTGTAGAAAGGATGGGTTGCACTGGCAGTTCTAGGGTCCCAGGGGCTGACGAGGGGGACCCGGACTCTGCCGCGACCTGGTAGGCCTCGATCTGCTCCAGGGTAAGCGCCGCCACGTCCGCGCCGGCGTGCCTCTGTTTGGCCCAAGCGACCGTCAGGGCGAGGGCCTGATCCAAGCCCAGCACCGGGTGCCAGCCGAGGCGGTGGCGGGCTTTGGCAATGTCGAGCGTGAGATAGGACGCCTCATGGGGGTGCGCCCCGCTATCCAGGCGCCAGCCCGCCTGCTCGCCCCACAGCCGCGCCATCCGCTCGACGATCCAGGCGACTGGCCGGGCATCTTCGTCAGCGGGTCCGAAGTTCCAGGCCTCGGCCAAACCAGCACCTTCTTCAAATAGCTGCTGGGCCAGCAGCAAATAGCCGCGCAGGGGCTCCAGCACATGCTGCCAGGGACGGATGGCGGCGGGATTGCGGATAACGACCGGGCGGCCTTGCTCGAAGGCGGCCAGGATGTCGGGGATCAGCCGGTCTTTGGCCCAGTCCCCGCCGCCTATCACGTTGCCGGCCCGGGCACTGGCCAGAGCGGCGCCGGTATGGAAGAACGAGGAGCGGTAGGCGGCAGTCACCAACTCGGCGCAGGCCTTGCTGTTGCTGTAGGGGTCATGGCCACCCAACCGGTCATTCTCGCGGTAGCCCCAATGCCACTCGCGGTTGTCGTAGCACTTGTCAGTCGTGATATTGACCAGGGCCCGGATCCCCGGGATGGTCCGGGCGCACTCCAGCAGGTGAACAGTGCCCATGACGTTGGTGGCATAGGTGTCCACCGGGGCCTGGTAGGAATGGCGCACCAGGGATTGGGCGGCCAGGTGGATCACCACCTCCGGGCGGGACTCGGCCCACACCCGGGAAACCGCGCCTAGATCCCGGATGTCCGCCAAGACCGAGCGCATCCCCGCGCCAACCTGGGCCTCCTCGAACAGGCTGGGACGGGTGGGTGGTGCCAGCGCCAGACCGGTGAGTTCGGCCCCGAGGCGCTGCAGCCACAGGGCCAGCCAACTCCCCTTAAAGCCGGTATGGCCAGTCAGAAGAACACGCCGGCCGCGCCAAAAGGCGGGGCGCACCGCCCCGGCGCTTATGGCCACACCTTCCATGGCGCCTGGCCGCCGGCCCAGAGCTGCTCCAGCAGGTGTTTGTCCCGCAGGGTATCCATGGGCTGCCAGAAGCCATGGTGCTGGTAAGCGGACAACTGTCCGGATGCTGCCAGCGTCTCCAGCGGCCCATGCTCCCAGACGGTGGAGTCGTCCTGCAACAGGTCCAACACCTTCGGCGCAAGGACAAAGAACCCGCCGTTGATCATGCCGCTTTCGCACTTGGGCTTTTCCTCGAATGAGGCGACGCGATGGTGGGTTTGGATGTCGAGGACGCCGAAGCGGCTGGGTGGGTAGACGGCGGTGAGGGTGGCCAGAGTCCCCTGGGCACGGTGAAAGGCGACCAGGGCAGCAATGTCGATATCACTGATGCCGTCGCCATAGGTAAAGCAGAAGGCATCCTCGTCCTGGATGTAGCGAGCTACCCGTTTCAGGCGCCCCCCGGTCATGGTTTGCTCACCTGTGTCGATGAGGGTCACCCGCCAGGGCTCCGCATGGTGCTGATGGACCTCCATACGATTGCTGACCATGTCGAACGTGACATCCGACATGTGGAGGAAGTAATTGGCGAAGTATTCCTTGATGAGGTAGCCCTTGTAGCCGCAGCAGATGATGAAGTCATTGAGCCCGTAGTGGGAGTAGATCTTCATGATGTGCCAGAGGATGGGTTTGCCGCCAATCTCCACCATGGGTTTGGGCCGTACCTGGGTCTCCTCCGAGATGCGGGTACCCAGGCCTCCGGCAAGTATGACGACTTTCATGACGGACGTTCCGCTACCGGCCGGCTGCAAATGGGGTGACCGGAGCCGGCAACGCCTTGGCTGATGGGCTCCTAGCCCCCCGCAACCTAGGTGCGGGTTGGATAGGAGCTGCCGTCATTGACTGTCCTGTGGCGATGTTACTAGCCCCAATTTTGAACGATTGTGATCCCGCGCCCCTGGAACCGCCCGCCTGCCAGACCCGGATTCCAGACCTGTGGCGCCTTGCCGGTTTGCGCGGACCCGTGTGGCATAGCGCAGGGCTCAGGAGTCATTTTCAACCGCCCCATGGGAACCGTCAATTTTTTTTGCCGACCGGCACGACCAAGGGTTCTCATCCGCCTGGCCTTGGACCGTTAGCCTTCGTTAACGGCGGTTGAATATCGGGCGGATGTTGCGTGGGCGGCGACTTGCTGGCCTGGCCACTGCACTGGCGCTGCGGCAGCGATTTCCCGGCCCCCACAGTCACCTATAGCAGCGCGCCAGCATCCTGGCTAGCACCGACACCGGAAGTTTGAGATACCAAGTCATGGGAGTGCTGCCCCAGTGCCGTCGCACGATCTCCATCGCTTCCCGGTAGTGCCGGTAGGGCTGGCTCAGGGTCTTGGCGCCCCGATGCAGGCGAGTCATGGCGACCACCGAATCCGTGAATTTGAGGCCATCGTCTACGTTGGCTAGACGCCACCAGAGGTCGTAATCCAAGGCCAGGTGATACCGGGTATCTAGGCCGTTGACTTGCTCCCAAGCGCTACGCCGTATCAGTGCTGCGGGTTGGGAAACGGTGCACCGGCGTGCGAATGCGGCACGGTTGAAGGCTCCGGTGGGATATGGGCCTAACACCCGGTCCGCAGAGTCGATAAATAAGCCGCGGCCGTACACCACCGCCGGGCCGGGATGGGTCGCCATGGCCTCTACCAGCGCCCTGAGCCCGCCCGGAGCATAAGCGTCATCGGCGTTGAGCCAAGTGACAAATGGGGCGGAACCACGGGTGATACCTTCATTGATCGCCGCTGCCTGGCCGCCGTCCGGATGACTGCGCCAATAGGAGAGCCGCGATTGCCAGCGCTGGATGACGGCCAGGCTCGCATCACTGGACCCCCCGTCCAGAACCATCACCTCGACCGGTATCTCTTGGGCGAAAATCGAAACCAAAGCCCGTTCTAAGAAGTCCCCATGGTTCAGATTGGGAACCGCTATAGTCACCACAGGATCACCGGCATTCTCCCCCACCAGCTGCGGGAGAAAATTCAGCGTATTGATATTTAATGAATTATTTTGCACGGCATCATTATAGATTCGGGGATGAGGAGAGCAACCTGAATCCACAAACCGAGCGGCCCATTGCATTGCCTTTGGCCAGGGCAACGCCACCTGACCGCCACCTTGACGATCGGGATGGCACTACCCTGGGCCTGGGCAAAAGTCCTGCGGCTGTCCCTTAACCGGCAAACTACCGACCCAGGGCTTGGAAGCGGGCGCCGCCAAGCAGGGGGCCGTGCGGCGTGCGGTTCAAGCGACATCATCGGCGAACCCAGGCCGAGTCTGTCGTGGTGTCTGCGATCTGCCATCAGGACGTCATGAGCGCGCGGGGCGCTCTGATGACAGGGAGTCGATGATGCGGTCCCGGTCGCGGCAGGCACGGTCGAGTTCCTGGATCAGCGCCAGCCGCTCGTCACAGGTACGTGACAGGGATTCGATGAGGCTCAGGCGCTCCTGACAGGCGCCCTCCAGGGCCTTGCCGGTTGCGGCGAGGCGCTGCACGATCCCGCCGAGTTCGGATAGTTCGGGCGCCAACTGGCTCCCAGCCAAGGAAACCTCATCCTGGCTGGCGTATCCCAACTCCTGCATCAGGGTGCCGTTACGCTGGAAGAACAGGGCATCAATCGGGTCAGACCATGCCGGATCGCCGCGCCAACGGGTTTCGCCCTGCCGGAAGAAGCCTGCATCCATCGCCTGCAACCGCTTGAACGGATTTTGCCAGGATTTCGGGGGCGCTCCCTGGCCCAGGAACCCGGCAATCTGCGCCAGACAGGACGCGGATGGCTGGACCAGATCCTCGTAGCGCAGCAGCAGGGTATTGCCCCGTTGCGCGGGTGCCCAGGCCCGAAAGTGATCGGACCAGCTACCGTAATAATCCAGGCCCAACACCAGTTCGAGCAAGGATGGGCCTCGGGGGCCGTTGAACCGCTGGTGGAACGCCGCATAGCTGGTGTAGACCTTGCGTCCGTCGCGAACCACGTAGATCGCCGGCTGATCGTCCTTGGGCGGATGATGGGTTTTCACAAAAACGGCGTCAGTGCTGTCGCTGGCCTTTTGGTAAAAGGTCTCCCAATCATCCTGGATTGCGAGATAACCGCCAGTCTCCCAGTTCTCGACGATCGGGTGGTTGCGCTCCGCATAGGAGGTGATGGCCAGCGTCTGGTGCAGCAGGATTCGCAGCAAGGTGTTGCCCGATCTCGGGTAAGAGGCCAACCAGACGATCATGGGGCGCGGGTCTTGGGGTGCATCAGGGGCGCGGGAAGTCAGCCGGGGTGAAATTACCGAGCCCGGGCCAGCTCGGCGTCGAGGCGCTGAATCAGCGCTAGCCGTTCATCACAGGCCCCTTTCAAATCCTGGATCACGGCTTCCTTGGTTTTAACCTCCTGTTCAAGCAAGACGATCCGTTGACGCAGTAAGCTGATGGATTGCTGTAGTTGCGTCAGGTCGGGATGGTCCGATGTGCCGGTTGCGTCGCTGGCCGGAACAGGCTCCGGCAGCGCCTGCCACCAGTCGTTGCCCCGCTCATAGCCCAGCTGTTGCAACACCCCCGGTTCGGCTTGTTCCCAAAGTTGTCCGAGTGAGCGGTCGAAGTGGTTCTTCCAGTCACCGGGTATGCCGCGACGGTGATGGCTAGCCGCATCGACCTCGCCGGTAGGGCGCCCGCTCCGTACCTGGAACGAGTGTCGATGCACGGCCTCGCGCAGGGTCTGGTCCGGCACCGGCCATCCCAGCCAGCGCACGATACGGCTGAACTCCTGCACTTCTCCGTGGGCGAGGTCTTCATAACGCACCAGCAGCACATCGTCTGGCGGACGGTCCTGGTACCAGCTGACCATGCTGACCAGTTCCGGATGTTGCAGCAGCATGGGGATCACTAACTGGCACCGGGGGCCTACATTAAGCAGCAAGGTCCGGATCGAAGCGACGTCATCCTTCTCATTATGGGAGTACAACATGCTGTAAAGTAGCGATATTCCCATATCCCTGGGGTCCCGGTGTACCACCAGGGCGCGGTCACCTTGACGCCGCAGCGCGCACCAATCCGTCAAGCTGGCGCAGTACAGGGGACCGGAGAATTGATGGTCTGGGAACTCTGGTTCTTTATAGGCTTGATAGAGCCCCGTGATCCGGGACCAGGGCCTACCAGAATAGGCGACGACAGCCGGATCCGTGAGGACGTCACGGACCCACTGGCTGCCGGCCTTGTGGCAGGTCAGGTGGAACAGCCGGTTAGAGGACGGCATAGGGGTGAGTCTCCGTTGTGTCTTTAAGATGAAGGCCATCCCGGACCCCCAGTCGCACCGCGATCCGCAGCCCGTAGTGCCCGAGAAACGGGGCCTTGTCCTGCTCGTAGTCGAGTTGGACCGTGATCGGGCCTAGCTGCGCACTCCTATCCAACACCCGTTTGATCCGGTTCGGGGGGAGCGGTTGACCTAGCGCGGCCGACAGGGAGTATTCGCCCGCTTCCAGATCAAACACCATGTCGAACTGGGCCACGCCAATGGTCCCGCCGGGTAGCGGCGCAAGTTCCAGGTCCTGGTGGTAGGTACTGGTCGCGAACACCACTTCGTCATAGCGGTTCCTGAGCGTCAGGTAGATGTGTCCTGCAAGGGACGGGTCCGGAAAATAATAGACCTCCACCCGCAAGGTTCCGCCCATGGGCACCGAAGTGGCGGCGCGCCCTGCCCCGTCCAGGATACAGACCGCGGCAATCCCCCCCGCTACCTCCAGACCGGTGCGCGAGTTGCGCCACAGCACGTCACCGGGGATGAGCGCATCGTGCGCAGGTCCCCCGCCAACCTGGTCCGCCGTTGCTAGGGCCGGGGCGTCCGCGGCCAGATCCAGTTGTTCCGACAGGTAGGCGCGGATGGCCGCACCCTTGTGGGCGAATTGCCGCATCACCCCCTGGCGCAGATAGAGCACGCGGGAGCAGATGTCGGCGACCGTGCCCATATGGTGCGACACCAGCAGCAGGGTCAGGCCCTCGTCCTGCATACGCCGCAATCGCCCCAGGCACTTTTGCTGGAAGAAGAAGTCACCCACGCTGAGGGCCTCGTCCACCACCAGGATGTCGGGATCGACCGCAACCTGGACGGAAAACGCCAGGCGCACCAGCATACCGCTGGAATAGGTCTTGACCGGCTGGTCCAGAACGTCGCCGATATCGGCGAAAGCGGCGATGCGATCAAAGCGATCCTCCACCTGTTCACGGGTGAGGCCGAACAGCATGCCATTCAAAATGACATTTTCCCGCCCGGTGTATTGGGGGTTGAAGCCGCTGCCCAGCTCCAGCAGCGCGGCAATGCGGCCGTTGACCTGGACGCGGCCACTGGTCGGAGTGAGGGTCCCGGTGACGATCTCCAGCAGGGTGCTTTTACCACTGCCGTTGCGGCCGATGATGCCCACGGATTCGCCGCGGCGGACTTCAAAGTCGATGTCGCGCAGGGCCCAAATCTCTTTCAACCCGGTCCCGCTGGCCGGCCACAGGGCGTGACGCAAGCGGGCCCGCTGGTTGTCGAACACCCGGTAGCATTTGGAGATGCCACAGGCGGTGATGGCGATTTCTCCCTGGGTCACGTCCGGTCCGCCTTGGGCAAGGGCTGGGCGAACGCCGGAAGCTGCCAGGGCCCGGTCGTCCAGGGGGGCGCAGGGCCGATGCTCAGGGTCCCGATCCCGAGACCCAAGCGGCGGTGGTCCGGGGCACCGGTCAGCCGGGCCGGTACGACACTATCGAACATGACAAACTCCAGCACGGCAGGCGCCCGGTTGGTGAGCAGGCCGGCCGGAAAGCGTACCCTAAAGCTGGCCGGCTCGGCACTCTCAACCCTTAGACAGGCCAGCCCTACCCCATCGATGCCTACCTGGATGCGTTGCTGGCGATGCCCCCTGGCGATCAGGCCACGGGCCTGCAGGCGCAGGAGCAGCATGGGCGGGCGCTGGTCCGGGAGGCGCAACAGCATCCTCGCCCGCGGACCCTCGGTCCAACAGCCCCACTCTTCCGGAAACGCCCAGCCATCCAGTTGATACCGGTGGGCCTGGCCGCGCCGCGAGAAGTCCAGTACCTGGTCCCAGCAATAAGCGCAAGTGCGTTCCACCACGCGCCGGTGCGCCTGGGCCAGGTCCTGGCCGGGGCGGGTGAGACGCCCTAGCCCGCGCTGCACCCTCAGGCTGTCCAGATAGTCGCCCGGGCGCCGCCAATGACCCAGGCGATAACGCGCAGCGACCGGGTCGACGCCGAGCCGGGCCAGGCCGTGCAGCAGGCCGCGCCCGGCAGCCTGCAAGCCCCCGGCCAGACGGCGCCGCACCCCGTCTGGTTGCGGGTGCTGATAGGCCAGCCGGTGCCACAGTGCCGCCCGGGTCAGGTCGTCAAGACCCGCCTGGCGCAGCCACCAGGCCTGCTCGTGGGACAGGTCCTGGAGGTAGGAGTCTTTCCGGCCCCCTGAAGAAAATATCAGCACGGTCAGTTCTGGGCAGCAGCGGATGGCGAGGCCGCGGCGCCAGGCGCGGTACAGGAAGTCATGGGACGGGGCGGCAAAACATTCCCTGGCCGGGCGCCAGGGTCCCACCTGCCGCACCAGTTTCCGCCGCAGCACCCAACTGCTCGCCGGGGCGAAGGTGCGGACCGGGTCCCAGCGGCCGCCCTGGGGCACCCCGGTGATGCCTCCCAGCCAGAGCCCAGCGGCCAACTCCTCCCGGGAGGCAGGGACCAGAGCCCCGCTGTAGCTGAACACGATGTCCGCCCCCGTGGTATCCAAATGCTCTAGGCACACCCCCAAGTGGTCGGGAAACCAGAGGTCATCCTGGTTGAGAAAGGCGAGGAATCGCCCCCTGCTCCTGGCCGTGCCGAAGTTGTTGGGGCCCGACTGGTCACCGACGTTCCGCGACAGGTTCCAGAAGCGGATGCGCGGGTCAGCCAGCGCGCCGCTGTCCTGCATGAAGCTCGCCGTGAGCTCGCAGGCGTCGGCTACCACCAGCAGTTCCCAGTCCTGCACCTGTTGAGCCCGGATGCTCTCCATGGCGCAGGCCAGCACCTCGGGCCGGCCAAATGCGGCGATGACGATGGAGACGAGCGGATCAGGCACGCGGGATCAGGGCGCTGTCAGAGGATACGGTAGGGAATGTCGGGAGAATCGGCCGGCAGGCGCCAGTGGTCCGGGTCCTGGTACGCATACGCCCGGTCAACCAGGTTGATAATCAGGGCCGGCTGACCATTCAGGGCCTTGACCCCGTGCCAAATGCCCGGTGGGACCACCAGCAAGGCCGGGCGCTCGACGCCGAAGCGGTATTCCGCTAGGGCACCTGCGGTTGGAGAAGTCGCGCGGCCGTCGTACAGCACGATCTTGGCTTGACCCCCGCCGATGAACAGGCGGTCGGTGGTGTGCCGGTGAGCATGCCAAGCCGAAACCATACCGGGGGCGAGCAACTTCTGAAACACCTGTGCTACTGGCAGGCCGTCCAAGGCCCAGTCGCGGCGGTAGATCTCCGTCAAGCAGCCGTTATCGCTCAGTACGTTGTTGATTGACTTGATCCTGACCCCGGCGATGGGAACCGGATGGCTGGGTTCCCAGTCGGGCTGCACCAACTGAGGATCTTTCACCCCTTGGATCAACCAAGCGTCGGGTTCAGAAGAAACCATCGGCAAAGCACCTCGGCAGGGCGGAAGTTTGGGCGCATGAACGCGGAATATTCTACCGTAAAACCTGGGGCGGGCGGCCCCTGGCCGTGGCCGCGCCGTGCCCCGGCCCCAGGGGCTCGCACCGGCCACCGCCATCGGACCCTCCTTGCGGTTAAAATCGGCTGATGTCTATCCCCCTCAATACCCGCACCTCGCCGGTCACCTCTGGCGCGAACTGCGGGTGAACCCTTGCCGTCTCATTTGGACGCGCCGCGCCCTCGCCTTGGAGCTGGCTAGGCGGGAGTTCGCCGGCCGCTACCGCGACTCCTTTGGCGGGGTGTTGTGGTCGTTCGTTCAACCCCTGTTTCTGCTGGCCGTATATACCTTGGCTTTTGGCGTCATCCTCCAGGTCCGCCCGTTTCCGGGCGCCGGCACCAGCAGCTACGCCCTCACGCTATTCGCCGGGTTGATCCTGTTCAACGCTTTCAGCGAGATCCTGCGGCGGGCACCGACCCTGATCTCCAGTTCCCCCAACTATGTGAAAAAGGTCGTCTTTCCCCTAGAGATACTGCCCTGGGTGCTGGTGATCGCCGTCCTGGCCCATGCGCTCATAGGCGTCGGGGTATGGACGGCCGGCTACCTGCTGCTGGTGGGGCTGCCGCACTCATCCTGGTTCTGGTTCCCAATAGTTCTGCTCGCGTTCCTGCCGGTGCTGCTCGGTACCGGCTGGCTGCTGGCGGCACTCGGGGTTATGGTGAGAGATGTGGAACAGCTAACCGGAATGGTCAGCCACGCGCTTCTGTTCCTGACGCCGATTTTCTATGATGTCGACTCCGTCCCCGCCCTGTTGGGGCCCTGGCTGATGGCCAACCCCCTGACCTTTATTGTCACCCAGTTACGACTGGTCCTATTTGTAGGACAGGAACCAGATTTTGTAGGGCTGGCGATATATTTCCTCGCAGGCGGCCTGTACTGTGGGCTCGCATTCCTGCTGTTTCGGCGCCTGCGGCCGGCTTTTGCAGATCTGTTGTGACCTTCCCGGAGAGTGATCGGCATGCATGACTGGCGTGCGCCTACCAATAAAGAACCAGAGTTTTAACCTGTGGGTACCGTTACCAAGTCCCTAGACCGGCGCCTGGCGGAGCGGCTGATCCAAGTAATCCCCTTCGAGGTCCTGTGCGCGACCGGGACTTTCCAGGGTGATACGCCGGCCGCCCTGCAGGATCTGTTTCCCCGTGTCTACAGCATCGAGCGGCCGGAACCCCTATTCCAGGAGGCGCATCAACGCCTAGCGGGATTGCCCAACGTGGAACTCCGGCGCGGCGATTCCCGCCAGGTGCTGGCCGAGCTAGGACCGGCGCTCGGCACCGCTTCGGTGTGCTACTGGCTGAATGCCTGCGGGGATGCAGCCGAAGCGACGGCCGCTGGCCTGTCTCAGTGTCCGCTGCTGGAGGAGCTAACCTCCATCGGAACCCTCAACACCGGTTCGGTGGTGGTGATCGATAACGCACGGCGATTCCTCGGAACGCTGCCCGTGCCTCAGGAGGCCAGCCAGTGGCCCGCCTTTCACGAGGTATTGTCAGGCCTTCGCGCCTTGAGCGAGCACCACCGGGTCGCGGTAGTCAACGACTGCCTGTTGTTTTATCCCCCGATTCTTGAAGACGTGCTACGCGGCTACGCCGGCGACTCCGGGATCGACGGGGGCGGCTTGGTTCCCTACCAGGAGGAGGCCAAGTCCGCGAAGAAACGGGGGGTCATCCTCGACCAAGCCGCCCAAATCAGCGAATTGCGCAGCTGCCTGGCCACCACCCAATCCGAGCTGGCCCAGGTCAAATTGCGGCTCGCGGCTAGCGAGAATGACTGCATCGACAAGGACAGGGTGATCCGCGAGCTGAGTCGCGCCCTCTGGGCCTACCGCTGCGCACACTGGGTGTTGAGTCCGGTGCAGACCGTCAAGGCCGGCGCCGCGGCATTAGCCAGGCGCTTTGGTCCGCGCATCGGCAATCTCAATCAGTATCCGCCACGGCCGTTGCGCCTCCCGCGCCGCTATGTGGGCACCGTGCCAGAAGCTAAGCTGCCGGCCATTTCCCTGGTCACACCTTCCTACAACCAAGGCCATTTTTTAGAACGGACCCTGTGCAGTGTGCTCGATCAGGGCTATCCCAAGCTGGAATACCGGCTCCAGGACGGAGGCTCGCAAGACGGGACGCGGATGGTCCTGGAGCGTTACGGGGACCGGTTGACCCGTTGGGTTTCCGCTCCCGACGACGGCCAGTCCCACGCGATCAATCTGGGTTTCGCCAACACATCCGGCGAGATCATGGCCTGGCTGAATGCCGACGACCTGCTGCTGCCGGGCGCGCTGGCCTGCGTCGCTGACTACTTTGCCAACCATCCCGACGTGGACGTGGTGTACGGTGACCGCATCCTGATCGACGACCAGGATCAAGAGGTAGGGCATTGGATCCTGCCCAAGCACGTCGATTGGGTCCTGTCCTGGGCCGACTTCGTGCCCCAGGAAACCCTGTTCTGGCGCCGGGACATCTGGGAACGCAGCGGTGGTGCCATCGACGAATCGTTTCGCTTCGCCATGGACTGGGATCTGTTGGTGCGGTTCCGTGACGCCGGTGCGGTGTTCGCCCATATTCCCCGCTTTCTCGGCGGCTTTCGGGTGCATCCCCAGCAGAAGACCTCCGCAGAGATCGGCAGCGTCGGCATGGACGAGATGGACCGGATCCGGGATCGCATCCACGGCCGCCGGGTGACCAGGGCCGAGATTCATCGTGCCCTGGTTCCCTATTTGA
>CAZIHO010000069.1:16304-18966 GCA_964538875.1 uncultured Chromatiaceae bacterium
TGAGATTGCGTCAACCATGGAATTCACCCCCAGCGGCATTGCCGACGTTTGGATCTTGGAGCTGGAACGCTACCGGGATAACCGGGGCTGGTTCGCCCGGACTTGGTGCCAGGAGGAATTCAGGCGGCAAGGATTGCAAGATCAGTTTGACCAATGCAGCACCAGTTTCAATAGCAGACGGGGCATCATTCGCGGCCTGCACTTTCAGGTAACGCCCTACCAGGAAACTAAGCTGGTGCGTTGTACCCGCGGCGCCCTGTTCGACGTGGCGCTGGATGTGCGGCCCACCTCCCCCACGTTCAAACGCTGGGTGGGGGTAGAGTTGACGCCAGATAACGGACGTCAGCTGTACTTGGGTCCAGGCGTGGCCCATGGTTTCCAGACCCTGGCGGATAATACGGAAGTGTTCTACCAGATCACCACCCCCTGGCGCCCGGACGCGGCGCGGGGGGTGCGCTGGAACGACCCGGCCTTCGGGATTCACTGGCCGTTAGCGGACCAGGTCTTGCTGTCCGAGCGAGATGCGAGGTATCCGGACTTTCGCGGCTGATGGTTTCCTGTTGGGGTGCCTTAGCCGGAGCTCCCCCCAGCGGCCGGTTGCCGGATAAGGCCGGTCTGGTTAAAGTGGTGCCGCGACCTGGGTGACCACAGGACGAACCAACCCGTTGCAAGCCGTCATGCTATGCGGGGAGTTGCATACCCGCCGTCGGGCGGACATGGCCATTCGATTTAAGCCCCAGGGGCTAGCCCGGAACCGCCCTATTCTGTGGCAGCGGATGCCCGGTTAGGCCGGCGTTGGGCGCAAGGATCGCACAGCCGTTTGGGGACCAATTGATGGGGCACGATCATGGGTAGGTGGTGGTGCGGTACCTGGGTAAGCCAATGACCCTGCTGATCGTCACCAGCAACAGCTGTTATGACGGCCGTGGCTTGTCAAATTTGGACCGGCTGGGCGGTCAGGATATCCATTAAGCCGGCATGCCAGCCTGTGAACCCATGTTAACCGCCTGGCTGCGCTCATTTTTTCAGGGGAGTGCCGGCTTTGGGTCCCTGGCGGCCGCGCTGGCCAATGGAGAGGCGATTCCTGCTAAGAATCCCGCTCGTAGGAGCCGCCGCTACCGCGACCAGGGCGCGGACCCTCTGCGGACGCCATGGGGAGCTCAGCCTGAGGAAGTTATCGTCTGCGCTAGGGTGCGACGGCGGTTTTGGCTGGCCCTAGAGCCGTCACCATGAGCCTCACCAGTTACCCATGCCGTTCCTGCGGAGCGGGACCAGGTCAGTTGGTTCTGGATTTGGGCGTTCAACCCCTGGCCAACCGATTGTTGCGCCCGGAGGACTTAGCCAAACCGGAACCGCGCTTTCCCCTGCATTTATTCGTTTGCCCAAGCTGTTGGCTGCTGCAACTGGCGGAACTGGTTAGTCCGGCGGAACTTTTTTCAGAGTATGTCTATTTTTCTTCCTACTCCGAGGCCGTGGTAGAACACGGACGCCAGGCTGCGGACCGCTATATCAGTGAACTAGGTTTAGGCGCGCACAGCTTCGTGGTGGAAATCGCCAGCAATGACGGCTACTTATTGCGCAGTTTCAGAGCCGCTGGGGTGCCGCACCTGGGCATCGAGCCGGCGGCGAACGTAGCGCAAGTGGCGCGGGACCAGGACATCGACACCCTAGTGGCATTTTTTGACTCAGACCTGGCTGAGCGCTTGGCGAATGCCGGGCAGCGGGCCGATTTGATTCTCGGCAACAACGTCCTTGCCCACGTACCGACACCCAATGACTTTGTGGCGGGATTGGGGACGTTGCTCAAGCCGGCCGGCCGGATCGCATTGGAATTTCCTTACCTGTTGGATTTTCTGCACAAGACGGAATTCGACACGGTTTACCATGAGCATGTTTTTTACTTTTCCCTGACTGCACTGCGGCCCCTATTTGAACGGCATGGGCTGGAAATCATCGATGTGGAACGGCTGGCCATTCACGGGGGGTCGTTGCGGCTGATCGCCGCCCACCGGGGCGCTTTTTCTGTCCGGGCTACGGTGTCGGATCTGCTGGCGGAGGAAAGCCGCCGAGGCGTAACCACGCCGGGGGCCTACGCGGGCTTCGCGGCCCAAGTAGCTGGGGTCCGGGACGCCCTGCACCGCATGTTGGACGGTTTGGAACAGCGCAACCAGACTCTGGCCGCCTATGGCGCTGCGGCCAAGGGGAGTACTTTGCTGAATTACTGCGGACTGGACCATCGCCGGTTGGCATTTGTCGCCGACCGGAGCCCCCACAAACAAGGACGGTTGACACCCGGCACACACATCCCCATCGTGGCGGCGGAAGAATTGGCCCGGCGCCGGCCGGACTACACCCTATTGCTGACTTGGAACCTTGCTGATGAAATCCTTTCACAACAGCAGGCTTATCGCTCGGCGGGCGGCAAATTTATCATTCCCATCCCTCGGCCAATCATCCTATAAAGTTACTGCGCCACCCCGGCCGCCGGGGGCAATCCATCCCAGCAGAACAATGCACCAAGATCCCGCAGATCCGCTACCTAGGCAGGAAATGGCCCGCGATGGAAAGATCCAACCCTTGGCCAGACAGCTATTCGATCGCCGCTGCCAGTCTAGCTATTCCTATCATTTCACCTGGCTAAGAAGGCCCATCATTCCGTATC
>CAZIHO010000070.1:0-14481 GCA_964538875.1 uncultured Chromatiaceae bacterium
GTGCCCGGCGGATGCTGGCCCCCTCCAGATTGGCCGCGTTCAAATCGGCATTATTGAAATGCACTCCGTTGAGCCGGGCCTTGCGGAGGTCCGCCTGCTGCAAATTGGCGGACGCCAGATCGGCGCGTTTCAGGTCCGCTGCCGTCAGGTCCGCCGCGCCAAGATCCGCCCCCTCCAGGTCGGTCATGACCAGCCCGGCCTGGGCGAGACGCGCCCCCGTCAGAATCGCACCCTCCAGGTTAGACCGGTTCAGGCGCGCCCCTTCCAGATTGGCGCCGGTCAGGTCGGCCCGCTCCAGGTGGCTGAACTGGAGGTTGGCACCCCGAAAATTCACCGCCTTGAGGCTAGCTCCCGACAGATTGGCAAATTCCAAATTGGCTCCTTGGAAGTTGGCACCATCCAAATTGGCCCCCCGCCAGTCCACATTGCGCAGCGCCTTGCCTTTGCACTGGGCGTTTGGTTCTTTGCGGCATTCAGCGGCGGCCGCGACGGTGGGTACCAAACCCAGTAGGGAAACAACCCAACAGACCGTCAGGGACCGGGTCAAACAGGTACGAAAATAGGACATGGGGAATCTCGCAGGTTAGCTAATGGGGATCTAAGCCATATTCGAAGATTAGTTGAAGACTTCAGCCCTGAAAATACGGGTGAGCCTTAGGTTGATACCTTAGGACCGCAAAACCTTGCCAATGGGGCGGGAAAGCGCCATGGCTTTCCAAGCGGCTAGCGGCCATCTACGCTAAGTGAACCCCCTAGGGGATTTTTCCGATGCGCTGATACCGGGGGAAACGGACAATGCGGCAGCAACAAGGTTTCCAGGGAAATTTCATGGCCGCCCCGTTCGCATCCGTCCCCCAGGGGCTCCTGTTCGCCGCCGCCTATGTGGCCCTGGATTGGACGAGCTACGTGTATCCCCTCCACGGACTGAACATCACGCCCTGGAACCCCGCCCTGCCCTTGGGCCTGGTTTACTGGCTGCACGTAGGCAAATCGGCGGCTATCCCCTGGTTTATCTCCTTGCTGGTGGGCGAGATATTGGTTCGGGGGCTACCCGTGACCCTGCCGGCCACCTTTGCCCTAGCGGCGATATTAACGGCGAGTTATGGGATGCTAGGCGAAGTGCTGCGGCGGCATCTGGAGGCCGGACACATCCTCTACGAACAGCGCGGTCTTTTCTCCTGGCTGCTGGTCGTGGCGGTTGGCACCTTGGCAACCAGCAGCCTCTACATCACCGCGCTGGTCCTGTTCCAAGCGCTCCCCCAAGCCGAATGGCCGCTGGCCCTATTGCGCTTCTGGGTCGGGGATTGCGTGGGCGTCATCGTAACCCTGCCCTTCTGCCTGATGCTGGTGGAACGCCGGGGCCGGACACTGCTCGCCGAAATCCTACCGCGCTGGGAAACCGCAGGATACGGCACCGTTGCCGTGTTGATGCTGTGGATGCTGTTCCAATTTGGCGGTGAGGACGATCTACATTACTTTTTTCTGCTGTACCTGCCCTTGGTCTGGGCGGCGGCCCGCCAAGGTGCGGCGGGGGCCGCCGTCTCCGCATTCCTGCTTCAAGCGGGCATCATGATCGGCGCCCATTGGATGAGCCTAGGCGCAGAAACAGTGCTGGAGTTACAGATGCTGGCCGCCATTTTGGCGTTCGTCGGCCTCTTCATCGGTACCGAAGTGGACGAAAAACAGCGCATCAGCAACGAGTTGCGCCAGACGTTGCACCTAGCGGCGGCGGGAGAAATGGCGGCGGCCGTGGCCCACGAACTTAACCAGCCCCTCACCGCCCTGACCGCCTATGGAACCGCGAGCGCGCATTTGATGGCCGAGGGCGACACCGGCGAACGGCTGGCCGCCAGCATCCGGGGCATGGTGGCGGAGTCCTATCGAGCGGCGGAAGTGGTACGGCGGCTGCGGGACTTCTTTTGGAACGGCACTACCCGGCTAGAGCCGGTCGCGCTGGGAACGCTGATCGACGCCACCGTGGCCTCTTTTGCGGCCAGGGCGCCCGCCGAGGGCGTGCGGCTCATCATCGACCCCGCTCCCCCCTGGACCCTGCTGGTGGACCCTATGCAGATACAGGTCGTGCTGCGCAACTTGCTGGCCAACGCCTTCGACGCGGTCGCCAGCCAGCCCTCCGGCCACCGATGGGTGCGTCTGTCCAGCCGTGCCACCGGAGCCCGGCGGTTTGAACTATGGGTCGAGGACAGCGGTCCCGGCGTTCCCGAACCCTTGGCCCAGCAGTTGTTCGACACCTTTTTCACCACCAAGGCCAGCGGCATGGGACTGGGTCTTACCATCAGCCGGGCGATTGCCATGGCCCATGGCGGCGATCTCACCGTCGAAGCCGGTGACCGCGCCCTGTTCAAATTATCGCTCCCACGAGAGGATGCCAGCCATGACAACGAACGCCTACCGGATTTTCCTGGTTGACGACGACCCGTCGGTTCGCGACGCATTAGGGCTGCTGCTGGGGCTTAATGGCTATTCTGTATCGCCTTTTCGCGATGCGGAATCCTTCCTCCAGTCCTGCCGGCCGGATTGGCAAGGCTGCGCACTGATAGATATTCGTATGCCCGGCATGGACGGCCTCACCCTGCAAGAGCGCCTCCGTGAAGCAGGCTGCGAAATCCCAGTGGTGTTGATCACTGGCCATGGCGACGTGGAGTCGGCGCGCCGGGCGTTCCGCGCCCAGGCCGTGGACTTTCTGGAAAAACCCTTGGATCACGGGCGATTGCTATCCGCCATCAAAGAGGCATTCGAGGGCCAGGCCGCCAAGCAAGATGCGGCCGACCAACGTGCCCGCTTTGACCAACGCCGCGCCATCCTGACCCCCCGCGAGCGGGAAATCATGGAATTGGTAGTGGCTGGCCAACACAATCGAGACATCGCCCAGTCCCTCAACATCAGCCCCCGCACGGTGGAAGTGCACAAGGCGCGGATGCTGGCCAAACTAGAGGTGCAAAACCTGCCCGACTTGGTGCGCCTCTGCATGGCTGCCACCTCCGGCCCCAGCGCACCCAACTAAAGGGGACCTTGAAAAATGGCCATCCAGGCTATTTTTCAAGTCGCAAAGCGCCAACCTGATTTCCCCTTTGCTGCATGTTCAAGCAGTTATCTGCTTGAACATGGCGGGGCATCCCTACCCCACCAGGGCACCTTAAATGGTTCAAGGTGCCCTAAATAAGATTTATTATTCCGTTTTAATCCTATCGGAGCTACCATCAGCGGATCGGCACTGATTTGGAACCTGGCCGATCCGCTGGTTTTGGACGGCCCTAGCAAAGGGGTTAGTTGCGGGGTGATAGCCTCTGCTACGTCCCGCTACCGGCTCAGAACCTTGCCGGTGACTGATGGTCTAATGGGTTTTGATCCGGCTCTGGGGGCAGGCGTTGGCTAGCCAAGCGCCGGCGACATGGTTCTAGATACCCTTATGTTTAACAATGAATCGAACAAGGAGCACACGGCATGGCGAATTTTGGGGATCTACTGGGCTCCTTGCTGGGGGGCGGCATGGGCGGTTCCGCCCAAGAAAAGGTGCAGAATGCCCTGGGTAACTCGGGTCTGGGCGACCTGTTAGGCAAGGTCGCCGGTGGGCTGGGCGACAGCCTCGGCCAGGCCGGCGGCCAGATGCGGGACAATCCCATGGCGGCGGGCGGTCTGGGCGCCTTGGTGGGCTCCCTGTTGGGCGGTGGCGGCAAGGCGGTATCCGGCGCCCTCGGCGGCGGTGCCCTCGGCCTGATCGCCAGCATCGCCCTCCAGGCGCTGAGTAACCGCGACCAGCCGGGTGGCAACGCCGGGCAACCGGCGGCCAATCTCCAGGCAGCCCTGGAACCCGGCGACAGCCAGGCGTCGGAAGGCAAGGCGCAACTGCTGATCCAAGCCATGATCAGCGCCGCCAAGGCGGATGGTCAAATTGACCGCACCGAGATGGACCGGATTCTCGGCAAGATGAAGGAAGCGGGCGCGGACGCCGAGGTACAAGCCTGGGCCATGCGGGAAGTCAGCGCACCCCTGGACCTGGACGCCCTGGTGGCGGCGATTCCGGATCAGGCCAGCGCCGCCGAGGTGTACGCCGCGTCCCTGTTCGCTATCGAACTGGACACCCTGGCGGAGCAAGACTACCTCAACCAACTGGCCGCCAAGACCGGCCTCGGCGCCGACGTGGTCAACCATATCCACCAAGCCCTAGGCGTCCGCTGACGCCCACCGGCCTGCCGCGCCCGCCTGGGCGCGGTGCCGGGGGGCTGCACCCCCCGGCTCCCCTCCCCCTCGACCCTGGTCAGAATTAATCGCCATGTCCCAATACCTATCCCTATCCCGGGCTGCTCGCCTGGCCGGCGTGTCCCGGGGCGACCTCCAGGAACGCGTCCGGCGCATGGCCTTACCCACCTTTGAGGGCAGCATCGCCGTGGCTGACTTGTTGCAGGCCTATCCCCGCCTGGATCTGGAGCAGGATCCGGTCCTGGAGCGGGTGGAAGCCATCAAGGCCAAGGCCAAGCCCAAGCGCCATTACACGGACCATTGGTTGCCGGAGCCGGAAGTGCTGTTGGCCCGCGTCCAGGATTTTCAGCAAGTGCTGATGCGCACCAAGGGCGCTCTGAACAACAACGAGCAATTGCTGCGGGAAGTGGCCCTGCAACTGGAGGAGGCCGCCCAACTGGACGGGGACGCCCTGCGTCTCGCCGTCATCCGCTTGACCAACCGCCTGCGCCAGTCCCAGGAGTGGGCCGACCGCCACCCGGATCCGGAAGCCAAATTATTCGCCAAGGACGCCTGGTTGCGGGTGTTGGCAGCCAGCGTGCGCATGCAGCCCAGCGGCCATGAATTTTTCGTGGAAGGGGGCGAGACCCTGCTGGATGCCGCCCTCAAGTCCGGCCTGCACTTGGCCTATGGCTGCGCCAGCGGCAACTGCGGTGCCTGTAAGGTACGGATCGCCAATGGCCAAACCCGGCAGGTGCGGGACCACGACCATGTCCTCAGCACCCAGGAACGCAACGCTGGCTTCGTGCTGGCCTGCTGCCACACGGCGGTCAGCGACCTGGTGGTGGACGCGTTGGAAGCCCGGGGCGCCGCCGACCTGCCCGTCCAGCAGATCCGCTGCCGGGTGCGGGCCCTGGAACCCCTGGGAGACCAGTATCTGCGCGCCCGCATTCAGACACCCCGTACCCAGACGCTGCGCTTTCTGGCCGGGCAGCGGGTGGAACTGACCACCGAGGACGGCAGCCGGGGCCAAGTGCCCCTGGCCAGTTGCCCCTGCGACGCCCGCAATCTGGAAGTGTTACTGAGACGCCAGGCCCAACCGGGCTTGGCGGCAGGCTTGCTGGCCGGTGGCGCCGGCGCCACGGTGCTGGTGGAGGGTCCCCAGGGCGGCTTTCTGCTGGACGAGGCGGCCACCGATCCGCTCCTGTTCTTGGCCGTGGAACAGGGACTCGGCCCGGTCAAGAGCCTGATCGAACAGGCCATCGCCATCGATAACGTGCCCAGGGTGGAACTCTACCGGATCGACTCCCTCCCCTCTGGCAGCCCCTACGACAACCAGTGCCGGGCCTGGGATGATGCCCTGGACCAGTTCGGCTGCCGGCGTCTGGCGGCCACCACCAGCCCCGCGGAGCTGGCGGCGGCGGTCAGCCGCGACGTGCCCCGCTGGACCGATTACCGCATTTATGCCGCCGGCCCCGGCGCCTGGATGGACCAACTGCAAGCGGCGTTGATCGCCGCCGGCGCCGATCCGGCCCGTCTGGTCCGGGACGGGATCGACTAACGCCCGAACCCTGGCCAAGGACGGCCGTCTTCCACTCTGCCTTATCTCACCTGTGTATGGGCCTGGTCCGGCTTGGCATGGGCCGGCCGCGGCGCCCGCGCCGGTGCGGTCCCACCCCTGTCGATTGCCTCTCAGCCGTTATCACGCGGTTCATTCCATGGCTGGGCCTTGAGTAGAAATCCGGCTGCGATTGCCTTGATCTAAGTCAAGGCTGAAAAAACGCCGCTCGTGTTGGAATTCATCGCCGTACGTCCACAAGAATTAAAAGGTTTTCCCCCGAGGGGAACCATGCCGTCCCCAAGGGATTCCCCCCTGGGGTTGGACAGGCTAGGAAAGCCTGCCTTTACTTGACTAGTACGCACAACAAGAAATTTGCTTGCGCGGCGCCACCCCTGCGGGAGGACCCACCGGCGCAAGCCGTCCTATACATCGCTTAGGAGATGTTTATGAAGCGCGTTAGCCAAGGTCGTCTGGTCGCCTTGCTGGCTAGTGCCGCCGCCGGTTTAGCCTTGCTGTTTCAGGCAGGCTCGGTGGACGCGGCACGACCCGGCGGTGTCATCGGCAAGGACTGGGGTAATCCGAAAGGGAAAGAGTGCGTGGATTGCCATTTTCAGGAAAATCCCGGTCTCACTTGGGAGTGGAACAAGTCCCAGCACGGTCAGAACGGGGTCAACTGCTTAGACTGCCATAGTGCCGCCCCCGAGGATAAGGACGGCTTCGAGCACGAAGGAGCCCGCATCTCCGTGATCGTCACCCCCAAGGACTGCGCCAAGTGCCATAAGGCTGAGTTCGAGGAGATGGATGGCTCCCATCACTCCCACGCTGGCCGCATCCTGGCGTCCCTGGACAACCTCATGGGTGAAGTGGTGGGTGGCCCGGCAGCGGTCAACGCCGGTTGCCGGCAATGCCACGGCGCCAAAGTGGAAATCGGCGCCGACGGTAAGCCCAGTGGCGACACTTGGCCCAACACCGGCATCGGCCGCCTGAACCCGGACGGCAGCGAAGGTAGTTGCTCGGCCTGCCATGGCCGCCACCTGTTCTCCAAGGCCCAAGCCCGCACCCCGGATACCTGCGGCAAGTGCCATGTGGGTCCCGACCATCCCCAGATCGAGGTCTACAACGAATCCAAGCACGGCATTCTGTACCGGGCCAGTGTGGACGAGATGAATCTCAAGTCCGACAAGTGGGTCGCCGGTGTGGACTACTCCGCCGCCCCCACCTGCGCCACCTGCCACATGAGCGCCGGCGGCAAGCAGGGCAAGACCCATAATGTGGGCGACCGCATCTCCTGGACGCTGCGCCCGCCCATCTCCACCAAAATGAACCTGGTACGCCTGGAGAACGGCCAAGAGTTTGACGTGCCGGAAGGCAAGGAAATCCCGAAGGTGGGCGACAAGGCCAAGGAGTCCACAGTGGTCGAGGTAGTTCCTTGGGCCGAGCGTCGCAAGAAGATGGAAGACGTTTGCTCCGCCTGCCATAGCCAGGGCGTGGTCAAGGGCCACTATCAGCAGTTCGACAAGGTGGTGGACCTCTACAACGACAAATTCGCCAAGCCGATTTCCGCCATCATGGACGAACTCAAGAACGCCGGCTACATCACCCCCGGTCCCTTTGACGAGAAAATCGAATGGGTGTGGTGGGAAATCTGGCACCACGAAGGCCGCCGCGCTCGCCATGGTGCGTCCATGTCGGGTCCCGACTACACTTGGTGGCACGGCATTTACGACGTGGCCAAGAACACCTACTTCGAGTGGATTCCTGAGTTGAAGGAAGTGGTCCACAAGAAGGACGGCAACGAGAAATTCGCCGACGCCATGTTGGAAAAATACTTCAGACCCATCGACGGCCATGCTTGGTACTTCGATGGCATGAAGAAAGAAATGCTCGACAAGGTCCGCGCCGGCTTCGAGGAAAGGTACGGTAAGGGCGCCCTCAAGTAGGCCCCGGCGGAACTTGGGAGCCCCCTCCCGGCGCAAGCCTGGCGGGGGCTCCCGTTATCCAGACCTAAAATCCAGCAACGAAGAGGCTTGACGTGCTAAAAAAGCCCTATGGCTATGTATATTTCATCCTGCTCTTGGTCCTTTCCGCATCCCCCAGGGCGGAAGATTCCGCCGAAACCCTGATCCAAACCGGCCAAACCCAAGCCGCCCAAGGCCAATTCGACGCCGCTCTAGCCAGCTTTGAACAGGCCATCGCCCTGGAGCCCCGCTCATCCCTGGCCTATACCCGGATGGGAGGCGTGCAGGTGCTGCGCCAGCAATACCGGCTAGGTATCGACGCCTTCAAGCAGGCCATCATGCTGGATCAGCGCAACGCCGACGCCTTTGTCGGCATGGCAGTCGCCTATCTGCATCTCGGCGACGAGTCCCTGGCCCGCGCCGCCTTGCACGAGGCGGAAACCCTCAACCCGGCCAAGAAACCGGAAATCGCCAAGGTGCTGGCCTTGCTGGACCAAAAGTCCAGTGGCAAGCCATCAACCCATTGATTCACCAGAGGAAACACCCATGCAGAGAACCATCACCCGGATCGCGGTACTCGCCGCCGGTCTCCTAGCGGTTGGCTCCCTGGCCGCCGAGGGAGTCCGCTCCCCGGCCATGCTGGCCAACACTTGCGCCGGCTGCCACGGCACCAAGGGCGCCAGCGCCGGCGACATCATGCCCACCATCGGCGGACTGGATAAGAAATATCTGGAAACTTCGCTGGCCGAATACAAGAGCGGCGAGCGGGCTTCCACCATCATGGGCCGCATCGCCAAGGGCTACTCGGACAACGAACTCAAGGCCATCGCCTCCTTCATGTCCGAGCAGAAATGGGTGTCGGCGAACGTCAAAGTGGACCCCAAGCTGGTTGCCAAGGGCAAGGGCATCCACGAGGAACAATGCAAGACCTGCCACAAGGAAGGCGGCCGCGCCCAGGAGGATGATTCCCCCCGCCTGGCGGGCCAATGGCCGGACTTTTCCGAACTCTACCTGCATGAATGCCGGGCCAAGGGAATGCGCTGCGAGCCCAGGAAAATGGGAACCCGGGTGCAGAAACTATCCGACGAGGAGCTGAAGGCCCTCGCCCACTACTATGCCAGCGAAAAATAATCAGGGGACCGACAGCATGGCTCAATTCTCCAGAAGAGATTTCATCAAGGTGGCCGGCGCGGCCACCGCCTTCGGCACCCTGGGCGGCGTGGCCTCCTCCGCCCTCGGCCAGCAAGCCAAACCCGCCCCCGCCGCCAAGCCGGCCGCCGCACCCGCCGGCAAGGGCGCCCGCATCCTCATCATCGGCGGCGGCTATGGCGGCACCATCGTCGCCAAGTACCTGCGCATGGCGGACCCCAAGCTGGATGTCACCCTGATCGAAAAAGAGGAAAAATTTGTCTCCTGCCCCATGAGCAACGAGGTCCTGTCCGGTGAGCGGGACATCGCCAGCCTGACCTTCGACTACAAAAAGCTAGGCGCCAACCACGGCGTCAAGGTGGTCAAGGACGAGATCGTCGAGATCAACGCCGAACAACACTTTGCCAAGGGCACCAGCGGCAAGAAATACGAATACGACAAGCTGGTGGTCTCCCCCGGCGTCGATTACGCCTACGACAAAATCCAGGGCTACAGCGCCCAGGTGGCGGAAAAAATCCCCCACGCCTGGAAGGCCGGCCCCCAAACCCTGCTGCTACGCAAGCAAATTTCCGCCATCAAGGACGGCGGCGTCTGCTATATCGTGGCCCCGCCCAATCCGTTCCGGTGCCCCCCCGGACCCTACGAACGGGCCGCCCAGATAGCCCATTACTTCCAGAAGAACAAGCCCAAGTCCAAGGTCATCATCCTTGACGCCAAGGACAAGTTCTCCAAGCAAGCCCTGTTCATGCAAGGCTATGAAAAGCTCTATCCCGGCATGATCGAATGGGTGGGCGGCGCCGCCGGCGGCATCATCGAAGCCATCCAACCGGACAAAATGACCCTGATCGGCCAGGTCCAGGAATACAAGGGCGACGTCATCAACCTCATCCCCCACCAAAAGGCCGGTGCCCTCGCCCACAAGGCGGGCCTGGCCGACGAGTCGGGCTGGTGTCCGGTGGACCAACGAACCTTCGCATCCAAGAAGGCCAAGGACCTGTACGTCATCGGCGACGCCTGCATTGCCGGGGCCATGCCCAAGTCCGGCTACTCCGCCAACTCCCAGGCCAAGGTCTGCGCCGCTGCCATCATCGCCACCCTGGGCGGTCAAGACACGCCGGAACCCTCCTACGTCAACACCTGCTACAGCCTGCTGAGCCCGGAATGGGGCATCTCCGTGGCGGCGGTGTACCAACTCAAGGACGACAAGATCGTGGACGTGGAAGGCGCCGGCGGCCTCTCGCCCCTGGAAGCCACCGCCAAGATCCGCGCCACCGAAGCCCGCTACGGCCGTAGCTGGTACCAGAACATCACCGCCGAAATGTTCAACTAACCCGCCTGCTCACGGGGCGCCCGGGATCGGGCGCCCCAATTACCGCGACGCCCTCACCTCCTTCCGGCATTCCTTCGCATCCAGTACCTTTTTGCATTCCTGAGCGGGATCGGGCAACGTCTGTCGCCCCTGGCATCCCGCACGCAATAAGGACGATACCAATGGATGATTTCTCCCCTTCGGATCTCAAGACCATCCTTCATTCCAAACGCGCCAACCTCTACTACCTGGAACATTGCCGGGTACTGGTCAACGGTGGGCGGGTCGAATATGTGACTGAGGAAGGGCAGCGTTCCCTTTACTGGAACATCCCCATCGCCAACACCACCAGCTTGCTGCTTGGCACCGGCACCTCCATCACTCAAGCAGCGATGCGGGAACTGGCCAAGGCGGGCGTGGTGGTCGGCTTTTGCGGCGGCGGCGGAACACCCTTGTTTAGTGCCACCGGCCGGGACACGGACATCCTTTGGTTCTCGCCCCAGAGTGAATATCGCCCCACCGAATACCTCCAAGCCTGGGTGAGATTTTGGTTTGACGACGCCTTGCGCCTGGAAGCTGCCAAAATGATCCAGCGTGCCCGCATTACCCGTATCCAGGAGCAATGGACCGCCAACCGGGCGGTGCGGGATCAGGGCTTCCGGGTCGATGGGGCCGGTCTGGCAGGGGTCCTGGCCCAAGCCACCCAAGCCGTAGAAGCGGCGCCGGACGTGACCCACCTGCTGACCGCCGAGGCGCGCCTCACCAAGCAGTTGTTCAAACTGGCGGTGCGGGCGGTGGGCTATGGGGACTTCACCCGCGCCGAACGGGGCACCGGTACCGACCCAGCCAACCGGTTTCTCGACCACGGCAACTACCTGGCCTATGGCCTAGGGGCCACCGCCACCTGGGTCCTGGGGCTGCCCCACGGACTAGCGGTGTTGCACGGCAAGACACGGCGCGGCGGCCTGGTGTTCGATGCCGCGGATTTGGTCAAGGACGCGCTGGTCCTGCCCCAGGCGTTCTTGGCGGCCATGCGCGGCGACCAAGACCAAGAGTTTCGCAACGCCTGCATCCAAGCGCTGACTCAAGCGGAAGCCCTGGATTTCATGATCGAAACCCTAGAGACGGTCGCCATGACAATCGGGAAACGGGGGCCATGAACGTCCTGTTCGTCTCGGAATGTAGCGGCAACGCCCTGACCGAAACCCGTCACATCCTCGACCAGTTCGCCGAGCGGCGGGGCGAGCGCTCCTGGCAAACCGCCATCACGGACCTGGGTTTGCAAACCGTGCGCCGGTTGCTGCGCAAGACCGCCCGCCGCAACACGGCCGTGGCCTGTCTCTGGATCCGGGGCAAGGACCACACGGAATTGGTTTGGGTGGTCGGCAACGCCCGCCGTTTCAACGCCCAGGGCGGCACGCCCACCAATAGTACCCAACGGGACATTTTGCGCCGGCTCGACGAAAACGATTGGCGCCGGGGTGAAGTCATCCGCCTGCTGGCGTCCCTGGCCGCCCTATGGCACGACTTCGGCAAGGCCAACCAGACCTTTCAAGCCAAATTGCAAGGCAAGGGGCCAAAGGCCGACGCCTTTCGGCACGAGTGGGTTTCCGTGCGGATCTTCGAGGCCTTCGTCGGCCCAGGCCAAACCGACGACCGGGACTGGCTGGGACGGCTGGCCAACCCGCCTCCCCGCCCTGGCCGGGATTGGCTGGAGCGCTTATCCCAGGATGGGATCAGCGTCGGCTCCCAAACCCCGCTCAGTAAATTGCCACCCCTCGCCAAGGCGGTTGGCTGGCTGATCCTGTCCCACCACCGGCTGCCCGTCTGCCCGGATCACCAGACAGTGGATGAATCCGTGCTGGGGAATATCGGCTCCTGGTTGACCAAAGACTGGTGCGGTGCCAGCGCAAGCCCGGACCGGGCGGCCTTGAAAAAAAACTGGAGCCTGCCCCCCGCCCAGCTACCCAGCGCCAGCCCCCGTTGGCGGGAACGGGCCAAACTCATCGCCCAGGCCGCGCTGCAAAACCCGAACCTGCTGGAGCACCGGTGGCTGGACGATCCCCAAGTGATCCATCTGGCCCGTCTGGCCTTGATCCTGGCGGACCACTATTACTCGAACCAACTGAGCAACCCGCGCCTCGGCGATCCCGGCTTCCCGGCCTACGCCAACACCCAGCAGGGGCAACTCAACCAGCGGCTGGATGAACACCTGATCGGCGTTCAACTCAACGCCGCCCGCATTGCCCGCACCCTGCCCTACCTGGACCGCCGCCTGTCCCGCATCGCCCGCCACAAGGGTTTCAGCAAACGGGAGACCAACCCAGCCTATCAGTGGCAAAACCGGGCCCATGACTTGGCCTGCGCCCTGCGAGACCCCGCCGCCCGACAGGGATTCTTCGGCGTCAACATGGCATCCACCGGCTGCGGCAAGACCCTGGCCAATGGCCGCATTTGCTATGGATTGGCGCCCCCCGAGCGCGGCGCCCGCTTCACCATCGCCCTGGGGTTGCGGACCCTCACCCTCCAGACCGGCGAGGTGTACCGGGAGCGACTCCACCTGGGACCCGAGGACCTGGCGGTCCTGGTCGGCGGAGGCGCCATCCGGCAACTACACGAACACCAGCAAAGTCAAAAGGCCTTGGAAGCCGCAGGCCGGGAGTCCGCTGCCGGGTTGATGGAGGAGCAAAACCACGTCAGCTATGAAGGCAGCCTGGAAGATGGCCCCCTGCGTTGGCTGGCCGGCAGCCCGCGAGTCCAGCAATTGCTAGATGCTCCAGTCTTGATCTGCACCATCGACCACCTGATGCCCGCCACCGAAAGTACCCGTGGCGGCCATCAAATGGCGCCCATGCTCCGTCTGCTGGATTCCGACCTGGTACTGGATGAGCCCGACGACTTCGACGTGGCGGACCTATGGGCGCTCAGCCGGCTGGTGCACTGGGCCGGGATGCTGGGAAGCCGGGTGCTGTTGTCTTCCGCCACCCTGCCACCGGCCCTAATAAGAGGATTATTTCAGGCCTACCTGGCCGGCCGCCGCGTTTACCAGCAAAACCGGGGCGAGCCCAACCCAATCCTGAACGTCTGCTGCGCCTGGTTTGACGAATTCCATGTGGAGCAAGCCCGCTGCCAGACGGATGCCCACTTCCAGGAGGCCCATGGACGCTTCGTGGACCAGCGGCTCAAAAAGCTGGCCGAGACACCGCTCCGGCGCCGCGCCGAAATCAAGGCTACCGCCATCCAATCCGGACCTTCACGGGAAAGCCTTTGCGGGGACCTAGCCAGGCTCCTGCGCGACCAAATCGGGGAACTCCATGACCGCCACGCCATCCGGGATCCCCACACCGGCAAGCGGGTCAGCATCGGCCTGATCCGCATAGCCCACATCGACCCCCTGTTTCTGGTCGCCCAGGCCCTGGCGCGCATGGGCGCCCCGGACCAGCGGCGTCTCCACCTGTGCGTCTATCACTCCCAGCATCCCTTGCTGATTCGCTCCCGCATCGAGGAACAGCTCGACAGCCTGCTCAAACGCCACACCGATCAAGCCAGCGACCCGGACCCCATTTTTTCCCACCTAGCAATCCGCGCTGGGCTGGACCAACATCCGGAGCCCGACCAAACCTGGGTGGTCATTGCCACGGCGGTGGCCGAGGTGGGGCGCGACCATGACTATGACTGGGCCATCGTGGAACCCTCGTCCATGCGCTCCATCATCCAGTTGGCGGGACGGGTGCGCCGCCATCGGGCCGCTCCCTATGACATCCCCAACATCTATCTGCTGGATACCAACCTAGCCCATCTGGAGGCCCCGTCAGGTCCCGCCTTTTGCAAGCCGGGTTTTGAAAGCCGGGAGTTTCCCCTCCACCAGCATTCTCTGTTTGAACTGCTGACCCCGGAGCAAGTGACCCGCATCGACTCATCCGCCCGCATCCGGGCGCGGGAACCCCTGCAACCCCGGCAAAACCTGGCGGACCTAGAACATGAACATCTGGCGGCGATCCTGCTGGGCGCCGCTCCCGGTGAACCGCGCCGGCTGGAACCCGCTCACCTCTGGTGGACCACTCAGGCGGCCTTGACCGGAGAACTTCAGCGCAAGCATCCGTTTCGGGCCGACCCGGACGGGCGCCAGCGCTATGCCCTGCTGCCCAACGAGGATGGGGAAATCCAGTTTTGGCGCATGGAACCGGACGCGCCGCCAACTCTGGTTGACAACCTGCTAGACCGGGTGGAACCGGACCAAGGACCCCGCGTCACCTTCTGGGGCGCACCCAACTTCGCGGTGGCTCTGGAACAACTGGCCGACCAGA